>DAOUGC010000181.1:0-52534 GCA_034429695.1 Levilinea sp.
CTGTGGATTGTGACCCAGGCGCAAACCGTGGATGCCTATCTGCCGCTGCGTGACAACCTGGAACGCACCGGATATGCTGCTTATATTGTTGAATTGCTTGATCGATTCACCGGCGAAGAAGGCCCCAATCATATGCTCTTCCGCCTGTTGACCGATACGCTGCAGCGCATATCAGAAGAACAAAACTACATTACGGCTGTGCATTATTATGAGATCCGCCTGCTGGATATTCTGGGGTATCGCCCCGATCTGTTCAACTGTGTTGGCTGTGGTGAAGAGATCATTGCGCGCGACCAGTTTTTTTCAGCCGAGCACGGCGGGGTGTTGTGTCCCAACTGCCGTGCGCGTGATCCACAGGCCAGGCCGGCGTCCATGCACGCTTTGAAGTACCTGCGCCATTACCAGCGCAGTGGGTACGCCGAAGCCAGCCGCGTTGCCATCCCCACGGGGATACAAAAGGAAGTGGAAAACCTGCTGCAGTATTACCTGACCTATTTGCTGGAACGCGGGTTGAACACAGCCCAGTTTCTGCGGGATATCCGCCAGCGTCCGCAAACCGGGGCGCCAGATGAGGATGAATTTTAAAGATACCCGACAACCTGTTCCAGGCAGGGTTGGGCGGCGGTTCCGCCCACTGCCTGCGTGGAAAGCGCACCACACACCGTTCCCATTCGCAAACAACGTTCCATGGGCCAGCCCTGCAGGGCGGCATAGATGAAACCGGCGTCGAAGGTGTCGCCCGCACCGGTGGTGTCCACCACCTGTACCGGGATGCTTTCGGCATGCCAGATCTCCTGACCGCGCATGGCACTGGCGCCCTGCGCGCCGCGTTTGACCGCGACGGTGGGGCCCAGTTGAGCCAGCCGTGCCAGTGCGCCTGGTACATCGCTCAAACCGGCGATGCTTGTAAGCTCGGCCTCGTTGGGCAGGAAGTAATCGGTGTGGTGCAGCACGTCTTCAACACCCTGCCAGCGTTCGTGCGGGTCGTAATTGGTGTCGAGTGAGGTTGAGGCGCCCGCCTGGTGCGCCATGCGGAACAGGGCCGGCACGTCGGGTATCAACTGATCATGGAGAAAGTAACTGCCCAGATGCAAGTGACGGGTCTGTTCGATCCATTGAGGGCGGATGTCCTGCAGGCGCAGTGAGTGCATGGCTCCGGCGTAAGTGAGTATGCCGCGATCAACGCCGTGCGAAAAGATCACGGTCAGGCCTGTGCCGAGATGGGGATCGACGCTTACGCTTTCGGTGTTGATGCCGCGGGCTTTCATCTCTGACAGCATGAACGCGCCAAATGCATCTTCGCCGATCTTGCCAGCCATGGCCACCTTGAGGCCCAGTTTTGCCACTCCGCAGGCAAAGATCACCGATGAGGAACCGATCACCAGATCGGCGGAGTCGATGTATTTCTCCACCTGTCCCAGTTCGGGCATCACATCGCCGCGCAGGATCAGATCGGGGTTGATCTCGCCCACCACCAGTACGTCAAATTTTTTCATGTGCTTATACCTGCAAAACCTTGATGCCCAGTTCGCGCAGCTCAGCCACCATGTCATCGGGGGTCTGCGTGTCGGTAACAATCAATGATGCGGTTGAGGTGGGAGCCACCAGCACCGAGCTTACCCGGCCAAATTTTGTGTGGTCTGCGACAACGATCACCTGGGGTGCGATGGTGAGGATGATGCGGTCGGTCAGGGTCTCGGGCAGGTAGTCATTGGTGAGTCCTTGCTTGGGGTCAATGGCGCGTACGCCAAAGATCACCCGGTGCGCCCTGAACTCACGCAGCGCCTGCTCGGTGATATGCCCCACCATGGACAGCTCGGTCTGCCTGAACATGCCGCCCAGCACGATGATCTCGATATGGGGACGGCTGACCAGTTCGTTGATCACTGCCAGGGAGTTGGTGATGACGGTGATGTGAATGTCCTGCGGCAGGGCGCGCGCCACCTCAAGAACGGTGGTTCCGCTGGAAAAGAAAATGGTTTCACCTTCCTGGATCATGCCCGCCACGGCCTGCCCGATGCGGCGTTTTTCTTCTGCCTGTTCGTTGACGCGTTGCATCATGGGGGGTTCCTTGGCGGCGCGTTCCAGGTGCACGGCGCCACCGTGGGTGCGGCGCACCCACAGCCCGTCCATTTCCTCCAGGTCGCGTCGTACCGTCGCTTCTGATACCCCGAACAACAGGCTGAGTTCAGGAACCACCACACGGCCCTGTCTTTCCACCAGCTCGCGGATGCGCGTTTGGCGTTCTGCTTTCATAAGTTGCGCGTTTTGATCCTGAACCATGTTTATTCTCCGGCAGTTATGCTTATTTTAATGCAATTAATGCATAAGTCAAGCAGAAACCACTTGACTTAATGATTGAATTTGCTAAAATATGATTGCATTTGATGATTGAATGATCGTCAAGCGCGAAACCGGGCAATCATTGATCGTTTGTAACAAAGGCTTCCAGCCGCATCCCAGAACAAGGAAAATTTTATGAAATCAAACGGCGCCTTTACCAGGGCAGAGATATTGAGTGAGCCAGAAGTGTGGGCTGATTCGTTAAAGCAGTTTGAGGCATACCGTCCCGAACTTCAGAATTTACTGGCGCACAACACTTATGAGAATGTTTACTTTACCGGTTGCGGCAGCACCTACTACCTGGCGCAGGCCGCCGCTGCTTTGTTTCAGCAACTGACGGGCATCAACAGCGCCGGGATGCCTGCCTCGGAAATCTTATGGTACGCCGCCTCTGCTTATCGCACCGGGCGGCGTAATTTATTGGTGGCAGTCTCACGCTCGGGTGAAACCACCGAGACCATTCATGCGGTGCGTGCTTTCCAGCAGCGCGGCGATGGGGATGTGATTACCTTCACCTGTTACCCGGGGCGTGAACTGGCGGAGATGGGGTGCATTAATTTGCTGTTCCCGGCTGCCCAGGAAGAATCCATGGCGCAGACGCGGTCATTTTCAGCCATTTACCTGGCCACGGCTGCCTTTGCCGCACTGGCTGCCGGGCGCGAAGACCTGCTTGAAGCCATCCGGCGCGTACCGGCTGCCTGTGGAAAACTGCTTGAACGTTACGCCCCACTGGCAAAGGAACTGGGCGCGGACCCGCGTTTCGAGCGTTTTTATTTCCTCGGCTCGGGCATCCGGCACGGGCTGGCGCGCGAAGTGGCGCTCAAGATGAAGGAGATGAGCCTGTCCCACTCAGAGCCTTTCCACTTCATGGAGTTTCGTCACGGGCCGCAGACCATGGCCAACGAAAACACCCTGATGATTGGCCTGGTCTCTGAGGAGAACCGCGAACAGGAAATGGCTGTTTTGAACGAAATGGCGGCGCTGGGCGCACGCGTGGTGGCGATTGCCGAACGGGACGCTGATGTGGATTTCAACAGCGGCCTGCCTGGCGAAGCCAGCGCTGCCCTGTACTTACCGGTGTTGCAACTGATGGCGCTTGAACATGCCCTGGCCAGGGATCTTGACCCGGACATGCCGAAAAATCTGGTGCCGGTGATCAAGCTCTCACTGTAGCGCGGCCCGGCAATCTCATTGGGTGAAAACACAGACACGGCTGACTGTGTTTCGCAAATCGGAAGATTGTTCAAAAAGGAGAAGCCATGAGTAAAAAGATCGTTGCCCTGATGTTGCTGGTTGTTTTTGTGCTGGCTGCCTGCACCCCGCAGGCTGCTGCGCCAGACAGCGCCAATGCCGGCGATAAAGTGGAGGTGCGCTTCTGGATGCACCAGAACCCCGCTTTCGAGGCGTCCTATAAGGCTCTGGCGGACGCCTACACCGCCGCCCACCCCGATGTGACCATCACCATCGAGACTTTTGATTACGACACCTACATTCAGACCCTGCAGACCGCACTGCCGGCTGGCGAGGAAGCCGACATCATGCAGATGTTTGGCTCGTGGGTGTGCTCGTACTCTGACCGCCTGGACAGCGTGCCGGGGGACGTGCTCTCCATGGATCAGGCAAATGAAATCTTCTACGCTGCCTCAATCGGCGGTTTCACCTGCGGCGGCGAGCTGAAGGGCGTTCCCCAGGAGTTCAACATTGAATACGGCGGTGTGCTGGTTAACAAAGCCATGTTCGATGCAGCCGGTGTGGCTTACCCGCCTGCCTGGGCCACCCTGGATGATATGGCCGCTGACGCTGCCATGCTGACCAAATACGACGATGCTGATGTGATGGTTCAGGCCGGTCTGGACTTCCTCGGCGGTGACACCCTGCCCTTCATGTTCATGGCTGGCATCCTGCAGCGCGGTGGTGACTACTGGAATGCCGATCAGACCGCTTTCACCTTCAACACCCCTGAAGCGAAGGAAACCCTGGAATGGATGAACTCGCTGGTGGCCGAGCATAAAGTGGTGGACTCCACCCTGTTCGCCTCGGACCTGGTGGTGGATGACTTCTTTGGCGGGCGCTCTGCCATGTCTTACATTGGCCCGTGGGCGGTTGCCACCGGTTTGACCAACTTCCCCGAATTCGGCGAGTTTGGCTACGTGATGGTTCCCTACATTGGCGATCAGCCCACCTTTGCGGCTGACTCTGGCTGGGGTCTGACCGTTTCCCCCAACAGCAAGAACGCCGCCGTGGCCTGGGATTTCATCAAGTTCGTCACCATGGATCCTGCCAACGCCCTGCAGTGGAACATCGGCACCGCCACCATTCCGGCGCTGGTTGCCAATACCGACGACCCCAAACTGGTGGAAGCACTGCCGTTCATTGAGAACATCAAGAGCCAGTTGGAATATGGCCGCTACATCGGCAACATGCCCGACCGCGACCAGGTCTTCTACAATATCATTCACCAGCACATCCTCAATGTCTTCCAGGGCATAGAGACGGTGGATGACGCCTTAAAGGCGATTGATGAAGAGACCAACGCAACGCTACAATAAGTACAGGGAATCTGTTTTGTTGAAATAACGCATGCAAGGCTTTCCGGTGGAGGGGTACACCTCTCCACCGGAAAGAAATCCTGTAACAGGAGCGATGAATGCAGGCAACCCAGGCCCCCAAATCCACCTTTGTCGTCCGTCCCGCCCGCGCCAACCGGGGAGGCGGCCAGACCGCGAAAAAGACCTTCCTGCTATCCACTCTTTCGCCGATCATTGTTTACATCCTGGCCGTGCTGGTCTTCCCGCTGATCTGGGTGTTGATGTTGATGTTCTTTGACTACAGCCCTGGCCGCGTGGGAGGCGCTTTTCTGGGATTTGGGGGGAACAATCCGTTTGTTGGATTGGATAACTTCCGTGAAATGTTCGCCGGTACATCCTTGATGGCGCGCATGTTCAGGCAAAGCCTGGTGAACACCCTGGTGTTTGCCTTTCTGGTGCTGCCCATCAACCTGATCGTCACGCTGCCGTTGGCTGCGCTGATTGAATCGGTTCACGAACGCTTGAAAGGCTTTTTCAGAGCCATCTATTTTCTGCCTGCCATCACCACATCGGTGGCGGTGGCAATGTTATGGCGCTACATATACGACCCGCGCTTTGGCCTGCTGGACAGCATCATTCGCATGTTCGGGGGCAAGCCCATTGCCTGGCTGACCGACCCCAACCTGAGCGTTCTGGGCATCACCATCGCCATGTGGGCGGTGATCATTGCCTACATCTGGCACGATTTTGGATACAACCTGGTGATTTTCATCGCCGCGCTGCAGGGCATCCCCAAGGAAATCCGCGAGGCAGCCATGATTGACGGGGCCAATGCCTTCCAGATCTTTACCCGCATCACCATTCCATTGTTAAAACCCACCCTGCTGTTTGTGTGTGTCATGACGATGATATCGTCCTTCCAGGTGTTTGACATCATCCAGGTGATGACCAACGGCGACCCCAACAACATGACCAGGGTGCTTGAACTGGATATTTACGAGAACGCCTTCCGCTTCCAGAACATGGGCTGGGCGGCGGCCATCTCGTTTGTGCTGCTGTTTGTGGTTGGAACGATCACATTTCTTCAGATGCGCCTGCTGCGCACGGACTGGGAGTACTAGCCATGACCGCTGTAACCCATCCCGCTTCACACCGTCGAATTTGGGTCAATCTGCGCCAGGCGCTGGTGTATATCATCCTACTGGCCGGGCTGATCATCACGCTGCTGCCGTTCATCTGGCTGCTGGCTTCGTCGTTCAAAACCGGCACCGAGATTATCCAATCGCCGCCCACCTTCTTCCCTGCTGAACCCACCACGCGCAATTATGAGAAGATCTTCAATGATCCTTCCCTGCCGCTGTTTCGTATTTATATGAACAGCACCATCGTTGCGGTGGCAAATGTGCTGGCGGTGTTGTTTACCAGCTCACTGGTCGGGTTCATCCTTGCCAAATATGATTTCAAGGGCAAGAACATGTTGTTCAGCTTCTTCCTGGTGAGCATGATGATCCCTGCGCAGGTGTTGATGATCCCCAATTACCTGATCCTGTCGCGCTTTGGCCTGACCAACTCGCTGTGGGGCTTGATCCTGCTGTCGTTCCTCAGCCCGTTTGGTATTTTCATGATGCGCCAGTTTATTCAGCAAACCGTGCCGGATGAATTAATGGACGCGGCGCGCATTGACGGCGCCAATGAATTCCAGATCTACTGGCTGGTGGTGATGCCGCAACTGGGCGCCTCACTGGCGACGCTGGGCACGCTGTCGTTCATGGGGGTGTGGAACGCCTACCTGTGGCCCATGGTGGTGATCACTGACATCAAAAAGCGCACCCTGCCGATCATCCTGACCTGGTTCTCCAATCAGCACGGACCGCGGCCCGAACTGGTGCTGGCTGCCACCGTGCTGGTGATCCTGCCTGTGCTGGTGGTGTACATATTCTTCCAGCGCTGGATCGTGCGCGGTTTTGCCACATCTGGCTTGAAGTAATCGCACTGAAAGATACACAATAGCTCATGACCGGAAAAACATTGCCTTTCGGACACAAGCCATCAACCCAGAGCCTGCCTCACCGGCAGGCTCTGCTAAAAATGGGCGCATGGTTGCCGGCGCTGCTGGTCTTTGCGTTGGTGCTGGGTGCGTACTGGCTGGCGGCAGGAGATACGGTGTCGGGACCATCCGGCGCGCCGCATTTCATGTACCTGGCGGATGCGTTTTTAAACGGACGGCTGGATATTGCACCTGCACCGCCCAATGCCCTGGAAAACGATTGGACGCTGTTCGATGGGCGCTGGTATGTTTCATTTCCGCCACTGCCTGCAATATTGATGATGCCGTTTGTGGCCGCCCTGGGGCGGGACTTTAATGACGTGATCTTCACCATGCTGTTTGGCGCATTCAACGCTGCACTCGTTTGGCAACTGCTGGGTGCGCTGGGCAGGCGTACAGCAGAAGGGGCAGGGTTGCCCGTCTGGAAACAGGCGGTGCTCACCGCACTGTTTGCGTTTGGAACGGTGCACTGGTGGGTGTCGTCCTTCGGGTCGGTGTGGTTTACGTCGCAAATCCTCACGGTGACGTTTGTGTTGCTGGGGTTGCTGGAGGCATTGCAGAAGGGCAGGGTCGGGCTGGTGGGGCTGTGGTTATCACTGGCTGGCCTGTGCCGCCCAACCGTGCTGCTGGGTTTGCCGGTGATCTTCCACTGGCTGCTGCTGGTGGATGGACGCCTGCCGCCGCTGAAGGACTGGCTGCGCCGGTTATGGCCCGCAGCCATCCCGATGTTGATTGCAGGGGTGGGCATGGGGCTTTACAATGCAGCGCGTTTCGGGAACCCGCTTGAGTTGGGTTACCGTTACATGCTCAACGAACCCATCCTGCAGGCTTTCCATGATCAGCACGGCATGTTCAGTCCGGCATTTCTTGGGCGCAACCTGTACTACGCGCTGATCGCACCGCCGGTGGATGTCATTGCCGAACCGCCGTTTTTCATCCTGTCCAAATGGGGTTTTTCGATGCTGCTTGCCACCCCTGCCTGGTTGATGCTGCTGCGCACACACTGGCGGGAGCGGTTTGCGTGGGGTGGCGCTCTGGCGGCATTACTGGTGGCAATGCCTTCATTGCTGTATTTCAATACCGGTTTCTGGCAGGCGGGTTACCGCTTCTCGCTGGATTTCCTGCCCTTCCTGCTGCTGCCGCTCGCGCTTGGTGCCCGGCGGGTCAAGTCGTGGTTGTTCGTCCTGCTTGTGGTTGTGTCCATCTTTATGGGCTGGGTGTGCCTGCAGAATTTCTTTCTGTTTCCACAACTGGCCTGAACTGGAGTGTGATTTATGCGAGAAAAATATGTCATCATCGGGGCCGGTTCGGCGGTGTTCACCCGCGGGCTGGTTTCTGACCTGATCCGCACCGGGCAGCCGGCTGACCTGGCGCTGGTGGATATTGACCCACACGCGTTGGAAGTTGCACAGCGGCTGGTGCAAAAGATGATCGCCCAGACCGGCGCAAAACTGACGTTAAGCGCATCGCTTGAACGGCGGGACGTACTGTCCGGCGCGACGGTGGTGATCACCACCATCGGAGTGGGGGGCAGGCGCGCATGGGAGCAGGATGTGTTTATCCCGCGCAAATACGGGCTGTATTACCCGGTCGGCGACACCGTGGGGCCTGGCGGCACGTCGCGCGCCATGCGCATGATCCCGCCCATGGTGGCCATCGCGCGGGATGTGCTGGAGCTGTGTCCGGACGCACTGTTCTTTAACTACGGCAACCCCATGGCGCCCGTCTGCCGGGCGGTGCGTAAAGCCACCGGTGCAAATGTGGTGGGGTTGTGTCACGGGGTCAATCACATCGCTCATTATCTGGCGGAGGTGCTGGACGCTCAGCCCGCCGACCTGACCTACACTGCGGTGGGGTACAACCACCTGACCTGGTTCACGCATGTGCGCGTGTGCGGGCAGGACGCCATGCCGCGCCTGCGTCTGATTGCCGATCAGCGCATTGCCGCAGCGCAACGGGTGGACGGGCAGCCGGTGGATGAACCGCACCATGATCCCTTCTCGTGGCGGCTGTTCCGTTTGTTTGGCGCCTTCCCTGCCGTGCTCGACCGGCATGTGACCGAGTTCTTCCCGCAGTTCTTCCGCGAGGGGCGGCATTACGGACACGTGTTGGGGATGGATTCGTATAGCTTTGAGGGAACCATAGCCGAAGGCGACGCTGACTTTGCTGAGATGGAAACCCGCGGTGTATCGGCTGAAGCGCTGCCCGTTGACTGGCTGGGTCATGAAGGCGGCGAGCACGAGCAGGTGATCGATATCGTCAATTCCATCCGCAGCGACGCGGGGGATGTGTATTCAGCCAACCTGCCCAACACCGGTCAGGCGCCCGGTTTCCCGCTGGATGGGATTGTGGAGGGACCCGCCATAGCGGATGCCCAGGGGCTGCGTGCTGTGGCGCAACCGCCCCTGCCGCCTGCGCTTACCGGTGCGCTGGCAACCCGTTTCCAGTGGGTTGAGACGGTGGTGGAAGCCGCGCTGGAAGGCAGCCGCGATAAATTTGTGCAGGCGCTGGTGCTCGATGGCGGCGCGCCCTCGTTGGAGATCGCTGAACAACTGGCGCATGATCTGCTGGCTGCCCAGGCGGAATACTTGCCCGGTATAAAAGGATAAGGTCAGACAGAACGCTTCCCTCCCCACATGCTGCGTCGGCTGTGCTTACTTCGCCGTGTGGAGAGGGAAGCATGTTTTTTTCATCCGCGGTCTGGCGGGGGTCGATGCCGAATGCCGCAACCGGGCAACGCCCGCTCACAAACCACACGGAAAGATGCTGGCGGGGTGATGACACATGCCTGCGCTGGTGACGGATTAAGATATAATCAAGCCGCTGGCGGCGCGCCCTTTCGCGCCGCGGCCAATCACTGTGTACGCCAGGGAGTTCTCACCATGACCAGCCAGCCGCTTGATTTCCAATCCATCATCCTTGTTTTGCAGCATTACTGGGCCGATCACGGCTGCCTGATCTGGCAACCGTACAACACCCAGGTGGGGGCTGGCACGGGCAACCCGGCCACCTTCCTGCGCGTGCTGGGGCCTGAGCCGTGGAATGTCGGCTACGTTGAGCCTTCGGTGCGCCCTGATGATGGCCGTTACGGCGAGAACCCCAACCGTCTGCAGCAGCACTACCAGTTTCAGGTAATCCTCAAACCCGATCCGGGCAACCCGCAGGAGCTGTATCTTGGCTCGCTGGAAGCGCTTGGCATTGACCCGCGCGAGCACGACATCCGCTTTGTGGAAGACAACTGGGAATCGCCCGCGTTGGGCGCGTGGGGGCTGGGCTGGGAAGTATGGCTGGACGGTCAGGAAATCACCCAGTTTACTTATTTCCAGCAGGCCGGCGGCGTCACGCTCAACCCTGTATCGGTGGAAATCACTTACGGTCTGGAGCGCATTGCCATGACGCTGCAGCGGGTGCGTTCCTTCCGCGACATCCGCTGGACTGAGCAGCGCACCTACGGCGATGTCAACCTGCAGGGTGAGCAGGAACACAGCAAGTATTACTTTGAAAATGCCAACGTCGAACGCCTGCGCCAGATCTATTCGATCTACGAGGCTGAGGCCGAAGACGCGTTAAACGCCGGGCTGGTGCTGCCCGCTTATGATTATCTGCTGCGCTGTTCACATGCCTTTAACGTACTGGATGCGCGCGGGGCGGTGGGTGTGACCGAACGTCAGGCGCTGTTCTCGCGCATGCGCGATCTCTCGCGCAAGGTGGCTGAGGCCTATGTCGAAACGCGCCAGCGCCAGGAATTTCCGTGGTTGGAGGAGAACGGTGATGCTGCGGCAGTGGTGAAGAAATCCCGCCCAGGCCTGCCGGTTCTCACCACCAGCAGTGATTTCCTGTTCGAGATCGGCACAGAGGAACTGCCCGCCCACGACCTGGACGAGGCGCTGCGCCAGTTGAAGGAGCGTGTTCCCGCGCTGCTGGATGAACTGCGGCTTGAGCACGGCGAGGTCAGCATTTTTGCCACACCGCGCCGCCTGGTGGTGCATGTTCGCGACCTGTCTGCCGGTCAGCCGGATCAGGAGCTGGTTCACAAGGGGCCTCCGGCTGCCCGCGCCTTTGACGCGGTTGGCGCGCCCACCCCTGCCGCGGTTGGTTTTGCCCGCAGCAAGGGCCTGGAAGTGGACCAGTTGGAGACCGCTGAGATCGACGGCGGCAGCTACATCGTCGCGCGTGTCAAACAGCAGGGCAAACCCACCCTTGAGGTGCTTGCCGCTGCCCTGCCGGAGTTGATCGCTTCCCTCCGCTTTGAAAAAACCATGCGCTGGAACTCCAGCAATGTAGCCTTCTCGCGCCCCATCCGCTGGTTGCTGGCGCTGTTGAATGACCATGTAATCCCGTTTGAGTATGCTGGCTTGGAAGCCGGGCGCGAGACGCGCGGGCTGCGCTTCCTCACCCCGCAAACCCACAGTGTGACATCGGCGGCGGATTACTTTGAATTTCTAAAATCACAGGGGATTCTGCTTGACCCGGCTGAACGCTCGGCGGCCATTGTTGAACAGGTGCGCGCGATTATGCACGCGGCTGGCGGCGAGGAGAAGCTGGACGAAGGTCTGCTGTCTGAAGTCACCAACCTGGTGGAAGCCCCGACTGCATTGCGCGGCGACTTTGACCCCGATCATCTGCGCCTGCCGCCTGAGGTGCTTGTTTCTGTCATGAAGAAGCATCAGCGCTACTTCCCGGTGTGGAAGAGCGACGGCAGCCTGCTGCCCTGTTTTGTGGTGGTGCGCAATGGTGACGACCAGCATCTGGATGTGGTTGCCGACGGTAATGAGCAGGTAATCCGCGCCCGCTTTGCCGACGCCAACTTCTTCATCCGCGAGGATCTGAAAGTGCGTTTGGAAGATCTGCTGCCGCGCCTGTCCACCCTGATGTTCCAGTTCAAGCTCGGCTCCATGCTGGATAAGTCCCGCCGCATCGAACAACTTGTCGCCCTGCTTGCCCCATTGCTGGGACTGGATGAGGAGCAAACAAACATCACCCTGCGTGCCGCACACCTGTGCAAAGCCGATCTGGTGAGCCACATGGTGGTGGAGATGACCTCGCTGCAGGGCATCATGGGGCGCTACTACGCGCTCAAGGATGGCGAACGCAAAGAGGTGGCGGATGTGCTTTACCAGCACTACCTGCCCCGCTATGCCGGTGACTCCCTGCCTGGTTCACGGGCTGCCCTGGCGGTTGGCCTGGCTGACCGGCTGGACACGCTGGCTGGCCTGTTCACAGCAGGTCTGGCCCCCAGCGGAGCAAAGGACCCGTTTGCCCAGCGGCGCGCTGCCATTGGTCTGGTGCAGGGGCTGATGGGCTGGGAACAGAACTTTGACCTGCGTCAGGGTCTGGAACTGGCGGCTGGTTTGCTGCCGCTGCCCGCAGACCCCCAAAAGCTGCGCGATTGTTTTGACTTCATTGTTGGGCGCCTGCGTGTGGTATTGATCGAACAGGGCTACCGCTATGACGTGGTGGATGCCGTGCTGGCGGAACAGTCGCTCAACCCGGCGCACGCGTTGAGCGCGGTGAGGGAACTCACCGGTTGGGTCACCCGTGCAGACTGGCAGCAGATTTTGCCCGCCTATGCGCGCTGCGTGCGCATCACCCGCGACCAGAAGGAAAGCTTCACCATTCGACCGGATGCGTTTGTTGACCCGGCTGAGAGCGAACTGTTCACCCTGCTGGAAGCCGCCCGCACTGCTGAGCGTGCCCAGGGGTCGGTGGAGGATTTCTTTGCTGTGTTCCTGCCGCTCATCCCGGTGATCAACCGCTTCTTTGACGCCGTGCTGGTGATGGCGGATGACCCGCAGGTGCGCGCCAATCGTCTGGGTTTGCTGCAACACGTGGCGCACCTGGCCGACGGTGTGGCCGACATGAGCAAGCTGGAAGGCTTCTAATAACAGTCAATATGCTTCAAAAGCCCGGTGCAATCTGCCGGGCTTTTTTTTTGATCCTTGAAGCCGTGAGCCAAACCGGATAATATTCAAGTCTGATGGTAATTGTGTGCTTGATAAGGGGAGAACAGGAGCCGCATTGTGACCGAACTGACCTACGATTTCACCGATCCTGCTTTTCTGGAGGATCCTTACCCGTATTACGACCACCAGCGCAAGGTGCAGCCGATCTGTTACAGTGAAAAATGGAAACTCTGGGTGTTCACCACCCATGAGTATATTTCCAATCTGGTGCGTGACCGGCGAATTGGGCGCGCAATTCTACACAAGATGACGCGCGGAGAACTGGGCTGGCCGCCTGAGCGCGAGGAACTTGAGCCATTTGTGCGCCTGCACCGCCATCGTCTGCTGGATATTGAACCGCCCGACCATACCCGCATCCGCACGCTGGTGCAAAAGGTGTTCACCCCGCAGACAGCGGAAAACCTGCGTCAACAGGTGCAGATGATCGCAGACAACCTGCTCAACCGCGTGCAGGGTCAGGCGCAATTTGACCTGCTGGCTGATTATGCCGTGCCGCTGCCGGTGACGGTGATCGCCGAGTTGCTGGGCGTACCCGAGGGCGACCGGCACATGCTACATCCGTGGTCACAGGCCATTGTAGCCATGTACGAGTTGAACCCGACTGTTGAGGATGAACGCGCGGCGGTGCAGGCCTCCATTGATTTTCCGGCTTATCTCAAAACGCTGGTGGATCATTACCGCCGCCACCCGCAGCCCAACCTGATCAGCGACCTGGTGCAGGTGGAGGAACAGGGCGACCGCCTGACCGAACAGGAGTTGATCTCCACCTGTGTGTTGCTGCTCAACGCAGGCCATGAAGCCACTGTCAATGTGATCGGCAACGGCATGCTGGCTTTTTTTAAGAACCCTGATCAGTTGGAGAAACTCAGGCAGGACCCTGGCCTGATCAAAGGCGCGGTGGAGGAGATGCTGCGGTACGATTCGCCGCTGCAATTCTTCAAACGCTGGGCAATGGAGGATGTGGAATACAAGGGCCATGTCTTCCCGCGCGGGACGCAAATGGGCTTTACCTATGGCTCGGCAAACCGCGACCCAAAGGTGTTCGCCAAACCGCACAGCTTTGACATCACCCGCAAGGAACGCAACCATTTGTCGTTTGGGCTGGGAACGCACTTCTGCCTGGGTGCGCCGCTGGCGCGGGTGGAATTGCAAACGGCGGTGGAGACGTTATTGCGGCGCATGCCCCATCTGCACCTGGCGGACGATGCGCAGGTGGCCTTTAAGCCGACGTACGTAATCCGGGGGTTACAGGCATTGCCGGTGTGCAGTGGGTAAGAGGATACCCTTTCCGGACATGCGTTGACATCCATGCCCTGTGTAAAAGAAAAACGTGCGCCTGAACATAATATTGTTCGGGCGCACGCTTTTGATTGATGATCAATTGCAGGTCTATTCAGCCGGGATCAGCCAGTAGCCTTCCTCATCCCCTTCAGAAGTCCAGCCGTCCTTGCCGGCATCTGAGTGGACCTTCCACCAGATCCAGTTGTTCAGGCAAATGGGGCCTTCCAGGATCTGCATGCCCTGGCCGGGCGGGATCTCGCCCACAATCTGGGTCTCGGTGCCGGGTTCGACGCGCAGGCGGTTGGGTACGGGCGGGTCGCTTGCCACCACGGCGCGCATGCCCACCTCAAGCCGGGTCTGATAAGCCGCCACACATTACTCTTTTTCCAGTTTGCGCGGGGCGTAGGTGGGGGTGGGCATGGGCTTTCTGCCGGTCACAAACAGGGCCGCACTCTGCAGCGTTTCAGGGTTCAAACGGTACAGTTCTGCGCCGGTGGGGTTGTCCACCCATAACTGACCCGCAGCAATAAACAGTCGTGAATAGCCCGCGGCGTGTTCGAAGCTGGAAAGGACCGCACCGCTTAATGGGTCAATGCGCTGCACCTTGCCGTTCATCAGGCTCACCCACAGGCTGCCTGGCTGGGCTTCCAGATCGGCAGGCAGGTCGCCTTCTCCATCACCCATATTGAAGGTGTGCACCAGCTTCGCTGTTGAGGGATCCAGCCGGTAGAGCAGGTGCGAAGTGCCATCCATCGAAATGCACCAGATGCCGCCCTCTGTGAGTGCAAATTTTGTAAAGCGGTAAACACTGGCAGGGTCGGCACTGGTGGGGTCCTGCGGCGGTTCGGGCAGGGTTTGCCACTCGGCGGCGGCTGGATCATAGCGTTCGAAGATGGATACCACATCCAGTTGTGAAAGCGCCCAGACCGCATTGTCATAAATGACCAGGTCAGTGGGGTGGGCTTCGCGCCTGAAGTAATCAGCCACGCTGTTGCTGGTGGGGTCCACCCGCAGCAGACCGCCCGGCAGGGTAATATCCCCTGGCTCGCGTTCGCCAACCTCCTCCTCAATCCCCAGCCAGACGGAACCCAGCCCCACCACCATGGCGTTTACCCTGCCCTGCTCAATGGGAATATTGGCTTCAATGGCAAGCGAGCGCGGATTGATGCGCAGCAGGATGGTCTGATCGCCCATATTCTGCGCCACCCATACCGAACCCTCACCCCCGGTGATGGGCCCCAGCATGCCAGACAGCCCCACCTGCGCCAGCAGGGTGTTGGTGTCGGGGTCAAATTTGACCAGCAGTTGTTCCTGTTGGTTGATTGCCCACACCGAGCCAATGTCGTACCCGGTTGGGGGTGCAGGCAGGGTGACCTCAGGGGTGGGCGTGGCGGCGGCAAATTCTGCCAGTTCTGCCAGCGGGGTGACCGGCAGGGTCGCCGTGGGTTGAATTTCTGCGGGTGGTTGAGCCTCATGCGCTTCTGGAGCGACTGGAGCAGCGGGCAGCAAACCGCAGCCGGGCAGCGCGAAGATGATCATCAACAGCGCGGCGGTCAACAGGGAAGCGCGGCGCATGGGTTGGGGTTGGTGATTGTGTGGGATCATACTGAATATTGTAATCATTTTTTGCGCTCACGCTACGCAAACAGCCCAAAGCACCTTACAAAAATGGCAGTACAAAAAGGTGTTTTTTGGGTGGTTTTTGCCTGAAATGCCGGTTAATTGCTTCACACCCGACCGGCTGCTCACTTGCGAGTCGCCTTCACCTGTCCTATAATTCCCTTGCTGTACTGAATGAACCCGCAAGCCTTACAGGTAATCCCAATTGTCAGTTCACTCTTTTTTGGGTGGCCCCCAGAACGGATACCGGTATGACCGCCATAGATGAAATCAAAGCCAGGGTGGACATTGTAGAACTGATATCTGAAACGGTGAAATTGCGCCGTTCGGGCAAGAGCTTTTCGGGCTTTTGTCCATTTCACGCCAACACGCGCACCCCGGCGTTTGTGGTCTTTCCTGATTCCGGCACATGGCGCTGCTTTGGTCAATGCAACGAAGGCGGCGATATCTTCCGCTTTGTAATGAAAAAAGAGGGGTGGGATTTCCCAACGGCGCTGCAGTATCTGGCGCAGCGCGCCGGTGTGACCTTGGAAGCGCCATCCCCCCAGCGTCAGGCGGACGAAGACGCGCACGACCGTCTGCGTGCGCTGCTGGAGGAAGCGGTCATTTTTTATCGGCACAACCTTACCAATACCACCCCCGGCAAGCAGGCATTGCAATATCTTGTCTCCCGCGGTTTGACGGCTGAAACCGTGGAGAGTTTTGGGCTGGGTTATGCGCCGGACGGCTGGGAGAGCGCCTGCCAGTATTTCACTGCCAAAGGGTTCAGCCAGCACGAATTGCTTGAGGCCGGCCTGGTGACCCAGCGGCAGGAGGAGCAATCCACTGGCAGGGGCGGGGTGTATGACCGTTTCCGCCACCGGGTGATGTTCCCCATTCGCGATATGCAGGGACGCATGGCCGGTTTTGGCGCACGCATCCTCAGACCCGATGACGTACCCAAGTTTCTCAACTCACCGCAGACCCCGCTGTTTGACAAGGGCCGTCTGCTGTACGGGCTGGACCGTGCGCGCAAACCGATCCGTGCGCGCGAGCAGGTGGTGATTGTCGAGGGGTATCTGGATGTGATTGTGTTGCACCAGTGTGGGTATACCAACACCGTTTCGCCCATGGGTACGGCGCTTACCGAAGATCAGTTGCGGCTGATCAAACGCTTTACCCACCGGGTGGTGCTGGCGCTGGACGCTGATGCTGCCGGGCACAAAGCCACCCTGCGCGGTTTGGAGATCGCACGCCAGGCAATGGATCATGAACAGCAGATCGGGTTTGACGCGCGCGGTCTGCTGCGAAATGAACGCCGCTTGCAGGCGGATCTGCGCGTGACCACCATCCCCGAGGGGATGGACCCCGATGAAGTGGCGCTGCGCAATCCCCAGGAATGGCAGACCATTCTGGATGCCGCCCAACCCATTGTGATCCACGTCATGCAGACCCTGGCGATTGGTCGTGACCTGGAAGACCCCAAGGTGAAAAGCGAACTTGCAGCGCAGGTGCTGCCCTTGATCGAAGATGTCACCAATCCGGTGGAGCGGGAAGCCTACCGCCAGCGTCTGGCACGCTTTTTAAAGCTGGATGAACGTGCATTAATTGGCGCGCAGGTACAGCCAGCGCGCCAACCCAGGCACAGGCGCGCCGAGGGGCAGCCGGCTGTGTCCGGCCAGGCTGCCGGTGCTGCCGCCCAGCCCGTCAAGAGTGGTGGAGACCTGGCTGCTCGTACGCGGGAACTGGAAAGTCACATTCTGCGCCTGTTGCTGCGCCAGCCGGATGCACTGTACCTGTTGGACCGGGTGTTGCAGTCTTTCAGCCTGACCCGTTTTGGCATGCCCGATTTTGACCACACCGATCATCAGTTAATCTTCAAACAAATCCAGCTCGGGTTGGAGCAGGACGGCGTCGATCCGGGTCATCACATCGTGGAAAACATGCCGGATTCGCTGATGGGATATGCCGATGAGTTGCGCAGTCCGTTTGAGCGTGGTGAACCAGAAACGGATGAATTAAATGAAGACCTGGTGCGTAGTGTGGTGCGCCTGCGTCACTTAAGAGTCATGGATGGAATGAGCCAGTTGCGCTTTTTACAGGAGGAGATGCAGCAACAGGGAGAAACCCATATTGAAAGTTATCGTGAAGCCGTGCTTCAGTACACACAAACCCTCTCCCGCCTGAATCAGGTCCTCAACCAGCCGCTTCAGGTGGATTAAATCATAATTATGGTATAGTTAACCCCATGGTCCGAAAGAAGAAAGATAGCGCCACCGTTACGACAAACGCCGCCGTCAAGAAAAAGCCCGCCGAGAATCCAACCAGGCGCGGCCGTGCTGGACGCAACCAAAAGCAGGACTCCAAGTCATCGGGTGACGGGGAGTTTTCCGCGCTGGATGAGGATGCGATCGAGAAAGATGAGCCGGATGAGCAGGTGCTGGCTCAGGCAGGGGATGAGTGGCAGGAGATCGCCGCTGAAGACCCGTTGCACATCCTTGAAGATCCCAGCCTGGCGGTTGAACTGTCTGAAGACCCGGTGCGGTTGTACCTGAAAGAGATCGGGCAGATCAATCTGCTGGATGCCGACAGCGAGTTCCGCCTGTCAGCGCGCATTGAGGCGGAGCGCATGCTGGATAACCTGGCAAAACAGGCCAGCCTGGCGCCCACTGAGCCGGGATATAACACCGAGCTTTATTGCCTGCTCTTTGATGAAATGGTGCGTGCATGGGGGCAGTTACAGCAGGATCTTCAACGCCACAATGGCAGCGAGGTCCCCGATATTTCCCTGTCGGTTTCAGAAGCGCAGTTATTGCGCCGACAGTGGCAGGCGGATACACCATCCTACCTGCGCGGTTATCTGGATAATGGTAGCTGGGGCAAAGACCCCGCGTGGGATAAACTGGTACGCCAGATGTTTAACATCTTCCTGGTGTTTTACATTTTGCCTGCGCAGACTGCCACCGCGGTTTTGAAGCTGCTCTCCAAAAAGGATGTCATGCCAAAAGCAGATTTCTTCAAGAAGAATCTGCCGGATGACGAGTTCCTGAAAGATGAAGTTGACGATATTCGCTGGAGGTCTGAAGAGGCCAACCAGACTTTGATCCGCGCCAACCTGCGTCTGGTGGTTTCGATTGCCAAGCGCTATCTGGGACGCGGCATTTCCTTCCTCGATCTGATCCAGGAGGGCAACCTGGGCTTGTTGCGTGCGGTCACCAAGTTTGACCCCACCCGCGGCTTTAAGTTCAGCACTTATGCCACATGGTGGATCCGCCAGTCGATCTCACGCTATATCGCAGAACAGGCGCGCACCATTCGTATTCCGGTGCACCTGTTCGAAGCCATCACCCGTCTGTTGCGCATGCAGCGTCAACTGGTGCAGCAACTGGGGCGTGAGCCAACCCAGGAAGAACTGGCGTTGGAATCAGGTTTGTTAAGCGAAGAAGATGTGCGGGAAATTCAGCGTTGCCGCAAAGAGAGCCTTCCGATCGATCCTGAAATGCAACGTCGTTGGATCTGGGCCACCGCCAAGGTGCAGCGCATCTTACAGTCATCCGAGGAGCCGGTTTCGCTTGAGCGTCCTGTGGGGGATGAGGAAAGCAGCCAGTTGGGGGATTTTATTGAGGATGATGAAGCACTGGAGCCAATGGATGCTGCTGCGCGTGAGATGCTGCGGGAGCAGGTACAAAATGCTCTGGCCGCGTTATCCGAAAGGGAACGGCAGGTGCTGGAGTTGCGTTTCGGGTTGATTGACGGCAAGGATCACACCCTTGAGGAAGTGAGCCGTTATTTCAATGTAACCCGCGAGCGAATCCGTCAAATTGAAGCCAAGGCGTTGCGTAAATTGCGGCATCCCACCCGCAGCAGGCACTTGCGCGAATACTTGACCTGATCCCTCCACTGTTCGGCTCTTCCATTTTTCAGGAGGAAGGAATTTGATCCGCGTCTTGCTGGTTCAATCTCAAGAGCCGGCTGCCCGGTCATTATCCCGCTATTTTGAACAGCGGGGTGATATTGTGGCAACCGTTCTTGATGTTGGCAAGGCGGCTGCCATGATCACGCAGTTCAAGCCGGACCTGGCCCTGGTGGATATGCACTTCCAGGCTGATGAATGGCAAACCTTCCTGCGCCTGACCCGCGTTGATTTTCCTGACCTCAAAATCATCATCACCCACCGCCATCCCGACGTGCAGCGTGAAATCCGCGCGCGGCAGTTGGGGATAAACGCCTTCGTACGCTACCCGATTTCTTACTACTACATGGAAAAAGCGCTGGGTGAGGTGGGCATATCCAGTGTTTCTGGTGAAACCCGTCCATCCCGACGCCAGCGTCAGACGGGGGCGGCGCGTTCCATGCCGCTTCACATGAGGATTACCCTGCCGTATCTCATCCTGTCCGTCCTGTTTGCCGGGGTCACGGCTTTCTTAATCTCACGTTTGTTGATGGACGCTGCCCGGGAGCGGTTTGACCGCCTGTTGCTGGAAACGCGCATCCAGGCGGCGGATTGGATGGTATCGGAGGAGGAAAATCTGCTCCAGGTTTTACGGGTGATGACCAATACCGAGGGTGTTGCAGAAGCCACCCGCGCGAAAGAGAGTGACAGCCTGCGTCTGTTGTTGCTGCCGCTGGCGGTTAATCATTCCGCACAGATTGTGGAAGTGCTTGATTTGGATGGGGTGAGCCTGTTCACTGCACGCAAGGCAGACCAGGGCGGCCCGGCTGATTACAGTTTTACACGCGGGAGCAGCACGCTGAGGGAGGAAGGTTTTGTTCAATCAGTGCTGACCGGCGCACAGGATGAACTGGGCGATAAATTTGTTGGGTACGCCTCCACTTCTTACGGGGACTACCTTTTTTTGGCGGGACCCATTTACGACGAGCAGGGGATCAGGGTGGGGGCGCTGCTGGTTGGAAGCTCAGTGGATGGGATTATCACCGGCATGGAAGAAAGCATTGGCGCTTCTGTAACCATTTACGACTTGCAGGGCCAGCCGGCTGCTTCGCGGCTATTTGAAGCCCAGCAGGAATTCCCTCTGGCGACCGGTCAGGTGCAGTCCATCCTGTCCGGGCAGGATGGTTTTACGCATTTGCGCCAGTTGAACATTCAACAGAAGGATTATTCCGAAGTCCTCGGCCCATGGGAAGTGCGCGGGGGTAAGGATATCGGAATTTTGGGTGTGGCGGTGGAGCAGAATTACCTGGTGGGGGCAAGCCAGCTTATGCACGTGGAAGTATTTGTGGTGCTGGCGGTCTTGATCTTGTTGATCATTGCATCGGGCTTTTATCTATCTGATACCATCACTGCGCCGTTAAAGCTGTTGCGCGCGGCATCGGGTCAACTGGAAAAGGGCAATCTTGAAGTCAAGGTAAATGTTGACGGCGCCGATGAGATGACCGCTCTGGCAAGTTCTTTCAACCGCATGGTCAGTGGTTTACAGGAAAACAGCCTGTGCCGCGATTTGCTTGGGCGTACCCCCACCGATCAGGAACGGGAAATCTTGAAAAACCGGTTAAGGGATGGCACGTTGACCCTGCAGGGCCACAGCCAGTTGGCAACCGTAATGACCATTGCACTGCCCGAATTCAACCGGCTTGCTGAGCAGATGGAACCCGAGCTGGTCTTTGAATTTCTCGGACAATATCACAGCATGATCGAAGCGGTGATCGCCCGACATAACGGTGTGATTCTAAATGCTGATGCGGGGAATATGGTGGTTGTATTTGGGGTGCTTCCCGTGATACAATCTTTGCAACAAAGCGGTTATAATTGCTATCTCGCCGGTTTGGAAATTCTAACCGCGCTGGATGACATGAATAATCAGCGGCGTGCGCACGGAGAACTACCCCTGACGGCCATTCTGGGGGGCAGCGCAGGAAACGTTGTGGCCGGTGCAGTGGGTTCAGGTGAGCAAATGCGATTTTCCATTATTGGTGAAGCAGTGCGATTATCACGTAATGTTGCGTCAGTGGGCGCAAGTCTGGTTACCGGTGGAGGACTGATCGTTACCGAATTTCTGCATGAGATCATGCAGGACAACGGGGATGAATTTGAAGCAACTCCGGTCCACTTACCTGAAACAGGCGTCAGAACACGCCTGGGCAGGCTCTATCACATCACCGGGCGGAAAGTGGCACAGGAAGCGAGGAGGGAATGATCGACCCGGAGGAAAAGCCATCAATTTTTAAGCGGCATATTTTCCGCTTTCTCCTGCTTGTTGTAGCTTTCGTGGCGGCCATCGGGGTTTTTCTGTTTCGTTCTGACCTGGGTGTTGGGCGGGCGGATTATAAGATTCCGGTCAGTGTGCACGCACGCAACCAGGCGGATTATCAGCCTTTCATTGCACCCACTCCATTTGCGCCGGTTCAATCTAACATCATCCAGGAAGTGCTACAGGATGAACTGGGTCCCTCTGAAGGCCAGGAAGTGTACGAGTTACTCCTGGAGGATATGGACCAGCCCGTTTCGCTGGCTGCCGGGGTGATTGAGACGCTGGCATCCACGCCGGAAGAAGAACCGTCATTGCTCCTTGAAGAAGATCCGTTTGAAACTCCTCTTCCAGAACCCACGTCCGACTCAGAGGATACGGCTGATAAAGATAAGGAAGATAAAGAAGACAAGGACGATAAAGACAAGGATAAGGAAGACAAAGACAAGGATAAGGAAGACAAGGACAAGGATAAGGATAAAGAAGACGAGGATGATGGTGCTACAGGTGGAGACACCCCCACCATCACCCAGCCGCAAAACCCTCCCTCCAATTCTGGCAACGAGGGCAACAGTCAGGGTGGAAATAATAACAACGGCAACAACGGTAATGATGATAAAGACAAGGACAAGGACAAACCCCCGAAAGACAAATAATGATTATGAATATAGATGGCGCCAGATGGCGCCTTCTTTTTTTACTCAATGTACATTTGACAAAGGGCTTGTGAAATTTGCCACGGGTTTCAAGCTATGATATACTTAAAGTGTAAATAAGACAAACTCGGTAAGGATTGGCCTCATGTTCGCCGACTATCTCCCCCTGTTAATCCTCCTCGCTCTGGCTGTCTTTGTTGGATTCTTTGTGGTGGTGCTTGGCGCGTTGTTTGGTCCCCGCCACCCAACGAAAAAGAAATCCACGCCATATGAATCGGGTATGAAACCGTACGGCGCAGGAACACGGCGCATGTCGGTGCGGTATTACCTGGTTGCCGTGCTGTTCATCCTGTTTGATATTGAAGTGATCTTTGTGCTGCCCTGGGCGGTGGTTTTTCGCGAACTGGGCGTGCCGGGTTTGGTCCTGATGGGCGTCTTCTTACTGGTGCTCGAACTGGCGTTTGTATACGCCTGGAAAAAAGGAGCCCTCGAATGGGAATAGAGCAAAAAGCCGGAAACATGGGGATTGTGACCACATCCCTTGAAAAGATGGTCAACTGGGCGCGCACCAACTCGATGTGGCCCATGTTGTTTGGTCTGGCCTGTTGTGCGATTGAAATGATGGCAGCGCAGGCTTCCAATTACGACATGAGCCGCTTTGGCATGGAACTGATGCGCGCCAGCCCCCGCCAGAGTGATCTGATGATTGTGGCAGGGCGGGTCAGCCGCAAAATGGCGCCGGTGCTGCGCCAACTATACGATCAAATGCCCGATCCCAAATGGGTGATTGCCATGGGCGATTGCGCATCGTGTGGTGGGGTGTTCAATAACTATGCCGTGGTTCAAGGGGTGGATGAAATTGTGCCGGTGGATGTTTATGTGGCAGGCTGTCCGCCGCGTCCTGAAGGGCTTATCCACGGAATTTTGACCCTGCACGAAAAGGTCAATCACGAAAAATTGAGCGTCCGGGCTTAGGCTCTGCCGCTTTTTCCATAACCGGCGTGGGTGGCCGGTTCCACTATCTGTAGGGAATGGGGATTTTATGGGCGATACCTCTCAACAGATTCTGCAAAAAGCCGCTGACGCGGTGATCACCAATTTTGAGGGCAGCCTGCTGTCCTTCAGGGGCGAAACAACCCTGTTGTTGCCGTCGCGCCACTGGGTTCCCGCCGCGCGCATGTTACGCGATCAATACAATTTCGAGATTTTGTTGGATATTACTGCTGTGGATTATTTTCCGCAGCAGGAGCCGCGTTTTTTCCTCAATGCACAATTGAGATCCATGCAGCACCGCCTTAATCTGCGATTGCGAACAGGCATCAGCTTGCTGGAACCGGTAATCCCCACGCTGGAAGGGGTGTATCCCAACGCCAACTGGTATGAACGCGAAGTGTGGGACCTGTTTGGCATCCGCTTTGAGGGTCACTCGGACCCCCGCCGCATCATGATGCCGGAAGACTGGCAGGGACACCCACTGCGCAAGGATTATCCCCTGGGGTATGAAGAAGTGCAGTTCACTTTTAATGTGAAAGAAATTGACCTGCGTAAACCGTACGCCAAAGAATAGGAAGCACAGCAGCCATGTCTGATATTCGTGAAGTTGATGTAGACCTCCTGCGGCATCTGGTTTCTGAACGCGCCATTAATGGTGAGACCATGTTGCTGAACATGGGACCCCAGCATCCGAGCACGCACGGTGTGCTGCGCCTGCTGCTGGAACTGGATGGCGAAATTGTGGTGAACTGTATACCGGATGTCGGCTTCCTGCACACCGGTATTGAAAAGAACATGGAAGCCAAGACCTATCAAAAGGCTGAGGTAATGACCGACCGCATGGATTACCTCAACCCGCTGGGCAACAATCTGGCTTACTGTCTGGCAGTTGAGAAACTGTGCGAACTGGACGTGCCCGAACGCGCGCAGGTGCTGCGTGTGATCCTGGCTGAGCTGACCCGCATCAATTCGCACCTGTTGTGGCTTGGCTCATCCGGGTTGGATCTGGGCGCCATGTCGTTGTTCCTGTACACCATGCGCGAACGGGAAATGCTGCTGGACATTTTTGAACTGATCAGCGGGGCGCGCATGATGACCACCTACATTCGTCCCGGCGGTTTGTGGCGTGATGTGCCGGTGGAGTTTGAAGGTCTGGTGCGGGATTTTCTTGAGTTGATGCCGCAGCGTATTGATGAATACGAGGCGCTGCT
Source organism: Levilinea sp. (assembly GCA_034429695.1). Classification (GTDB taxonomy): domain Bacteria; phylum Chloroflexota; class Anaerolineae; order Anaerolineales; family Anaerolineaceae; genus DAOUGC01. The sequence goes on from DAOUGC010000181.1 coordinate 24,828, forward strand.
GAACAATAATCCGCTGTTCCTTGACCGTACCGTGGGCATTGGCGTGATTACTGCCGAGCAATGCCTGCAATGGGGTGTCACCGGACCCATTGCGCGCGGTTCTGGCAGGGCGTATGATGTGCGCAAGGATCAACCTTACTGCGGCTACGAAAATTATGAGTTTGACGTGCCGGTGCGCACCGAGGGGGATGTGCTGGCGCGTTATCTGGTGCGCATGGAGGAAATGCGCCAGTCGCTGCGCATCATCGAACAGGCGCTGCGCCGGTTGCCGTTTGGGCCGGTGCGCAGCAACAATCGCAAGTTTGTCCCGCCACCCCGTTCAGAACTGGGTGTGAGCATGGAGGCGTTGATCCATCACTTCAAGCTGTGGACCGAGGGCTTCCGCCCGCCTGCCGGAACCGTTTACCTGCCGGTGGAATCGCCGCGCGGTGAACTGGGGGTATTTCTGGAGAGCGATGGCAGCCCCAAACCCTACCGAGTGCATTTCCGCACGCCTTCTTTTGCCCACCTGCAGATCATGCCGTTGCTGTGCAATGGGCATTTTGTGGCTGACGTGGTGGCAATCATCGCCAGCATTGATATCATTCTGGGAGACGCCGACCGTTGAACGAGCTGCTGACCAAACATGCCGATGAAATCCAGCGCATCCTGGCGCGTTATCCGGCTGACCGCCGCCGTTCGGCGGTGATGCCGCTGCTTTACCTGGCACAGCGCGACCACACACACGTCACCCCGCAGTCCATTCAGGAGATCGCCGAGATCTGCGGGATCAGCGACACCGAGGTGGCTTCTGTTGCCGGTTTTTATACCCTGTTCCATGAAGAGCCGGGTGGGCGCTACCGCATCCAGATCTGTACTGACCTGCCGTGCGCCATGGTTGGCGCTGAGCAATTCCTCAAGGAAATCATGGCGGAATTGGGCATTGGCGTTGGTGAGACCACGCCCGATGGACTGTTCACCATTGAGGAAACCAAGTGTCTGGCTGCCTGTCACCGTGCACCGGTCTTTCAGATACAGGGTGATGGCGAGATCGTCTATCACGAGCATCAGACATTGGAAACGGCGCGTCAGGTGTTTGCTGAGTTGCGCCAGCGCGCTTCGGCACAGGTTCACCCGGCGGAAGATGAGATGCAGGCTGCAGCCCAGGCTTCTGCGCAGGGCGATGTAACCGACACCAAAGTGTCTGATTCGCCCGAGACCGAAGGGGGGGCAGCATGAGCGATGCCACCTTCAAGCATGTCCTGTTACGCAACCGTGATGTGGAAGGTCTGAACCGGCTGGACGTTTACCGCCAGCACGGTGGGTTTAATGCCTTGCGTAAAGCGGTCACCAGCATGACCCCGGCTGACGTGCTCAACGAAGTGAAAGCCAGCGGCTTGCGCGGGCGCGGTGGGGCGGGTTTTCCCACCGGCGTCAAATGGGGTTTTTTGCCCGGCAACCTGTTCCCGCATTACGTGGTGGCAAATGCGGATGAATCAGAGCCGGGGACATTTAAAGATCGTGAAATTCTGGAAAGCAACCCTTTCCAGTTCCTGGAAGGTCTTGCCCTGGCTTCATATGCCGTGCAGGCAAACACCGCTTATGTCTACCTGCGCGGTGAGTTCTGGCAGATTGCGCTGCAACTGGACGCATGTATTGCCGAAATGGAAGCAACCGGTCTGCTGGGTGACGCGTTGTTCGGCAGCGGTTATTCGCTGCGCATCCACACCCATCTGGGGGCAGGGGCGTACATCTGCGGTGAAGAGACCGCGCTGCTGGAGAGCCTGGAAGGCAACCTGGGCCAGCCGCGTCTGCGCCCGCCCTTCCCGGCTGTGGCGGGTCTGTACGCCCGTCCAACGGTGATTAACAATGTCGAAACCCTGACCAACATCCCGCCGATCATCGAGAACGGCGCGGTATGGTACCGGCAGTTTGGTACAGAGAAGAGCCCCGGGGTCAAGATCTTCTGTCTGTCTGGCAGGGTGAACCGCCCCGGCAATTACGAATTGCCGCTTGGCGTGACCTTCCGCGAGCTGATCTACACCCACGGCGGCGGCATCATTGATGATCGTCCCATTAAAGGCATCATGGCGGCCGGAGCTTCATCTTCCATTGTTCCGGCAACTGACATGGCCCTGGATACCCCCATGGACTATGAATCGGTGCAGACCAACCTGGGAACCCCGCTCGGCTCGGCTTCGGTGATTATCATTGATGACACGGTCAACATCGCGTGGCTGGTCAGCAAGACGGTCAACTTTTTCAAGCATGAATCGTGTGGCAAGTGCACCCCGTGCCGCGAAGGAACCTTCTGGATGAACCAGATCGCACGGCGCATGGTGAAGGGTCAGATGCTGCCGGACGATATTGACCTGCTGAACACCGTGGCCCGACAGATCCAGGGCAAGTGCCTGTGCGCGCTGGGTGAATTCTCAACCATGGCGGTGATCTCGGGGGTTGAGCAATTCCGAAATGACTTTGAACAGATCAATTCCGGGTCCCGCTAGAGGGCAATCAGACGGGAAACGGTCGGGAGCAACCATGCCAGAAACAAAAATGGTTACATTACAAATAGACGGGCAGACGCTTAGTGTACCTGAAGGGGAACTGGTGGTGGACGCCGCCAAGCGCATTGGCAACGATATACCGGTGTTTTGCTACCATCCCAAGATGGAACCGGTGGGCATGTGCCGCATGTGCCTGGTTTCGATTGGCCGTCCCATGATGGACCGCACCACAGGCCAGCCTGTAACGAATGAAGACGGCACGCCGAAAATCACCTTCAGCCCCAAGCTGGAAACCGCCTGCACCACACCCGTTTCAGAGGGCATGGTGGTGGTCACCAACAGCCAGGCGGTGCTGGCAGCCCGCAAGGATGTGCTTGAGTTTCTGCTCACATCGCACCCGCTGGATTGTCCGATCTGTGACAAGGGCGGCGAGTGCCCGCTGCAAAACCTGACCCTGGCGCACGGACCGGGCGTTTCACGCTTTTTGCTCGACGAAAAAATCCACCTTGCCAAGCACGTTCCGCTGGGTGAGTTGATCTTCCTTGACCGCGAACGCTGCATCCAATGCGCGCGTTGCATCCGCTTCCAGGACAAGATCGCCGGTGACCCGGTGATCGGCTTTTCACAGCGCGGCCGGGCGTTGGAGATCATCACCTTCTCTGAGCCAGGTTTTGACTCATACTTCTCCGGCAACACCACGGATATTTGCCCTGTGGGCGCACTGACCACGGCAGACTTCCGCTTTAATGCCCGCCCGTGGGAGTTGAAGACCGCCGCGTCGGTGTGCAATCACTGTCCGGTGGGTTGCAATCTCAGCCTCAACGTGCGCCGCGAAGCGCAGGCGGGTGGGGCGGTGACGGTCAAGCGCATCATGCCGCGCCAGAACGAGGAAGTCAACGAGATCTGGATCTGCGACAAGGGCCGTTTTGTGTACCACTACGCTGAATCCAATCAGCGCATCACCACGCCACTGGTACGCCGCAATGGTGAACTGCAAGCGGCCACGTGGGAGGAAGCCACCCGGGTGGCGGGTGAAAAACTGCGAGCGGCGGGGACAGGCATGCTGACGCTGGCAGGCGGCCGCCTGTCCAATGAAGACCTGTTCAACCTGGCGCAGTTGACCAAAGCGGTGGGCGGCAGGGCATTTGCCAACAGCCGCATGGCTGGCGGTGACCTGGTTTCCCGTCTGGCTCCGCCGGCGGGCAGCAATATCAAGGAGTTGGGCGCAGGCAGCGTCATCATTGTGGCTGCCTGTGATCTGGAAGAAGAAGCGCCGGTGTGGTATCTGCGCGTGCGCGCTGCGGTGATGCGTGGTGCAAAGCTGATCGTGATCAACCCGCGCGCCACCAAACTCGACAACACGGCTGAACTGGTCTTCCGGTATGAGTACGGGCAGGCGGGCACGGCGCTTGCCAAATTGCTGCCAGGGGGCGTGGCGGCTGAAGATGAAACCGTGACCGCTGCGGTTGAGCTGATCAATGCCGCCGGGAACCTGCTGGTGATCTACGGCAGCGAAGGATTGAACACCGACGAATCGCAGGCGGTCAGCGCGGCATGCGCCAGCCTGCTGGTGAGTTCCGGCAAGGCGGGCAGCCTCAATAGCGGTCTGCTGGCTGCCTGGGAAAAGGGTAATCTGCAGGGTGCGTGGGAGCTGGGCTTCCAACCTGCCGGTGACCTGTCAGCCGCGCTGGCTGGTGCGCAGGTGGTGTACGCCGCCGCAGCCGACCCGCTGGGCGACAACCCTGCCCTGCGGTTGGCAGACGGCGCCTTTCTGATCGTTCAGGAATTGTTCCTGACCCCAACGGCGCAGCAGGCGGATGTGGTCCTTCCGGCCATGTCGTTTGTGGAGCGTGAGGGCAGCTACACCTCGGGTGAACGCCAGGTGCAGCGATTTTACCCCGCGGTTCAGCCGCGCCAGGGCCCGCTGGCTGATTTTGCCATTACGGCGCAGGTTGCCAGAGCCGCCGGTGTGGAACTCGAGAATCGCGCTGCCAGCCTGGTTTTCCAGCGCATGGCAGACAGCGTGACGGCTTACGCCGGGTTGTCCTATACCCGCCTGGCTGAAGTGCGCGAACAGTGGCCGCAGATCGGGCGTGAAGACCTGTATTACGGCGGCACCGGCTATGACAACAAACAGGGCATGGGTGCTCGGCTGAATACCATCGGGGCGGGCGAGCCGGTGGCGGCTCCTGTGCCTGCACGGGGCGCTGCGGCAGCCGTTGCAGGCAGTCTGGCGGCATACCCCACCCGAAAGCTGTATGCGCGCAGCCTGCTGATGCAGTTCACCCCGCTGTTGCAAAGTCGCTGGGTGGAGCCGGTTGCCCTGCTGCACCCCGAGACAGCCGCGAATTTGAACCTGCAGGCCGGGTCGCCAATTGAACTCAACCTGAACGGTGTGCAGCACAATTTGCAGGTGGTGCTGGACGAAAGCGTACCGGTGGGTGTGGCGCTGCTGCCACAGGGTGTGGCTGCCCTGGTAAGTGAAGCCACTCCCGCACCGCAACAACCTTGAGTGAGGTGTTGAGCATGGACTGGGCAAAGATCATCGAATGGAGCATTAAATCACTGGTTGTGATCCTCCTCATGACTGGCGGTTTTGCTTACACCACCTGGTTTGAGCGCAAGATCCTGGCGCGTATGCAGGTGCGGGTTGGACCCAACCGGGCCGGACCGTTTGCGCTGCTGCAACCGGTGGCGGACGGAATCAAGCTGATCTTCAAAGAGGAATTGATACCTGCCTATGCAGACAAGGTCATCTTCGTGCTCGCGCCGGTGATCACCGTGATCCCTGCCCTGATCATCACCGCGGTTGTGCCGTGGGGTCCCACCATCGAAAATATCTTCGGCACCGGTTTTGACCTCACCCTGCATCTGGCCGATGTCAACATCGGCGTGCTGTACATCATGGCAGTCACCAGCATTTCGGTGTACGGCATCACCCTGGCTGGGTGGGCCAGCAATAACAAATATGCCACGCTGGGCGGGCTGCGCGCCACGGCGCAAATGATCAGTTACGAGCTGGCGCTGGGTTTCGCCATGCTCGCACCGGTGCTGATGGCCGGTTCGCTGCGCATGATCGACATTGTTGAGGCGCAGAAAACCCTGCCCTTTGCACTGCTGCAACCGGTGGCATTTGTGATCTACATCATGGCCAGCCTGGCGGAGATCAATCGCGCTCCGTTTGACATGCCCGAGGCCGAACAGGAATTGACCGCTGGCTATCACACCGAATATTCCGGCATGAAGTTTGCGTTGTTCTTCATGGCTGAATACATTAAATTGATCGCCATCTCGATGATCGGCGCCAGCCTGTTTTTGGGTGGGTACATGGGTCCTTTTGTGACACAGTTCCCCTTCCTGGGTCCGCTGTATTTCTTTGGCAAAGTCATCCTGTGGATGTTCTTTATTGTCTGGGTACGCGCCACGCTGCCGCGCATCCGCTACGACCATTTGATGCAGCTCGGCTGGAAGGTGTTGTTCCCGCTGGCGCTGTTGAATCTGGCTGTCACGGCAGTGGTGATCGTACTGGTGGGAGGATAAGCAATGTTTGAAGGATTGATGACCACACTGAAGTCGATGTTCCGCAAGCCGGTCACGGTTCAGTATCCCGAAGAAAAACGTCAGGTGCGCAGTCGCTTCAAGGGTCGGCACATCCTGCGCCGTTATGAAAATGGCCTGGAACGTTGCATTGGCTGCTCATTATGCTCGGCAGCCTGCCCTGCCGACGCGATTTTTGTTGAAGCCGCGGAAAATACCGACGAGAAGCGTTTTTCGCCGGGTGAGCGTTACGCAAGCACCTACGAAATCAATATGATCCGCTGCATTTTCTGCGGGTTTTGTGAAGATGCCTGCCCCACCGAAGCGATTGTGCTGAGCGACAATTATGAACTGTCCTTTTATGATCGCGAGAGTACCATTTACACCAGGGAAATGCTGCTGGAAGCGGTGGAGCCGGGTGGCAAGCCCACCCCACAGCAAACTGAACCGGGCGTTTTCACCAAGTCGGTGCCGATTATGCAGGACCCGCAGGACTGATCCATCTGGGGAGTTTGTGGCTCTGCACAGGCGGAGCTTTTTGGGAGGGAAGCATGCAGCCAGGTATCATCGTCTATGCCATCCTCGGGTTGGTGGTGGTGGGAACCGCGTTGGGGATGTTAATCAGCCGTAACGCCATTTATTCGGCGTTGTTTCTGGTGTTAAATTTCGGAACGGTGGCCATGTTGTATTTGCTGTTGGGCGCACCGTTTATCGCCCTGGTGCAAATCACTGTATACGCCGGGTCGATCATGGTTTTATTCCTGTTTGTGATCATGTTGCTTGGGGTTGAAAAGCTGTCCATGAAGGAACCCATTCGCGGGCAGCGCCTGGCTGCCATTGCCCTGGGACTGGTGTTCCTGGGCGAGGTGGTCTTGTTTCTGCTGTACCGCAGCGGTATGCAGGGAGTGGTTGGCGCCCCGGGGTCAGAGTCGGGCAGTCCGGCAGCCATTGGTGAGTTGTTGTTCAGCCAGTATGCGCTGCCCTTTGAGGTGACCGCTTTTCTACTGCTGGTAGCCACCGTGGGAGCCATTTTGCTCACCCGCGGTGAGGTCAAACCGGATACCCTGCGTTTGCTGGGTAAGAAGAGGGAGTAAGGCATGCCAATCGGGTACTATATCGCTCTGTCGGCTGTGATGTTGCTGGTGGGTGTGCTGGGCGTGCTGCTGCGCCGTAATGCGCTGGTGGTGTTCATGTCGCTCGAGCTGATCTTTAACTCTGCCAATTTATTGTTTGTAGCGTTCGCCGCCCTGTACGGGGATCTGGTGGGGCAGGTGACGGTGTTCTTTGTGATGACCGTTGCCGCCGCCGAGGTGGCGGTGGGTCTGGCTTTGATGGTGGAGATCTTCCGCACCAAGCGCAGCATTGACGTTGACCAGATGAGCGAGCTGAAAGGGTAATTGTCAATGGAACACATGAACCCTTCAACCCTTTCTCTTGCGCCGTGGGTGGTTTTCCTGCCGCTGGCAGGGCTGTTGATCAACTTGCTGCTGGGTGCACGCATAAAGCACACCATCACCGGTGCGATTGCCTCGCTGGCAGCGGGTGGAGCCTTTGTGATCTCGGTGCTGCTGGCGCTGGCTCTCAGTGCCGCCCCTGAGGGTGGCGTATACACCCTGGCGCGCTGGATTGACGTGGGCACGCTCAGCGTGGGTTGGGATTTCCGGGTTGACACGCTGTCAGTCACCATGATGTTGGCGGTATCGGGTGTGGGTACGCTGATTCACATTTATGCCATTGGTTACATGGCGCGTGATGTGGAACATAACGGCGACCCGGGGCGTTACCGCCGCTTCTTTGTGTACTTCAACCTGTTCATCCTTGCCATGATGGTGCTGGTCTCGGCGGATAACTACCTGATGTTGTTTGTCGGCTGGGAGGGCGTTGGCCTGTGTTCTTATCTGTTGATCGGCTTCTGGTTTGAAAAAGGCGACCGGGGCATTGCCAATGCGCGCGCCGCACGCAAGGCGTTTGTGGTAAACCGTATTGGGGACGTGGGTTTGTTGATTGCCATGTTCCTGATGATCACGCAGTTTGGCACGCTGCAGTTTGATGAGGTGTTTGCCAGGGCAGGTGAGGTTGCCCCGGCTGTGGTGGCTGCCATCACGCTGCTCATGCTGCTGGGTGTCACGGGAAAGTCCGCACAGCTCCCATTGTATGTCTGGCTGCCGGATGCCATGGCGGGTCCCACGCCGGTTTCGGCTCTGATCCATGCGGCCACCATGGTGACCGCTGGCGTCTACCTGATCGCCCGCTCCGGTGCGTTGTTTGCACTGGCTCCGCTTGCGCAGGATGTGACCATGTGGCTGGGGGCGATCACGGCGCTGTTTGCCGGTACGATTGCCGTGGCGCAGATGGATATAAAAAAGGTGCTGGCTTATTCCACCATCAGCCAGTTGGGTTTCATGGTGGCGGCGGTGGGCATGGGCGCATTTGTGGGCGGCATGTTCCACCTGGTGACTCATGCTTTCTTCAAGGCGCTGTTGTTCCTGGCGGCCGGTTCGGTGATCCAGGGGTTGGAGCGCGGACATGAAGCGGGGCATGCGCACTCAGCAGGGCATGACGGCCACGGTGAAGCTAACGACGATTTTGACCCGCAGGACATGCGCAACATGGGTGGGTTGCAAACGCGCATGAAAACCACCTTCTGGGTGTATCTGATCGGCGCACTGGCGCTGGCTGGCATTGCTCCGCTGGCGGGTTTCTTCTCGAAGGACGAGATCATTGCAGCCGCAAGCGGACGGTCGTTGCCGGTGGTGATCATCCTGCTGCTGGCTTCATTTATCACCGCTTTTTACGTTGGGAGGCAGGTGTTCATGGTGTTCTTTGGTCATGCCCGCACCCAACCCGCCGAGAGAGCCACCGAAAGCCCGGCTGTGATCACGCTGCCGTTGATCATTCTGGCTGCGCTGTCGGTCATTGGCGGCGCGCTCAACCTGCCCGGCGTTTATACCCTGGAACACTGGCTGGAACATTCACTGGCCGAGAACTTTGCCGTGCCATTTACCGCCTGGATTGCCCTGACCGCCACAGGCCTGGGGTTGCTTGGGCTGGTGCTGGCCTGGGGGGTGTATTGCCGCCGCCGTACGGATGCACACGGAGCCGACCCGCTGGCAAAACCGCTGGGTTTTCTGTACTCAGGTATGCAAAACAAGTGGTGGGTGGATGAGTTCTATGCAATGGTGGTGGTGCGTCCATATAATGCGCTGGCCGGTTGGCTTTCGCGCTCGTTCGACCTCGGCGGCATCAATGCCGTTGGTGACGGTCTGGGCGATCTGTTCAGACGCGCCGGTGCATGGATGAGCCGTTTCCAGAACGGCTATGTGCGCACTTATGTGTTGTTTGTCTTGATCGGTGTGGTGGGTATTCTGGCTTATCTGGTGCTGCGCTGACAGCGCCCCAAACTTATAGCGAGGGACCATGTCCGGTTTTCAGGATCTAAAGGTTTTGGATGGTTGCCAGCGATTTGCGCTGGATGTTTTCCGCGCGACCGAGTACTTCTCACCTGAAGGCGTTGACCAACTGGCTCACCGCCTGAGGGATGCCTGCGGGAAACTTTCCTGCTGCATCTCAGATGATGCCGCGGGCAGGAGCACATGGCTGGCGCACATGAGCGATCCTGCCTATCTGGCTGTTTTTCTGAGCACCACATCCGAGGTGGAAGACCTGCTCAAGCAGGCGCATCAGAGCGGCCGCCTGCCGGATGCCAGTCACATAAAATTGCGCACGGATCTCGCTCGTTTACAGACCATGATCGCTTCGCGCTTGCAGACTGTACCGTTCACGGACGACCATGATAGGCCTGTGAATGGAAAATGAGGTGGGTAATGACCTGGCTTAATCCCTTAATCCTTGCGACTTTCTTCCCGCTGGTGGGTGTGGCGGTGATCGGCGCCATACCGCAGGCGCGCAAAAACCTGCTGCGCTGGACCGCGCTGGTCACATCTTTGATCACACTTGGATTCGCCATCTGGGCGCTGGTGCAGTTTAACCCGTCCGGCGGCATGCAGATGGAGATTGATTTCGCATGGTTCCAGGTGGCCACCCTGCCGATTGGTTTTCACATGGGTGTGGATGGCTTGAGCCTGATGATGTTGCTGCTCACCGCTGTGCTTACCCCGCTGGCGATCCTTTCGGCCTGGCGCTCCATTGAAGAACGCCTCAAGCTGTTCATGATCTTCTTCCTGCTGCTCGAAACCGGTTTGATCGGCGTGTTTCTGGCGCTGGACCTGGTGTTGTTTTACATCTTCTGGGAGTTCACCCTGGTTCCGATGTATTTCCTGATCGGCATATGGGGCGGTGAGCGGCGCGTTTATGCCGCCCTCAAGTTCTTCCTGTATACCTTTGCCGGTTCGGTGTTAATGTTGCTGGCCATTCTGTACGTTGGCTGGCAGGGTGAAACCTTTTCGCTGCCGCAGTTGATCGAAAACCGCGCGGTCTTCGCCGCGGCACAGACCTGGCTGTTTATTGCGTTTGCGCTGGCATTTGCCGTCAAGATTCCCATGTTCCCCCTCCACTCGTGGCTGCCCGATGCGCACGTTGAAGCTCCCACCCCCGGCAGTGTGATCCTGGCGGGTGTGATGCTCAAGATGGGTGCCTACGGTTTGTTGCGCTTCAATCTGCCGTTGTTTCCACAGGCATCCCAGCAGTTTGCCCCCGTCATGGCGGTGCTGGCGGTGATCGGCATACTGTATGGCGCGGCTGTGGCACTCATGCAGACGGATGTAAAAAAGCTGGTGGCATATTCATCGGTGAGCCACATGGGCTTTGTGGTGCTGGGTATTTTCGCGCTCAACCTGCAGGGCATCAACGGCGCGGTGCTGCAGATGGTCAATCACGGTATCAGCACCGGCGCGCTGTTTCTGATTGTGGGTTACCTGTATGAACGCCGCCATACCCGCCTGATGGAAGCCTTTGGTGGATTGTGGAAGGTGATTCCGGTGCTGAGTACGTTGATGCTGCTGGTTTCACTTTCGTCCATGGGGTTGCCTGCCCTGAACGGTTTTGTGGGCGAGTTTACCATTCTTTCCGGTGCCTTCGGATCACAGGCGCTAGCCAGTCCCTGGTATGCTGTGGCGGCAGTGTTGGGAGTGATACTTGCGGCAGTTTATCTGCTGGTGATGTTTGAACGGGTGTTCATGGGTCCGGTACGGCATACCGAAAACGCCGCACTGCCAGACCTAACACCGCGTGAAATTCTGATCCTCGTTCCGTTGCTGGCGCTGATCTTCTGGATCGGGCTGTACCCGGCTTCATTTTTTGCCATTATCAATCCCGCCGCCGAGAATCTGGTCGCATTGCTGGGTTCATCCCTGGCCGCGCTGCCGTAGGGAGGAAAACCATGAGCCTGTACGATTTCAACGTCCTGTTCCCCCTGATCATCCTGCTTGGGTCTGCCACGCTAATCCTGATCCTCGATCTGTGGATTCCATCAGGCCGCAAGGGTATCACCGCTGTGTTATCGGTGGCCGGTATGCTGGCTACCATGGGTGTCAGCATCAGCCGCTGGGGAAATGAGTTCGCAGCATTCAATGATATGGTGGTGGTGGACGGGTTTGCCATTTTCCTGGATGTGCTTTTCCTGGGCAGCGGGGTTGCGGGTGTTGCGTTGGCGTACGATTATCTAAAACGCATGGGGTTGGAGCGTGGTGAATATTACCCGCTGTTGATGTTTGCCACCGCCGGCATGATATTGATGACCTACGCCAATGACCTGATCATTGTTTTTCTGGCGCTTGAATTCTTATCCATCCCGCTCTATATTTTGGCTGGTTTTGCCCGCCTGCGGCTTGATTCAGAGGAATCGGCGCTGAAATACTTTCTGCTTGGTTCGTTTTCCTCCGGCTTTGTACTCTACGGGGCGGCGCTGATCTACGGAGCCACTTCCTTCACAGGGTTCAACGGCATTGTTGCAAAGGTTGCCACCGGTGAAGCCAACATGACCCTGCTGCTGGTGGGTGCAGCCATGACCCTGGTTGGGTTTGCCTTTAAATCGGCGGTGGTCCCCTTTCACATGTGGACTCCCGACGTTTATCAGGGTGCGCCAACCCCCGTTACCGGCTTTATGACCGTGGGGGCAAAAGCCGCCGGTTTTGCCGCGCTGCTGCGTGTGTTTGTGATCGCCTTCCCCAGCCTCAGCGAGGACCTTACACCGGTGGTATGGGTGCTGGCTGCCCTGACCATGATCGTCGGCAATGTGCTTGCCATTACACAGACCAATATGAAGCGCCTGTTGGCATACGCCAGCATTGCCCAGTCGGGCTATTTGTTGATGGCGTTTGTGCCTTACGGGCAGGGGGTGGTGCTCAAGGACACCATCGCATCCATGCTGTTTTACCTGCTGGCTTACAGCCTTACCACGCTGGGGGCATGGGCGGTGGTGATCGCTCTGGAAAAACAGGGCGCGGAAGGTTTATCCATTGAGGATTACGCCGGTCTGGGGCGCAAGATGCCCTGGCTCGGGTTGGCAATGTCGGTGTTCATGCTGTCGTTCACGGGCATTCCCCTTACACTGGGTTTCTGGGGCAAGCTGTACCTGTTCAGCACAGCGGTGGAGGGCGGCTTTGTTGGTCTGGCCATTGTGGGATTAATCACCTCAGCCATATCGGCATATTACTATTTGCGCGTGATCGTGGTCATGTTCATGCGCCCCGGCGACCCTGAGGTTGCGACCGACCCGTGGATCCGCCTGACTGCTGCGGTGAGTGCCGTACTGGTGCTGGTCTTGAGTTTTATTCCTGGATTAATTTTGAATCTGGCGGCGGGAGCAGTGCTGCGCCTGTTATAATTGGGATATTCTTCCCAACCGGCAACCACCGGTATTTAACCCACGGCAGGCATTTTATGTCTTATCAAAAAGATTTCTTCGATCTCAGTTATCGTTACGCACAGCGGGTCAGTGATCTTGCGCAAATTTCACTGGCTGATGCGCTGTTGAACTACACCAACCTTTATTTGCGCTTCGGGCTCGACCGCAGTTTTAACCCCCACCATCCGGTTTGGATCAGTTTTGTTGAGGGCCTGCCCACCGAGGAAGATCCGGTGGACTATATGTTTGCCTTCTTCCTGGAGTGCGACCGGCGCCATCCGGTGGTAAATAATGAGCCAACCTTTGGCTGTTTCTCTTATGCTGTGTGGTCCGAGCAGCGCATTCGATTGCATTTCAACAAAGGCGCAACACTGGAGAACGGTCCCCTGAGCATGAGCCAGATGGTGGATCGCCTGAAAGAGCTAACCGACCTGTGCGAGCATGTAAAAAACCATGTCCCTGATGCCAGCATGTTCCTGGGCGGCTCGTGGTTGTACAACATTGAATCTTATCGGCGTCTGGTCCCTCCCGCGTTTCTTGCCACCGAACATCCTTCATATGAGGATTTTCAGTTCCTGGCGCTTTGGGGACAGTTCCTTGACCGGCAGGGTCATGTGCGCCCGATGATGGCGCAGGCTTTCTTCGATAAAATTGAAGCGGCTGCCTGTATGGATGACCTGACCCATGCCTTCCCTTACCCGGTCTTGCGGCTGGACGCCCCGCCTGAGGTGTTTTACCGTTTTTACAAGTCGCAGTAGTCTGTCTTTTTGCGGGGGTGGCGAAGAGTACCCCTTTGGAAAACTGCCCAATGAATTTTTCTGCACAGCACGACCGTCCGCCGGCGTGCTGTGTTTGTTTATCATTCATGCCGGGGAGGTTTGCAATCCGCTTTGTAATCATGTAAAATTTGGGTTCCATGCCCCCGGAAGCCGGGCGTGTTTATTAAGTGAGTCTGGATGGATTATGGAAATGAATTATGAAGACTTATATCCGGCGCATTTCCCGATTGCCGTAATTGGGTTGAATGAACACGGTTTTGAGGAATATGTGGTGACCATTCTGCAGGGGTTTGCTCCGTTCCTGATCGAGGATAGCATCAGCAGCCAGCCCAGCCGCAATGGAAATTACCTCTCGGTGCGGGCCACCGTGCTTGCCGAAAGCCGTGAGCACCTTGAGCAAATGTATGACCAACTAAAAAATGAACAGCGCATCCTGATGGTACTTTAATCGGAATGTTGTCAGGATTATCCAGCGCGGGGTTTCGAGCAGAAACCCCAATTTTGTTTAAACCAATCAATATGTGGGCTGGTTTTGCTATAATAACTTTCGGGTATGAGCATCACAGTTTGCATTGGGGGCCTGCTGACAGTGGCGTTTGTATGATTGGAGGGAAGAATGCAAAAGAGCGCTTCATTGTGGTTGGGGGCCGTGCTGGTGTTGTTTGGGGTTTTATTCCTGCTCGGCGAATTGTTTCGTTTCAGTTTCTGGCAGATCTGCCTGCCTTCTGTGCTGATTGTGGGGGGTGTGCTGATGCTGTTGGGTCCGCGTTGGTCCGGGCCAAGCGGCCCGTTGCATTTTGTCTTAATCGGTGATGTGAAGTATCAATCACCTGCCGACCTGCCGCGCACCGAGGTGATGTTGATCGGTGATGTGGTGATCCATGTTAGACCTGAAGATTTGCCCATCGGCGAAACGCACATGCGTTTGTTCGGGTTTGTCAATGATGTCGTCATCCATGTCGCGCAGGATACCCCCATTGCAGTATCATCTGCTGGGTTTGTAATTAACAGTAACATCTATGGTCAGAAAGGGGACCATATTTTTACCCCCTTTGAGCATATCACCCCGGGTTATGCCCAGGCAGAGCGCAGGTTGCACATTGATACGGCCTCGTTTGTGGGGGATATCAAACTCAAGGAAATGTAAACGGGACTTCGTCATGGAAAACGCGTTAAAGGTTTCCAGTGGATTACTGGCAGGCTCCTTGTTGGAGGTTGCCACACGATTATTTACGGCATGGACAGCAATGATGGAAGAACCCCGCCATGTTTCGCCTGAAAGGAACGGCGATCAAGAGACCATATCACCCGCCTGAAACAGGAAAACTCTCCAATGGACACACAGCACATTCATCAACCGCAGTTGGAAGGGGGATCTTTTTTCTGGGAGTCAGGAGAGCGGGGGGTCCTGCTGATTCACGATCTGGGCGCCACCACCAGCATGGTGCGCCCTCTGGCGCGACATCTGTATAACTGGGGATACGGAATCAACGGGCCGCTTTTACCCGGTCATGGAACCATACCGGATGCCCTGCTGCAAATCACCTGGAAAAGCTGGATGGAGGCCGTTGAACAGGCATATGCCGGCTTGAAGGAGCGCACCCGCCGCGTTGCGGTTGCCGGTGAAGGGCTGGGGGCATTGCTGGCTTTGCTGCTGGCGGAGAGGCACGCCGAGATCGGCGCGGTGATGTGTTTTGCGCCAGCTTTCAAGGCGCTGCCGCTGTCAGAGCGGGTGAGGATGGAGATTTCGGCTGCAGTCAATGGGATTCACGAACGCCCCATTCCGGAGGTTTCCGGCTGGCAGGGTTATCGTGAAGAAAGCGCCCGCTCTGTTCTTGAACGGGATGCATTGAGGAATGAGGTGCTGCATCTTGCGGCTGCGCTTTCTGCGCCGATTTTGTGGATCAAAAGCGCGGATGGGACGGATGGCGAAGACGAGCCGCGGCAGATGTTTCAGGCGCGTACGGCTTCAAAAACCAGTGAAGAGTTGACCGTGCGGGCTGGCGGGGGGGTGCTGCTGCTCACACCTGAACTGGAGGGCATGGTTCAAACCGTGCTGGATTTCCTGCAGAAACATCTCACCATCGAGTAAGGTTAAGGACGGGCGGGCGAAGACCCCGCCCGTTTTTTTTGGGGGCCCCATCTTTTATTCGGCGCCAAAACATGCTAAACTTTTATTGGGGGAGCGATGAGTGGGAAAGCATCAGTATGCCTGACGGAGGCTGGTATGGGGAAAAAAGATAAGAAAAAGAATGCCAAACATGCCGGTGAAGCGAATCCGGAGCAAACCATGGAGGCAGGTGCTGCGCCCCAGGATAAAGACCGCAAGCCAAAGAAGAATGGCAAATCAGTTGAGCCTGCTGCCGTGAATGAAAACGGTTTGCCTTTGCCGCCTGCTGCATCACACACCACCAGACCCAAGCTGGAAAAGAAGCTTTATGAGAAGGAACTGGAGCGCCTGCAGATCGAGCTGGTCAAATTGCAGGAGTGGATCCGCGCCAAAGGTTTGCGGGTGGTGGTGATCTTCGAAGGCCGCGACGCCGCTGGCAAGGGCGGGGTGATCAAACGCATCACCGAGAGCCTGAACCCCCGCATTTGTCGTGTGGTTGCCCTGGGTGTGCCCACCGACAAGGAAAAATCGCAGTGGTATTTCCAGCGCTATGTGTCACAGCTTCCATCAGCCGGAGAGATGGTCTTGTTTGACCGCTCATGGTACAACCGCGCCGGGGTGGAACGGGTGATGGGTTTTTGCACGGATGAGCAGTACTGGGAGTTTCTACGATCCTGCCCTGAATTTGAATTAATGCTGATCCATTCCGGCATCATTCTGATCAAATACTGGTTCTCGGTTTCGGATGAGGAGCAGGAGAAACGCTTTCAGGCGCGCATTGACAGCCCAACCAAACGTTGGAAGCTCAGCCCCATGGATATGGGCGCCCGCACGCGCTGGGTGGAATATTCACGCGCCAAGGACAACATGTTTAAATACACCGACACCCGTCACAGCCCGTGGTGGGTGGTGGATGCAGATGACAAAAAACGCGCCCGCCTGAATTGCATCCGGCATTTGCTGTCGCAGATACCGTATGAAGATCTCACGCCCGAACCGATTTTGCTTCCACCCCGCCAGCAGGATGACGGTTATGTTCGCCCGCCGATGAGCGACCAGAATTTCGTGCCGGACTATTACGAAGAACCATCTGATTGAATGTTGACCGGAAAAATCCATCAGAGGGGAGAATTCAATGGACATTGCCTTGATGCTCGAAGGGCAGAATGGATTGAACTGGCAGCGCCTGGAGGCGGTTGCGCATCTGGCGGAACAGCTCGGTTTTGCGGGTCTGTATCGTTCTGATCACTTCACCAACACGCATCCCCCCGATCTTGATTCGCTGGAATTGTGGGTATCGCTGACCTGGCTGGCGGGGAATACGCACCGGCTCACTTTTGGCCCGCTGGTGTCGCCGGTATCCTTTCGCGATCCGGTTATGACGGCGCGCATGGCTTTGCAGGTCAATGATCTGTCAAACGGCAGGTTGCGCCTGGGTGTGGGGGCTGGCTGGCAGGATCGCGAGCATGACATGTTTGGATACAACCTGCTTGAGGTGAACGAACGCTTTAAGCGCTTTGAGGAAGGGCTGGAGGTGATCTCGCGCCTGATGAAATCAGACACGCCGGTCAGCTTTGAGGGGCAGTATTACCGGCTGCAGGATGCGCAGTTGCTTCCCCGTCCGGGGGTGGGGGCAGCCCCGCCCATCGTGATCGGCGGCAACGGTTTGAAGTACACCCTGCCGCTGGCTGCCCGGTTCGCCGATGAATGGAACGCTGTCTTTATCACCCCGCGCCGCTTTGCGGAACTGTCTGCGCGCCTGGATGAGCTGGTGACGGCTGCCGGTAGACATGTCATTCGCAAAACCATGATGTGCGGTTTGATTTTTGCCGCTGATGAGCAAGGCCTGACTGACAAACTGGCGGGTCGTGCCCTGGAGGATGTGCGTCGCAATGGGGTCATTGTGGCGACACCGGCTTCCATCGGTGATCAACTGGCTGAACTGGAACAGGTGGGTGTGCAGGGCGTTATGCTGCAATGGCTTGACCTGGATGACCTGGCCAATCTGGAAACACTGGCCAGAGCAGTATTATGAAAATCCGGTCGGCTGAAATGGGTGATGTGGCTGCCATTGCGATGGTAAGGGTGGATACATGGCGCACCACATACCCCGGATTGATCCCGCAACATGTGCTGGATGCAATGACCTATGTGGATTCGGAGCAGAACTGGCGTTCGATCCTCGCTTCAAAAGATCAGGCGCGTTATGCTTATGTGGCCGAGATGGACAATCACATTGTGGGGTTTGCCGTTGGTGGGGTGGAACGCGGGCGACTGCCCACCTGTGATGGTGAATTGTACGCCCTGTATCTGTTGAAGGCGTACCAGCGCAGAGGCATTGGCAGGCGGTTGTTGCTGGCGGTGGCGCAGCGGTTGCGCGAAGATGATTACCAGTGTATGAGTGTGTGGGTGCTGGCGGGCAACCCGGCGCGTCATTTTTATCAGGCACTGGGCGGTACCGCTGTACGTAGTGTACAGGTGGAAATGGGTGGCGTGATGGTGGAAGAGGTGGGCTATTTGTGGGAATCACTGGCTGAACTGGTGAACCGCTTGCTGGATGAGCAAACGACATCCACGGATTAAAATTTGACCATATTGGTAAAAGATGGGCTATAATGAGCGGGCATTATAAAAGCCAAACTTACAGGATACCAATCATCTGATCGGTTGAAGCAGGGGGTGAATCATTCACCATGGACTGCCCGGTGGAAAATCCGGAAAAATTACAGGGAGATTTAACCTATGGCAAGCAATCCAATAGAAGCTGAATTGAAATCGATCCTGCTGGCAAAACAGCAGGTTGAGTTGTGGAGCTTATACAAGGGGGTTCCGGTAATGATCCGGGCGGATATTGAGCAGGTGGCAGGTGTTCAGGCATTGTTTGCCGTTCAGCCCCCCGAATCCATCAGCCTGACGTGGAGCCGGCAGGTGGTGGTTCACAGCCCATTGCTGCTGCACAGGGTGCAGGCACGGGTGGATTCGTTCGATGTGGTGACTGGCAAGGCGCGACTTTCAGAAATTCGTTATCAAAAGAGCGGTTATTTTGAACGATCACAGGCAAGGGTGGAGCCGCGCAACCCCATTTCTGTTGAAATGAAATCTGGCACGCACAGCATCATGGGAACGCTGGCGGATATTTCGTTGATCGGCGCAGGCGTTTACATCACCATGGTGGAACCGGAACATGCCCTGAAACGTGCCGAGCGCACCGACTTGATCATCTGCCTTCCCGAGGGCAGAGTTCAGGTGAGCGGCAAGATCCGCGGTGTGGGGAAATCGGTGGATTTTTACCGTCTGGCGATCAATTTCACCGATGATACCCCTCAGAATCGCATGGTGATGCGCTATATCTCCCAGCGGCGCAAAGAGATATTGGATGAATTACCCCGTCTGTATGAAGCCAGCCTGTCTCCTGATGTTTCTGATGGGCGGTTGATGCTTGCCAATCAGTAAGCCCTGCGTTAACATGTGGAAACCACCACCAATCTGCTCGAAATCAATTGCGGGTGGATGGCATATTTGTATTGGGATGAATCTTGGAGGGAGAACATGGAAAAACGACGTTTTGGCCGTACCGGACATGAGAGCACCCTGGCAGTGTTTGGCGCAGTGGCCCTGGGACAACTGGATCAGGCAACAGCCGATATTGCCATGCAACAGGTGATGGATGCCGGCGTCAATCATATTGACGTGGCTCCCAGTTATGGTGAGGCTGAACTGCGCCTGGGTCCGTGGATGGAAAGAGAGCGGGAGCGGTTCTATCTGGGCTGCAAAACCACTGAACGAAATCGGCACGATGCGGCCGGTGAACTGCGACGTTCGTTGACCCGTTTGCGCGTGAAGCATTTCGACCTGTACCAGATGCATGCTGTGACCAGCTTTGAAGAGCTGGATCAGGTGACCGCCAGGGGCGGGGCGCTGGAAGCCGCGCTGGAAGCGCGTGAGCAGGGTCTGACCCGTCATATCGGTATTACCGGGCACGGCTACCTGGCTCCCCGTGTGTTTCTTGAGGCGCTTGAGCGTTTTGACTTTGACACGGTGTTGTTCCCGATCAACTTCATTCAGTATGCCGACCCCACCTACCGGCAGGACGCGGAGCGCTTGCTGCAGGAGTGCGCTGCCCGTGATGTTGGCACAATGATTATCAAGTCCATTGCCCGCGGACCGTGGGGCAACCAACCACAAAATTATCACATGTGGTACCAGCCATTTGATGATCGTGAGCATATTCAGCAGGGAGTGAATTTTGCGCTCTCACAGCCAGTGACCGCTGTTTGCACCGGTGGTGATTACCGTATCCTGCCAATCCAGTTGGAAGCTTGTGAAAACTTTACGCCGATGAGCAAAGCCGATCAGGAAGCCCTGATCGCAACGGCTGGCAAATATACACCCTTGTTCGCGCCAGCCTGATAGCGTGGAACTTGCTGGAAAAGGGCGTATAATCAATGGGATACCCCGTTTTCCTTGAAATGACTGTTGCAGGGGCGGTGGCTGCCGCCCCTGCACTTGTATTGAGGTGATGATGCCTGCATTTATCCCCGGGCTGCAACTCAGCCGTATGTTTTATGAAGAAGCTGTCAGGGACATCCTCGACAGGAATTTCCCTGATATGCCCCATTCTGCCGCATTGATCGGCTTTGGCTCTGACGTGATCGGGTTTGATAATGCCATGTCAACCGATCACATGTGGGGGCCGCGCATGATTCTCCTGCTGCAGGAAGATGAATACGAACGGCTCAGCCCGCGCGTGGATGCAGCCCTGCGTGAGCAACTGCCGGTCAGTTTCCACGGTTATTCAACCCACTTTGGCGGTGCGGACGAAATAGGTGTGCGCCTGGCGACATTCATTGAAAAGGGACCAGTCGATCATTTAATCGAAATTTCCACCCTGCGGCAATATGTGCGGAATTATACGGGCTGGGACCCGGCTGAACCGCTGACCGTGCTCGATTGGTTAACCTTTGAAGAGCACAAGTTACTGGCGCTTACAGCGGGGGACGTTTTTCATGACGACCTGGGCCTCAACGATTTGCGTTCAAGGCTGGCTTATTACCCCCACGAGGTGTGGTTGTACATCATGGCTTCGCAGTGGGCCAATATTGCAGAGATGGCGCCATTTGTGGGTCGCACCGGCCATGTTGGAGATGAAGCCGGTTCGCGCATTCTGGCAGCCAGCCAGATGCGTCTCTTGATGGGGTTGTTTTTCCAGCAGGAACGACGCTATGCTCCCTACAGCAAATGGTTTGGCAGCGCGTTTAACCGCCTGCCGTGCGCCGCTGAACTGCTGCCCTGGATGACGCGCGCGTTTGATGCAACCACATGGCAGGAACGTGAAGCCGCACTGAATCCGATTTATGAGTATGCAGCCAGACGCCATAATCAGCTTGGCCTCACCCCGCCGCTGCCGGATCAGGTGTCTCCTTTTTACAGCAGGCCTTATCAGGTGATCCACGCCGAGTTATTCACCGCCGCGCTGCTGGCTGAGATCAAAGACCCGCAATTGTGCGCCATTCCTGTGCCAATCGGTTCGGTCAATCAATTCATTACATCGGTGGATGCCCTCACCCGCCCAGAACTGGTGAGAAAATTGATGGTGTTGTACGAATCCAATAATGAATAAAATGGATGCTTGTCCGGAGGGAGTAAACCATATGCAGCAACGAAAAATGACCTCAATCCTATCCAAAAAAATATTCATGGCAGTCGTGATCGCGCTGCTTGCCCTGCCGCTGTTGACAGGCTGCACCGGGGCTCAACCTGCACCGGCAACTGCCCAACCGCCCACCCAGGCGGCGGCCCTTGAGCCGTCTGCCACGTTTGTCCCTGCAACGGAAACACAGGAACCCACCGCTGAACCGCCCGCCCCAACGGCCACGCAGGAGCCAACAGCCACCCCGCTGCCCGAACTGGGATTGGCTCCGGAAGGTTTTACGGCATGGTGCCAGCCACTGGAAGTGCAGACAGAGATTGCTGCAGCCGGCGACCCATGGGTGGCGCCGGAAGGGGCGGCATTGATCGATCTGGATGTTGCCCCACCCACGTTGATCTTCCCGGCACGCTCCTGCACCTTTAAGTTTACATTCAACCAGCCTGCTCCTGAAGGCCTGACCCTGCAGGTGTTTGATATCATGTTTGACCAGCCCACCCCCTGGCTGACTGCACCGCTGATCGTGGCGGAAGACAACCAGAATTTGGTCTACACCAGTTTGAATCATTCTTATATTACCTATCCACCCAGGTGGTACATCTCGTATAAGTTCAATTTGGTGGATGCCACCGGCAAGGAATACTGGTCGCAGGAAATTCAAATGACCCGCAACTGGCAGTTCAAGCTGTGTTGGAACGGCATGTTCCCTGACCCCAACACCCTGCAGTGCCCACCTCCGGGTTGGGGCGACCGACATCCCACTGATTTTGGTTACTACCTTCCCACACCCACCCCCGGCGGCGATCCTGCCTCTGGCTATTACATGCCTTGATTGGCTGAAGATTAACCAAAAACGCCGCCCCACTACAGCAGGGCGGCGTTTGATTATTTCTTGATGCAGGGGTTCACCCCAGCAGGGCAAAGATCACACCCATCAATGCGCCCGTGAGTGAACATGCGCCATTGACCAGGTCATTGCCAAACCACGACTGACCGCGGGTCAGCCGGGTTTGTGTGCCGCATGAGTGCAGGGGGTGTTTTTCGGTTTCCTTCTCGCACGATGGGCAGAAATACATGGCCTGCACGGTTGCCCCCAGAAACGAATCCATCAACCCGCCCAGCACACCCGCCAGGGTGATCAGCAGGATGACCAGCAAGCCCCACACACCGGTTGGTCTTGTCATGCTTTCGGGCCATACCAGCAGCGCGCTAAACGCAATGGCAAAAGCGCCGCTGATGGCGGCAAACATACCCACCGGCGTAATGCCGCCCGAGGTTCCGTATTCAACTGTTTCACCAGTGGTGACCATGCGCGGCAGCACAGGACTGAGCACGCCAAGTTCGGTTGCCCAGGTGTCTGAGTTGACCGCAGCCAGCGAACCGGCAAACCCAAGCCACGGCCAGATGGCATCAGGGAAGAACAGATGCAGAATGGTGAATATGCCTGCAAAAAGTCCATTGGCAGTCACCTGCCCCAGATCGCGCTCGGAGCCTTTTGAATATTTGACCACCAGCTTCGCTTTGTGTTTTTTAAACAGGATGGACAGCAGGGTGGAGGTGACGAAGAACACAATCAGCAGTACGGCCCACGGCACGCCGCCCAGACCAAAAACGACTGTGCCGAGCACCAGCGCGCCAACGGCGCCGCTGCGGCTGAGATTGCGTGTGAATAAGGCTGCCAGCGCAATAACGAGCGCCAGCCCAAAACCAATGGCAAGTTGAACAGGAGAGATGCGGCTAAGAACTTCCATCCGGAACCTTCGTTAAATTGGAGTTGAATTACAAGGACTAATCAGTGGGCCCTTTGTAAAAGAAAGCTGAAACAAACGCGTAAGCCAGCACCAGAAGTGTACCAACGAACGGCACGTAAACGCCAAACAGCTCAAATGGGCCCCCCAGACTGTACAACCAGACCACAAACGCGCCGGTTGAGATGGCAACATGCGCCCAGTCAGTGGATTTGTTGCGGGTGGCATCGCGTGTACCCCAGATGCGCAGCGCCGCTGTGCCGAGCAGGCAAAAACCAGCCCAGATGGTCAACCATACTTTTTGTGATTCCTGTGGGATGATGCCGGCTCCTGCAGTGTAAAGCGCGATCACTTCGCCGGGGATCAAGCGGATCAGGCGGCCAAGAAAATCGCCAAGGGTGTCGGTGGAACGTTGCGATTCAATGCGAATCGGGCCGGACTTGCTGCTTGAATGGTTGCGTCGTTTGATATCTGCGCCCGGTCGGGCAATACGATATGGTGCAGTCATAATTTCCTCCTCCAACTGCCTGGGTGTTGCAACCAACGGCTTTTGCCACCAGAATGAAAACGCAAAGATCCGTGCTGACGTTTGCCCCCTTTGGGATCTTATTTCATTTTGGTAGTATAGCATGAATCAATGGCGGCAAGTACCGCACAGGAGAATTAGGCGCTGATGGCGAGAAATATTGCGGCGATGATCAGCAGCAGCGGAGTGGTGGCTGAACTTGCCCACAGCAGGTAGGCGCTGATGCGCTCTTCCATGCGGTAAAAAAACAGCCCCAATCCAATATTGAATATCAGCGTGAAACCGGCCAGTACGGGCAGCAATAGCAGACGTTCAGCCGGACCACGGTCCAGTGGGACGCCAAAACGGTCAAAGCCAAGCGAAACCTGCCCCAGACCGGGAACCATCAGGCTGACCATGATGAAGAGCGCCAGAGTCAAAGCAGTGCTGGCGATCAACAGGCTGCGGGCGAGGCGATTTGACCATACAGATTGCAGAAACGCAGCCGGACGGGATGAATAAGATGGAATGGGGGAGATGCTGCCCAGCTCAATGGTGCGTTGAAAAGCGCGCATAAATTCGGATGGGCTGGCAGGCGAGATTGCGTAGATGCGTTCGGGGGTGGCGATCAATAACAGCGTGTTGCGGTCCGAAGCCATGTATTCCACCGGTCCCAGGCCTTCCACGTTGCGTACTCCTACAATGCTGCCCGGCAGTTGCAGGCGGGGCAGGGGCATATGAAAACCCATTTCATTTGCGGGGCGCACCCACTCCACAGATGGGATGGGGATATCTTCAATGCGCAAGCCCCAGCGGATTTTCAGCCCGTCGCGTTCCAGTGCGTAACCGGCGCGCAGCAGCGCATACCCACGGTACGCCACCAGAATGGCAGGTGGGGTGAGCACCACCGACAGGGCGATCAACAGCACCAGGTAGCCGCCCACCTGTTGTTGCAGCGCCAGCCACAGGCTGACCGCCATGCCCCCCAGCAACACCAGCAGCAGAACGGCGTGAAGGATCAAGCCGTTGCGGCGGGGCGGCAAAAACAAGCGTTCGTCTTCCTGCATTTATGCCAGGCGCTCCAGCATGGCTTTAATCTCATCCACAGCCTGCTCAACCGGCACGGTGGTGATTTGCTCTTCGCTGCGGGCTTTGAGTTCAACCCCGCCGTTTTTAAGCGAGCGCTCACCGATGGTCACGCGCACGGGCAGACCGATCAAATCGGCGTCCATGAACTTTACACCGGGGCTTTCGGGGCGTTCATCCAGCAGCGGTTCCAGACCGGCAGCGGTCAGGCGGGTGTACAGTTGATCAGCCACAGCTTGCGCTTCACCGCTGTTCTGTCCGGCTTTACCGCCCAGCAGCACCATGTGTACCGGGTAGGGCGCAATCGAGACCGGCATGATCAACCCGCGTTCATCGTGGTGCTCCTGTGCCACGCAGGCCAATAAACGGCCCAGGCCAATGCCGTACGAACCCATGATCACCGGCTGTTCCTGCCCGTTTTCGTCGTGGAAGGTGCAACCCAGGGCCTTGGTATAGCGTGTACCCAGTTTGAAGATGTTGCCCACCTCAACCCCACGGCTGATGCGCATGGCGTGGCCGCACTGCGGGCAGGCGCTTCCCTCAGAAGCGGAGACGATGTCAGCCACCAGCGCGCCGGTGTAGTCGCGCCCGTAATTGGTGTTGAGCAGGTGATAGCCGTCTTCATTGGCGCCAGCCACCAGGTTGGGGGAATGGGGGATCAGGTCATCGACGATCACAAGCACGCCCTTTAACCCCACCGGCGAGGCGTAGCCGGGCACAGCGCCGGTGGCGCGGATCTCGGCTTCGGTGGCGGGGCGCAGTGAGCGGGCTTTGATCGCGTTGCTCAGCTTGGTTTCGTTGACTTCCATATCGCCGCGCACCACCACAAACACAAACTGCTCGCCGCTGTCGTCAGCCTTTTCAGCCATCAGGAACACCGCCTTGGCGGTGCGGCTGGCGGGAATGTTCAACAGGCGGGCAAGATCCTCAATGGTGGTGGTATGCGGGGTGGCCACTTTTTCAATCGGTAGCATGGTTTCTGCGGCGGGCGTGCCCTTGTTGAAGCCCGCAATCTGGCGGTTGGCTGAATAACCGCAACCGTCGCAGAATAACAGCGTGTCTTCACCGATGGGTGACAGGTACATGTACTCGTGTGCCATCTGCCCGCCCATCATGCCGGTGTCTGACTCGACGGCAACAGTTGGCAGTTTGCAGCGGTTGAAGATGTTAAAGTACGCCTGATAGTGGGCCTGATAGATGGCGTCCAGGCCTTCCCACGAGGCATCCAGCGAGTAGCTGTCGAGCATCTCAAACTCGCGGGCGCGGATCAACCCGGCACGCGGGCGGGGGTCATCGCGCCACTTGGTCTGGATCTGGTAAACCAGGGCGGGGAGCTGGCGGTAGGAGTGGATCTCATTGCGCACCAGGTCTGCCACCACCTCTTCGTGGGTCATGCCCAGCACCATGTCGTGGTCGTTCTTGTCCAGGAAGCGCCCCATCTCCGAGCCGATCTGATACCAGCGGCCGGTTTCCTTCCAGATATCGGCAGGGTGTACAACCGGCATGGTGATTTCCTGCCCGCCAATGGCGTTGATCTCGTCGCGCATGATGTTGGCGATTTTGGTGATGGCGCGGTGGCCCAGCGGCATGCTGGTGAAAATGCCCGCGCCAAGCTGGCGGATGTAACCAGCGCGCAGCAGCAACTGATGGCTGGCGATCTCGGCTTCAGCCGGCGCTTCACGCCGGGTCTGCAGGAACAGTTTGGACATGCGCATGATGAGCTTCCTTGGTTATGGGTAAAATCGGGATGCAACCCGTAATTATATTAAATGAAAGCCATCCACTCAGAGATGGCACGGTACAGCGCCGGAGCCAGTACGTGGCCGGTCTTGCGCATCACCCAGCCCAGCAGCAAGCCCTGCAGCAGGGCCAGACCCAGGCGCAACACCAGCGTGGCGGGGTTGGCGATCAGATGCGGCAGTTGCCATGCGGCAAACAGCGCCGAGGTTGCCAGCCAGCCCCAGTTTTCTCCCAGCCAGCTTGCCAGGCGCGGCTGGATGAATCCACGGAAAATGGTTTCCTCAGCCAGCGCCACGATCATCCAGTACACCAGGGTCAGGCCTTCTTCACGGGTCACGCCGTTGAGCAGGTTCATGCCCTTGCCAGCCAGGATGATGGTGATGAATGCCAGAGACAGGCCCACACGCACACCGATGCCCTGGTTGGCTTTGCCCCAACCGACGGAGAGCAGCGGCTGGCCGCGAATGATCAGCGCGGCTGCAAAGGGGATCAGCGCCACGGCTGCGGTGACGGCGCGCTGCCACGGCAGGTCTGATGATTGAATGGGGGTGTAAAAGTTAATATAAAGGATGAATGCCACGATCAGGGCCAGCGCGAAGCCGCCCAGTGAAATCACGCTTTCGCGGATGGGATATTTAAATTGCAGCGGCCGCCGGTTTCTTACAGCCGGGCTGGTCGAGGCGATCATGATCACCGCGATTACGCCAATCACTTCTGCTGCCAGCAAGATCCATTCACGCGTGGTCATGGTTTGTTCTCTTCAACGCCTCCCTCGGTAGGGGTTTCATTGCCTGTTTCCGCTTGTTCGCCTTCCAGTTTGAGATCAACGCGTTCCTCCATGCGCACCTGACCGCGCAGGAAGGAGCCCTCCTCGGTGGAGAATGAGATGGTCACCACATCGCCCCACACGCGGCCGGTTGAGCGGATCTCGAGCTTTTCGGCAATGATGTTGCCTTTCACAGCGCCTGCCACCACAACGGTATTGGCGCGCAAGGTTTCACAATTCACGCGGCCGGTTTCACCCACCACAACCAGCCCGCGCACGGCGATCTCACCTTCAAACGTACCTTCAATGCGTACGCCGCCGCTGCCGCGCAAATTGCCCTGCCAGTTGATGCCAGGACCCAGCACCGATGTCACCCGTTCTGCGGGGATGGTGGTGGCGGGAACAGAGGCGGTTTTCTTTCCAAACATGCAAATCCTCCAGGGATAAGGATAACGTTAAGGGTGAATATGTCCGGCGCGCACGCGCATTCCGGGGGGA
>DAOUGC010000182.1:0-17695 GCA_034429695.1 Levilinea sp.
CCGGCGATCCTGCCGCGGGCATCCGGGTGATCAATGCAGCCCAGGGTCTCTCTCGAAGCAATCATCTTCCATGCGGCCTCAGACAACGAGTTGGGTCCAAACCCTTCAGAGACCGGTTCATTTGCAACGTCTTCGGTGTTATGTTGTTCAGTTTGTGCCATGTTGGGTCTGTATCCTGTATATATTTTTTACCAATCGAACTCTGGAAGGCAAAAGTCTTTCTTCCACTTCCTCCATCTGTTGAGTCAGGAATGGCTTATTCCCGTGTCAAACGGGTTCCACATTTTGGACAGGTCAGATCCATGCAGCGCTCACCCACAACATGAGCGCGGCTGTACCCGCATTTGGGGCAAATGCAGTTTCCAGCAGGTCCGGAGCCGGGTTTTTCACCGCCCCCAAACCCACGACCGTTTCCAAAACCACGGCCAAAGCCCTGTCCCTGCCCCCGCCTGCCGCTGCGCCCTCTCCGAAAAATTCGACTGAACATGTTTCACCTCTTTCGTTTGAATTGGATCCGGGAACCAGGGTCAGTTTGCCGCCTGCTCCTCGGATAAATGTTGTTCCACCGAACTGTCCGCTTCATCCGAAGGACAGATGAAGAGAATGGAGCGGGCAGGTAAATCCTCCCGGTTTTCCCAACGGTGCGGGATATGTGCTTGAAATAGGAGACTGTCGCCGGGTTCAAGCAGATATTCATCGCGCCCCACCCGGTACACAATGCGCCCCTCCAGGCAATAAACAAACTCCTGCCCGGTATGAACCATCGCTTCTGGGCCGCTGTTTGAATTGGGTTTGCACGTCATCAGCAGCGGCGTCGCCTCACCCAGCGCCAGCCCGCCGCCCAGATCTTCCAGCTCGCTGTGAGAGAACACCGTGCGGGCGCGCTGCCCTGGTTTTTGAAAAACCACGTCCTTCTGAATAAAGGATGCCTCAAAAAAAGTGGTGATGGGAACCTGCAGCGCATTCGCCAGTTGCTGCAGCGTGTTTACATTGGGTGACGTTTTCTCATTCTCGATCATGCTGAGCGTGTTGAAATTCAAACCACTCTTCTCAGCCAGAGCACGGATGGACAACCCCTGCCGGGTGCGCAATTCCTGCAACCGGCGGCCCACGTTGATTTCATTGGAAAATTCTCTTTCCAGAGCAGGCTGCATCAATGAAGACAGCCGGTCGCGCCACTGACTTTGCCGGGCCACACGTCTGCCGCGAAAACGGCGCTGGTTGTTCATTGTCATGCCATTCTTCCTCCCATGCGGTATACCATTATTATAGTACAGATCCCCATTAATACAACTACCCAAATATTACAAAAGGGTGGTTTTCGGGTGAATTATGTCATTTCTCAGAAGGGTCGCAGCAGCCGCTCCCATCAGCACTGCATACCATCCGCTGCCAATCTTTGGGCGGTGTCTGCTTAAAGTTTGGAAAGGATCGGGGGTCTTTCCTCTTTGAAGCCCCCGGGCACTCTGTTATAATCGCCTTATCGCATTCCATTTCAACTGAACATATATCGTCAATCAAGGGGAGGATTGTATGCATATCCATAAACGCAGCCACGGGAACCGTGGAGGTTGGTTCGCGTGTCTGGGACTATTGATCGCGCTTGGCGTTTTCTTTGCCATGCCTGCCCATTCTGTATTTGCCGACGGCGGCACACCGGAAGTTCCGGCTGAACCTGCCCCGGCGGCCACGGATGAACCCGTAGCCGAACCCGATCAACCACCCGCAGAGGAAGCCCAATCAGCGTCTGGGGACGAAACGGCTGCTTCAGGACCTGCCGAAGGAGAACCAGCAGCCGGGCAGACCGCGATGATAGAGCCTGAAGTTGATGACCCAGCGGCATCCGATCCGGCTGCATTGCAAAGTTTGCCACAGGCCCTGGATGAGGCCGGGCTGGCATTGGCAACCTCAAGCGGTGACCCCATGCCGCTGGTCGAGCAAACCACCGCGCAGGCAGTCGCCAACCCCGACCCGTACATTCTGATCGGCAGCACCAAACACTACTTCCTGCATGATTGCACCGGTTTTACCAACTGCGAGGACGTGCCGGATGAGATCAACCCCATTCAGGCGGCCATTGACGCCATCGCCAATGGGGTCAAGCCCATGCCCACCGACCGCGCCATTCACGTTGAGGCCGGCGAATTTTTCTCACCGAATCCGCTCTCCATTGATGCAGTCACCCACACCAGCCTGCGCCAGCTCTCGGCCTTGCTCGGCGCTGGCTCAGGTGTCTCCAAAATCGGCGACAGCCTCAGCGTGAGCGGCCTGACCAACGGCTTCACCCTCAAAGGCTTTTCCTTTTACGATGGCGCCTCAGTGAAGTTTACCGGCAACACCGGCTCCATCACTGTGCAGGACGTCGTCATTACCTCACCCACCGGAACCGGCCTGCAGATCTCGGGCGACGATGCCGCGACCACCCCTCACAACGGCGCAATCACGTTGAAAGATGTGGATATCAGCGGCAGCCCGGCATCCGGCGCTGTGCTGGTTGCCAGTGGCGCTGTCAGCATCACCTCATCCAGCTTCATTGACAACGGCACCGGAGGCGACCTCACCACCCCTGCCCTGCTTGTAAAAGGCACGGGCGTCACATTGAACGGCGTATCCATCAGCGGCAATGCCGAACAGGGTGCGCAGATCCACTCCAGCGGCGCGATCACTGTGCGCAACAGCATCTTCACTGAAAACGGGCAGAGCGATGACCCTGCGATCTCCGCACTAACCATTGAAAAGACCACCACCACCGGCAGCGTTACCCTCGACAACCTGACCTTGGTGGACAATTACGGGCGCGGGTTGTGGGTCAAAAACGCGGGGGGTGGTTCCGTGGTGATCTCCAACATTGATGCCCATGCAAACGGCGGTGAGGCGATCCTCGTCTGCCCGGATGCCGCCTGCACCACAGCGGCTGCAGCCGCGGTCACCCTGACCAACACCGAACTGGTGAATAACGGCACAGGCGCTGCCATCGTTGCCAGCGGCAACGTCACCATCTCAGGCATGTGGGCGAACCAGAATGGCCACGGATTGCGCATTAATGCCTGTGTGGAGAACCCCGATACCCACGCCTGTACCACCGGCGGCGCAGTGACCATCACCAATGGTGAGTTCAACCACAACGACGGCGGAGACGGATTGGTGTTGCAGGCGCGTGGCGCGATCACGCTCAGCAATGTAACCGCCAGCTACAACGCGGGAAACAGCGTGTGGGCATCCAATGCCTTCACCGGCTCCACCGGCGGGATCTCCATTACCAACAGCGCTTCCACCCCATCGCTTGACCATAACGGTGCGGGCGTGAACCTGTCATCCAACGGCGCGATCAAGCTGGTCAACGTCCATTCCAGCCACAACGCTGCGTACGGCATGATCCTGTCCAACCGTGCGGCAGGCAATCCTGCAATCAGTGTCACCTCCACCACCGGCACGGGCGCCATATCTTCCAACGCCGGTAACGGCCTGGAGATCATCACCAACGGCGCGGTCGTCATCTCCAGCTTGAGCGTTTCCAACAACACCGGTTTTGGTGTGCGCATGGGCGCAACCGATGCGCCGGTCGGCGCGGTGGGCATCACCCGCCTGGCGGTCAACGACAACACCGGCCACGGCATCCGCGTGATCAGCAGAAGCGCGGTGAAGATCGTTGGTTTTCAGGCCAACCGCAACGGCGGCGATGGATTGTATGTTGAAAACTGCCTGGAATCAACCCTTGGTTGCACTGGCTCAGGATCGGTGACCGTGGAAGCCACGAAAGGCTGGCTGGACAACACCGCATCCAACAATAACGGCGACGGCGTACACATTAATTCCCGCGCAGGGATTGCCCTCAATATTTATCAGGCTGACGGGAACCAGGGGGATGGGGTATCCCTCAGCAATGGATATACCAATGCCCGCGGCACGATCAGCCTGGCATCCCCCCGCACAGGCAGCATATCAGGAAACACCGACTACGGAGTGTATTGTTTTTCCAAAGAGAGCATCTCCATCCGTGGATACCTGGTCAATAATAACGGCTGGAATGGCCTGTACCTCAACACGTACTCCGCGGTGGTGAGCGGCGCGATCAACGTCACCGGTGTGACTGCCAATCGCAACCACCAAACAGGTATTGAGATCATTGCGAACGGTCCGGTCACGCTGGTTAACGTGGAATCCAGCGAAAACCATCATGGAAATCACCAGTTGTCAAATAACCGGACCCAGCGGGATATCCTGCGCGGGAATGGAGTTGCCAACGAACACCCCATCAGCGTAACCACGCCAGGCAACCAGATCTTCAAGATCCTGCCCACCGGATTTGACATCCAATATCAACTGATCAACAGCAATACACTCGAGGTACTGGCTTCTGGAAGTGGGGGCGCCAACAGTGTCACGATGATCGAACATAATCTGAATGCCGGAAATTATACATTGGTGGTCAATACAACAGACCTTGATGGTGGGTTTTATCTCATCAACTGGAACGATGTAAATTTCGCCAACCGGTTAGTTTCCTACATCCTGGGCATTTCCATTGATGCATGCACTGACGGCTTCTACGAGGGCAAGTGCCCCACCACCAACAGCCAGGGCAACGTAAGCATCACTAACAATGGCTCCACCCCGGGCCATGTGGATAAGAACCCGGGCGGCGGCATTCTGGTGCGGTCCATCGGCAAGGTCACCATTACCAACATGACCGCAAGCGGGAATTTCTTTGGTATCGACGTTCAGAATGTGCCATGCCTGAATTGCCAGGCGATTGTGATCAACAAAGTGACCGCCAACCGGAATTATGACAACGGCCTGTGGTTGGTGACAAGAGGAGGCGGGGTTATCACTGATACGACCGCCAGCCACAATTGCGGCGGGGGTGTTCGCATGAATGCAACCATTGGTTTCTCACCGGTAACGCTGGCGCGTGTGACCGCCAACGCAAATGAGATGGGCATGGATATCCGGGCCAACTGGACCATCGTTGCATCCGATCTCACCGCCAACGATAACAAAGGTCCGGGTGTACTCCTCAGTAATTATGAGACAGGCTTCTACCCGGTTACATTGAAGGGAAACAACGAATTCAATAACAACCTTGATTATGGCTTGAAAATTCTCGCCCGCGGCGCAATCACCGTCACCAATGTGGATGCCTGTAATAACACACATACCGGCATGGAAGCCGCCCCTGGCGTGACCCTTTCCAATTACTTTTTGGATCCTTATGGCGACGCGGTCATCACCAAGAACATGGGCGGCGGCGTTTCCTTCACCAACATCCCTGGCAGGGGTAACCTGAGCAACAATACCGGACCCGGGCTGGTCATCCTCAGCAACGGCGCAGTGGTTGTCTCCGGCATCACCGCCGAAGGAAATGGCGAAGCCTCGGTGGTGGATAACAACTACCAGGATTATGAGCAGATCATCTGGACCCCCGTCACCATCAGCGGCTCGTCATTCTGTGGCACAACCGGTGGTGGAGGGCTGGTGGTTGACACCACGGGCATCGCAACCATTACATCGTTGAAAGCCAGCGGCAACCATGGCAACGGCCTGTCCATCCTCAGCCTGCGTGCCGTGAACCTGAACGCGATCACCGCCAGCGACAACGAGGGCACGGGTGTGTACGTGAACAACGAAACCGGTGGGGTCAAATATGGCATCACCCTCACCAACAAAGCCGGAGCCAATACCTTCAACCACAACGCAGCCGGGTTGTACCTGCGCTCCAGCGGCCTGATCTCCCTGTCCGGCCTGACCGCCAACCTCAACACCACCGGAATTGATGCAAAAAGCGCCACAAAAACCGTCATTGTCAACGCCATTACCAAATACAACAGCGGCGTGGGCTGCAAAGTGGAAGGCGCAGTGGCGATCAGCGGGCTGTACAGCCAGTTGAACGGCAGCCACGGCTTGCAGTTGATCGGCGGCGGCAAGTCCGCAGTGGTGATCAACAGCGTCATCGGCGGCAACTCGGGCAACGGCGTATGGATGCAGTCCGTGCCGTCGCCGTTATTCACCGGCACAGTGGTGTTTGGCAATCGGTTGGGGAATTATTATATGGAGTAAGCGGCAACCGTCCACACATCGTTTCAGAAGACAGGGTGGGCTGATGTTCTTCTCAGCCCACCATTTGATAATTGCACCGCAAAGAGCACCCCCTCCGCTCCCGAACGCAGTACCCCGCGACATTCCCGGGATTTCTGTAGGGGACGGGCGGGAAGCAGCACGAGAATCGACCCTGGCAGGCATAGCCCGTCCCGCCAAAATGACCGTTTGCGGCGCACGCCGTGCGCCGCCACAAAAATCAGTGGGTAGGATGGGTCGCCAGCTTCACTGGCGCGATGTTTTCTCAGCCCACCGATTGCTGCAGGAGACTTGCATCCAAATCCGTTGTCAGAGCACCCCCTCCCCCATCCAAAAGAACGTCGATGGGGGAGGAGAAAATCGATCAAATCCGTTGTCAGAACACCGTTCAATGTCCGCCGGACATTACCCTTTCACAACAAACACAAGCGTAGATAAAAAAGGAGCGGTTTTCTTTCATCCCCGCCTGGGTTACAATAGATCCATCTCATCTACAGGCGATGCGCATGTTCATTACATTCGAAGGACCCGAGGGCAGCGGAAAGAGTTCCCACATTCCCCTGCTGGCGCAGTATCTCAAAGACCACGGCTACAACGTACTCACCACCCGCGAACCGGGCGGCACACCCATTTCTGATCAGGTGCGCACCATTCTGATGGACATGCGCAATCAGGGCATGCATCCCAGGGCCGAGATCCTCCTGTTTTGCGCCGCCCGCGCCCAACTGGTTGAGCAGGTCATCCGCCCTGCGCTTGAGACCAACACCATCGTCCTGTGTGACCGTTACGCTGACTCCACCCTGGCTTATCAGGGCTACGGTCACGGGCTGGACCTGACCGTGTTGCGCAGCCTGCTGCATTTTGCCACCGGTGGATTGTTCCCCAACCTGACCCTGCTGTTGGATGTTGAACCGCGCACCGGCCTGCAAAGGCGAAAAAACGGCGGCGAATGGAACCGCATGGATGCCTTTACCCTGGCATTTCACGAACGGGTGCGCGCCGGATACCTCAATCTGGCAGCAGAAGAGCCATCCCGCTTTCGGGTGATTGACGCAGCTCAACCCATGGATAAAGTACAGGCGGATATTCGCTCCACTGTGCTAAGCGCCATCAAAGCGTGATTCCTTTCGTTTCAGATGAAGGTATATTGAACAGCAAGTGGGCTTGCAACCCACCTACCTTTTCGCTTCCCGATCGGGTAAAATCCAACGAAATGAACCCTATTAGAAAGGTATGCCTGTATGTATAAGAAGATTGCATTCCTGCTGCTCGCCGTATCCATGACCCTTGCGGCTTGCCAGCCGGTTGAAACCCCCGCCGCCACTCCAACCACTGCCCCCGCCGTGGACGAACCGGCTGCCGCCCCCACCACAGCAGGAGAGGTACAGGTTCCCGCCGCAGGTGACGACCTGATCACTGCCGTGAACTGCCGTGAAGTTAATATCCTTGAACCCTATGCTGATTTTCCTCCCGTCACTGAAAACGACTGGATCCTGGGTTCTGATGATGCTGTTTTTACCATCACTGAATACTCCGATTACCAGTGTCCGTACTGTGCCCCCTTCGCACCGGTGCTGG
Organism: Levilinea sp.; assembly: GCA_034429695.1. Taxonomy (GTDB): domain Bacteria; phylum Chloroflexota; class Anaerolineae; order Anaerolineales; family Anaerolineaceae; genus DAOUGC01. Next base: position 7,654 of record DAOUGC010000182.1, read on the forward strand.
AACAAATGGTGGCTGAGAACCCCGACCAGTACCGCCTGGTCTACCGTCACTTCCCGTTGAGCTTTCACGCCAACGCAGTGATCGCCGCACAGGCTGCTGAAGCCGCCGGCAAGCAGGACAAGTTCTTTGAAATGTCCGCATTGATCTTCGCCAACCAGGCAGAATGGGCTGAGGTTTCACAGGAAGAGTTCGCCACCCTGGCCACCGGTTACGCCACCGAGCTTGGCCTGGATGTCGAGCAATTCACTGCCGATTTTACCTCTGAGGAAACCAACAAAAAGGTCCTTGCCGACCAGGCTGTGGCGCAGGAAATCGGCATCCCTGGCACGCCCTTCCTCTTCATCAACGGCATCCCCTATCAGGGTAACAACACACCTGAGGATATCGCCGCTTTTGTGGAGATACTCAGCACGTTAAAGAGCCTGGAACCCCGCCAGATGGGCTGCCCTGAACTGGCCATTGATACCACCCGAACCTACACTGCCACCATCACCACCGACAAAGGTGATATTGTGGTGGAACTGTACCCTGACAAGGCCCCCTTCACGGTCAACAGCTTCATCGCACTGGCAAATTCCGGCTGGTACGACGGCGTTTCCTTCCACCGCGTACTGCCTGGTTTTGTCGCCCAAACCGGCGATCCTTCCGGCACCGGCATCGGCAACCCCGGCTATATGTATAACAACGAGATCAGCGACCTGCAATTTGACAAGCCGGGCATCCTGGCCATGGCAAACAGCGGTCCTGAAAATAACGGCAGCCAGTTTTTCATCACCCTCGATGCCCAGCCGCAACTCAACGACGCGTATACCATTTTTGGTCAGGTGATCTCCGGCATGGACGTGGTGGAAAGCCTGACCCCGCGCGATCCCACCCAGCAGGGCGAGCTTCCGGAGGGGGACAAGGTTCTGTCCATCACGATCGCCGAATAAGCATCTTTTTACGAACAAATTGCAGGGGCGGTCTGCCCGGCGTGGACCGCCCCTTGTGTTTTCCCGCCGGGAAAATGTATGCCAAGAAAAATATTAATCCTTACCCTGCTCGTCATTACACTGGCCGCCTGTTCGCCCGCCAGCACCCTCGCATCCGCCCCCCCCCCTGTCACCCCCCCCAGCGCACCGCCGCCTGCTTATTGCAGCGTGGCTTCGCAGGATGACCCCGCGGGACAGGCGGGCATGTTCCCGCCACCCGATATTAAAGACTGGTCAGAGGGTCCTGATGACGCCGCAGCCACCCTCATCGTGTATAACGCATTCCAGTGTGAATACTGCGCCGGGGTGGATGACGTGATCAGCCGCCTGCACGCCGCCTTTCCTGATGATCTGCGCCTGGTGTTTCGCCATTATCCCCTGCCAGACATGGACAAATCGGTCATGGCCGCCCGCGCCGCTGAGGCAGCCGGATTACAGGGTCAGTTCTTTGCCATGAAGAACACCCTTTACCGCGCCCAGCCCGAATGGTCTTCATTAACCCCTGAAGAGTTTGCCGCCTGGCTGGTTGATCACGCTGCCGGTCTCGGGCTGGACCCTCAACGCTTCGAGCAGGATCTGCAATCCGGGGCCACGCTGGAAGCCGTGCGCGCTTCAGCCGACGCCGCCGCCGCACTGGGTGTACCTGGTGTGCCTTTCATCCTCATCAACGGCAGCATCTACCAGGGTCCGCGCGATTATCAAGCCATGGAAACGGTTGTGCGCCTGACCATGTTGGGCACACGCCAGTTTGACGACTGTCCCCCCCAGGTGATTGACCCGCAAAAGACGTATCTTGCCACCTTGAAGACTGAAAAAGGTGATATTGTCATCGAGCTTTACCCGCACATTGCCCCCTTTGCCGCCAACAGCTTTGTCCACCTGGCGCAGCAGGGCTTCTATGACGGCGTCAGCTTTCACCGTGTGCTTCCAGACTTCATCGCCCAAACCGGCGACCCCTCCGGTACCGGGTTGGGCAACGCCGGGTACATCTTTACCGACGAAATTAACCCCAATATCAGTTTTGACCAACCCGGCCGGGTGGCAATGGCGTCTGTCGCCCCAGACACCAACGGCTCGCAATTCTTCATCACCCACAGGTCACTGCCGGAACTGAACGGAAAATACACCATCTTTGGACAGGTGGTGGCCGGCCTGGACGTACTGGCCGCCCTGACCCCGCGCGACCCTTCCCAGGGGGCGGGACTGCCAGAGGGGGACAAAATCATGCAGGTTGTTATAGAGGAGCGGTAATGCAAACCCAAAAGCGTACTCACATTCCATCCATCATTGTGATCCTGGTGGCAGGCATTGGCTTGCTGACCACCCTGTTAACCCTGGGCGGCGCGCTGCTTGCCGGTGCACTTGCCCTGGTGCAATCCGGCGATTTCTCCCAGGTGCAAATGTTCCACAACGGCTTCTGGATCTCGTTGTTAATGAGCGTGCTGCTGGGGCTGGTGCTGGCCTCTGCCATCCTGCGCGTGTCCGGAAAAAGCCTGCGCCTGTTGCCATCCGTCCCGCGTTTTAACCTGGCGTGGGTGCTGCTGGCGCTGTGGCTGCCGCTGTTGGTTGCCGGTCATTTCGTCTCGCGCAATGCAGATCTGGCCTGGATCATCCTGCCGCCGTTGCAGGTTGCCATTGTCGCCATCCCGCTGTTCTGGGTACTGGAGTTTGCCCGCCGAAAGCTCAACACCAACACCCCCGACCGTGAATGGGGTCTGTTTGGCATCGGCATTTCCTTCACCCCAACCTTTGTGATCATCCTTGAGTTTATCGTGCTGGGGCTTATTTTTCTGCTGGCAGTCATCTACCTTGCCGCACGGCCCGACCTTGCCAATGAATTGCAGCGCCTGTCCATGCGCGTGATCAATTCTGGCGGCGACCCTGATGTGGTCCTGCGGGCGCTGCGGCCCATCCTGCAAAATCCGCTGGTGATCTTCGGTGCACTCAGCATCATGGGCCTGATTATTCCCATGCTGGAAGAATTGTTTAAACCCATCGCCATGTGGGGACTGGTAGGCCGTAACATCACCCCGGCCCAGGGCTTCAGTGCGGGTCTCATCTCTGGCTTTGCCTTTGCCCTCACCGAAAGTCTTGGGTTTGCACTCACTCCGCTGGGTGATGCCTGGTCCTCCACCATGGTTGGGCGTTTTGGTACGGGCATATTGCATATCACCTGTTCAGGGCTGGTGGGCTGGGGACTGGCAGTGGCATGGTCGCGCAGGCAGTATTTCAAGCTGGCACTGGCTTACTTGCTGGCAGTCAGCCTGCATTGCGTATGGAACGTCTTCAGTCTGTTGATGGGTCTCGGACCTGAAGTTCTGGTGGGGTCCGCCGCAGATGAGCTGTCATTGGTGGCACGCCTCAGCAGCATCGCCCCGTTTGCCCTGGCGGTTCTGGCTGCCGGCATGCTGGCAATCCTGTTCGTCAGCAACCGCACGTTACGCAAAGAACAGCCCCAAACTGCTCCGGTGGCTGTGGCAGTTTTTCCGGCGGAAAATTGATTACCCCCAGCCTCCACAATCACTTGTTATAATGGACAAGTTATAAATCAAACGCACAATCAGGAGACCCATTAATGGATTTCATCGACTTAATCAAGCTGGCCATCGACTTTTTACTGCACATGGATAAATATCTACCCATGATCATCGAGTGGGCCGGCATCTGGACTTACCTCATTTTGTTCTTTGTGATCTTTATGGAAACCGGTTTTGTGGTAACGCCTTTCCTGCCAGGCGATTCATTGTTGTTCGCCGCGGGCGCAGTGGCGGCTTCAGTTGGACATATTCTCGATATCAAACTGCTTTTCGTACTGCTGGCTGTGGCTGCCATCCTGGGCGATACGGTCAATTACTGGATCGGCCATTATGTGGGACCCAGGGTGTTCAGCGGCAACGTGCGCTGGCTGAAAAAGGAATATCTCGACCGCACGCAGGCCTTCTACGAAAAACACGGCGGAAAAACCATTCTGCTGGCTCGTTTTGTACCCATCATTCGCACCTTTGCCCCGTTTGTGGCTGGTGTTGGCCGCATGCGTTATGGCTACTTCATCACTTATAATCTGGTCGGCGGCATCCTGTGGACGGGCATTTTTCTCTTCGCCGGATTTTTCTTTGGCAATCTCGAATTTGTCGAGAAAAATTTCTCACTGGTGGTCATCGCCATCATTCTGATCTCCCTCGTGCCCGCCATTGTGGAATACATCAAGGCCCGCCGCGAAAGCCGCCAGCAGCCGCCCCTGCCCGAAGTCAAATAGCCTTTTCATAACGTAGAGAAAGCGCAGGTACATCCATGAAAAGGGAAACGCTACAACGCATCATCCGCTGGTTGATGGCACGCCTGGCTCGCCTGACTTTTATTGGTATGGAATACTTACCCAAAGAGGGCGGCGTCATCATCGCCACCAATCATCTCAGCCGCATAGACATCCCCGTGCTGTTCATGATCCCCACCCGGCCTGACATTACCGCACTCGTCACCGACAAATACAAGGCTTATCCGATCATTCGCTGGTTTACCACCACAGCGCACGGCATCTGGATCGACCGCACCAAGGCCGACTTTACCGCCTTCCGCGTCGCCATTGATGCGTTGAAGGAAGGCAAGGCGCTTGGCATCTCCCCCGAGGGCACCCGCTCAACCACAGGCGGGCTGATCCCGGGTAAACAGGGCACGGTGCTGCTGGCTTTAAAGTCCAAAATGCCGATTGTGCCGGTGGGGCTGGTGGGAACGGCTGAAATGCTGCCAACCCTGGCAAAACTGCGCAAACCCGAGATGATCGCCCGCTTTGGTCCCATGTTCACCCTGCCAGAGCTGGAACGTGAGGATCGCGAAGGACAGTTGCAGCGCATGACCGATGAAGTCATGTGCCGCATCGCAGCCGTGCTGCCTGAAAACCTGCGCGGCGTCTACGCCGACCACCCTCGCCTGACGGAATTGCTGGCTGAGCAGGCCAACCTGCAACCATCCTCGGTGGTGCTCAATTAAGCCCTAGTTCTCCGAACAATTAAGTTCGGCTTCCATTTGATCCACCCATTCACCCCGCCCCTCTGGCGGGGTTTCTTCTTTCAGTAAGCCCCATAATTCACACAACACCGGAACCGTCTCAGGCGACACTTCCGCCACGGCACGGGTGTACTCAACAGCGGTATCCCACTCGCCCAGACGGGCATAAGCCTCAATAAATGGAGCCATTTCCACCCAGACCGCTGGTTGAAAGCCTGCATCACGAGCCTGTGAGTCCAGCTCTTTCACCTGCTGCCAATCCTGCATTTGCCGCGCCAGGTCGGCTTTTTGGAAGTAATAGCACCAACCGTGTTCAGGTTCGGCCCCAAAAATATGGCGCGGCAGGCTGCCCGGGGCATCATCTGCGGGCAGGCTGACTTTGGGGTCCACCACCGCCCACATGGGGGCATCCTGTTCATGGTAGGGCGGCTGATCGCGATAAACATCGTCAAGAACACGCAGACATCCAGCGCCCTCGGGCCAGCTCACCGCCAGCAGTTCAGCGGTGTTGCCCTTGAAATCCAGATGCCGTATGGAATAGTGGATCGGCAGCCCGGGTTCATTGGCCGGATAAATTTCACTGCCCAGATGCCGGCTGGTGTTGATATACCACGTTTGAGGAGCAAACGGATCCTGCGGCATCCCGTAGATCAGGTTGAGTGCAAACCCGATGGAATAATCCGCCACGGTTCCAAAGGGTATCTCTGATGCTGCCACGGCAACACCGGGCGGCAGATCGGGCGCGCGCCACACCAGTTGCCAGTAATAATATCGCTGCTCCGACCACTCCAGTGCGTAGCGGTAGGAGTTCTGTATCTGGAAAACCAGCGAGAGATTGAGAAAGACCGCCAACAACGCATTGCGGCGGCGTGGTGAATACGCCACCCAGTCAGCGAGGCCCACCACCAGCATCACCGCCCCCATCATGGGCGCCAGTGTGAACCGGTCCGACCATTTGCCGACGATAATCTGCCGGTCAGTAAGCAGCACCGGCAGCATGCCCAGCACAAAAGCCAGCAGCCCCAGCAGCAGGAAACGGGTTTCAAAAACCTCGCGCGGGGGGGTATCCTCCACCGGCTGGGGTTGCCTGCCCACCGCACGGTTTTGATACAACCCCACCAGTACGGCAACCACAATACCAACCAGCCATGCCAGGGCATAAATACGGGTGGTCAGATTGATGGTTTTGGGATCGAGCGGCCGCACCCACACGAACAAACCGGCGTGGAAGAAATCCTGCAAGCCTTTCTGCATCAATGTCGTCAGCGAAGCCACCGGTTGCCGCAGAATTTCACCCAGCATGTAGGGGTCGTTGCTATCCTCCCCCGGAGCCATGTTGGGGAACAACACCAGCCGGTAAAAAGTGAACCCCACCAGCACTGCCGCATAAGGCGCCCAGTGAGTCAATATCTGAGGAACCTGCCCCCACCCACGGCGTTCCGGTTGCCCCTGCCCATTCCAGGTTTTTGCCAGGGTATAGGCAATAATCAACGGGCGCAGCAGCTCCAATCCGGCATAATATTCCATGCTCATCAATTGCACCAGCGCCAGTCCAGCCCCTGCCAGGGTGAATGGCAGACGCAGGTTGCGATCCTGCACCGCATGGATCATCAACAACACGGAAACAGCAAACAACCCAAAGGTCAAAAAATGCTGACTGTACGCCACCGAGATGGCCTGCTGGGAAAAACCAGGATAAACCACCAGTAATATCGCCACCCAGCGCAACATGCGTTCGCGTGAGGGCCACATTGCCGCCAGCGCAGCATATACTGCCAGTGCACCACCTAGGCGCAAACCGATCGCGAACAACTGCCACAGCAACGGATTTTGCCCCAGAAACGGTACGCTGAGTAGATAGATCCACACTGAAAACGGCCGATCAGACAGATAGTAGTTCCAGTAAACCTGCGGATCGTGATAATGCGCCAGGTAGACCACCTGCCAGTCGTCCCAATAAAAGCCGGGGGCCAGCACCTGAAACATGTACGCAGCCAGTGTCACCCCCAGCAGAACCAGTGGAAAGGCAGCCGGGCGGTCCAACCAGCCGCGCAGTATTGGCAACCATCGTTTCATCTCATCGTTGTCCCATCCCCCCGATTTTGTTTGAAGCGGCAAATTGCGATAAAATGATAACACAAAACAGACATTGTTTATCGAGTAAGGTGATACAGGGAGGCAGGAGCATGCAGTTTCGAGAACTGGGATGGACAGGACAAAAAATAAGCGTGATTGGTTATGGTTCATGGGCGGCAGGCGGTGGCGGCTGGCGCTATGCCTGGGGTCCCCAGGAGGACTCGGATTCGATTGCCGCCATTCGCAGGGCGCTTGAACTGGGCGTCAACTGGGTGGATACTGCACCGGTATACGGGCTGGGCCATTCAGAAGAAGTGGTGGCACAGGCATTACGGGGCGTCAACCCAAAGCCTTTTATTGCCACCAAACTTGGGCGAAGATGGAACGCTGAAGGCGACATCCGCGGCGACTTGACCGCCGCCAGTGTGCGTGCCGAGGTGGAAGCCAGTCTGCGCCGGTTAAACGTGGATTGTATTGATCTCATGCAGATCCACTGGCCCGACCCGGACGATCAGATTGAGGAAGGCTGGGCTGAGATGGCGCGCATGGTGCAGGAGGGCAAGTTGCGCTACATCGGGGTGTCCAACTTCAGCGTCAGCCAGATGAAACGGGTAATGCCCATCCACCCCATCGCATCCATGCAACCGCCCTACAGCATGTTGCGTCGTGAAGTGGAAGAGGAGATCCTGCCATTTTGCGCTGCCAACCAGATCGGCGTGGTGGCTTACAGTCCGCTGCAAAAGGGACTGCTGACCGGCAAGGTCACACCGGAACGTGTGGCGGCCTTCCCCGAAGATGACCACCGCCGTAATGATTCCATGTTCCAGGAGCCGCAGTTAAGCGCCACCAACCGCATGGTGGAGGGTCTGCGTCAACTGGGCAAACCATTGGACGCAACCCCGGCGCAAATGGCAGCCGCGTGGGTGCTGCGCCGTCCTGAAGTCACTGCGGCAATTGTGGGCGGGCGCACCCCGGCTCAGGTGGAGGAGCTTGCTCCTGCCGGCGACCTGAACCTGCCGGTGGGCGTGCTCGATCAGATGGAAGCCCTGCTGCATCAACGCAATAGTGAGTCTGCCTGATGCATCCCATGCTTGCCACGGGGTTTATTCCCATTTTGCTGGGCATGATTGCCTACGGCCTGATCCACTCGCTGCTGGCATCCCAAACCGCCAAGCGCGTCGTGGCAGGCTGGCTGGGCGCTGATTTTGAACAGCGCTGGTACCGTCTGACTTTTAACATCATGGCAGGGGTCACGCTGCTGCCGGTGCTGGTCATGTTCCTCCTGCTGCCCGACCAGCGCATTTACGCCATCCCCATGCCGTGGGTGCTGTTTACCCTGCTGGTTCAGGCAGCCGCCGGACTTGGGTTGCTAATGGCAGTAAGCGCCACTGGCTCAGCCGAATTTCTCGGCTTGCGCCAGATGTTTCAACCACAAAAAAAACAGCCCTCCATCTTGAAGACTGGAGGGCTGTATGCTGTGGTCCGGCATCCGATTTATACGTGCAGCATCATCTTGCTATGGTTAATGCCGGTAATGTCATGGAACATGCTCGGGCTGGTGATCGGTTCAACGCTATACTTTTTCACCGGTGTGGTGTTTGAGGAACGAAAATTGCTTGCCGAGTTTGGCGAGGAATACGCCGCTTACCGCCGCTCGGTGCCGATGATCGTACCCGGCCTGCGCCGGCGCAAGGACTGATCATCGTTTCAGACCACCTGGGTCGTCATCACTCCAATCCAAAAATGGTTGGGCAGCACCTGTTTGCTGGTACGCAACTCCACACTGCCAGCACGGGTGGATTCTGACGCCAGCATGGAAGGGTGCACAAAACACACATCCGGCGAGCGCCCGTATTTCTTTTGATAATAGGCAACCGCCGCGTTCACCTTGGCGGGCAGATCGGTTTTGGGGTCGTTGTCAAACCACAACATGCCTATGTTCATACCATCCTCCACGAGTGAGTGAAACAAGTGTTCTATAAACAACATTATAGAACACAATTTCCATTTGTCAAGTAACTTCTTCAATTGTGTTCTGACAACGGATTTGGATTCAAGACTCCTGCAACAATCGGTGGGTTGAGAGAACTTCCGCCCACCCAACCTTCCTAATGGACGAAGGCGATCAGATCTTCTCCTCCCCCATCGACGTTCTTTTCGATGGGGGAGGAGGGCGAATGCGCGGGAATTCCGTGCATCCAGCAAATTCTCTCGCACGCGCATTCGCACGGAGGGGGTGCTCTGACAACGGATTTCACGGATTTGGATTCGCGAACGGTAGGGCGCAGTAAATAACGGTGGGCTGGAAGAACACCGCGCCAGCGAAGCTGGCGACCCACCCAACCCACTGATTTTTGTGGCGGCGCACGGCGTGCGCCGAAAACGGTCATTTTGGCGGGACGGGCTCTGCCTGCCAGGGTCGATTCACGCGCTTCCTCCCACCCGTCCCCTACAAATCCCAATGATTGTTGGCGTGGGGCACGTCATTCTCCTCCCCCATCGACGTTCTTTTCGATGGGGGAGGTGGGCGAATGCGCGGGAAATCCGGGCATCCAGCAAATTCTCTCGCGCGCGCATTCGCACGGAGGGGGTGCTCTGACAATGGATTCGGATGCAAGACTCCTGCAGCAATCGGTGGGCTGGAAGAACGCCAGCCCACCCTACCTACTACGAACGGATGCCATCCGCAGGGTGAATTCCATATCCGCGACAGGAATGTTCTTCTTTTCCCCATGCAACCACGCGTTCCAATATTAAAACCATCGCCCCATGCGTCCTTTGGTGGCACATGGGGCGAGTGATTTTTTGGTCAGTCGGTCTTACTCTCTGAAGATGCGCACGCGGCGGTTGGGCTCGCGCCCGTAGGAATGGGACACCAGTTGCGCCTGACGGGCCATCTCATGCTGCATGCGCCGCACGGCGGCGGTGGCGGGCGGCAGGTCCACCCAGCGCTGCCCGTTGAGTACCGTATCAATTGCCTGGCGGGTTTG
>DAOUGC010000183.1:0-9502 GCA_034429695.1 Levilinea sp.
GTCGATCCCTCGTCATCAAATTCCCCTGCAAGCCGCGCGATCATCATGCCGCGCGCGTTTGGCTCCGGCTGTGCATGAATTCCGCGCGGCCCGGACACCCCCATGCTGTACAGCGTACCCAGGATGTCCACCCGGTCAGCGATATCCACCCCCTCAGCCGCCCAGCAATCGATGGTTTGCCTGAGGCGCGCAGCCACCAGCCAGGGCGATTGGTGTTCATCCAGCAATATTCCCAGCAGGGTATTCAGCGTCTCATCCTGAATGTCCACCAACCCTGCCTGAGCCAGCTCGCGCAGCACACCCAGATTCATTTGCGCCAGCCCAAAAGATTGCGTTTCCAATGGTTCGTGCGACAGCGCCTCAACAAACCAGACCACCATGCGCCTGGGCCAGCCGCTCAGCCGCATGATGACCCGCGCAATGCGCTCCTGCAGCCGATCCCAGCCATCGTGCCGCGCGATCTCATCCGCCAGGATGGCCGCCACCAGCCCGGCTGACACCCGATGATGCCGCGCCGCCGCAAGCACATCGGCTCGCAGGCTGGTCTGCAAGTATTCAATGGTTTCCGCTCGGGGGTTGGAGGGCAGGCTGTCCATGTGATCTTTGGTTCCTCGCCATCATTGTAATACAAACCACCCGCTCTGGTCAGAAAGAAAGCAAGACCAAACGTTATACAAAGGGAAAAATTTAATGACATGTGGTTTTAATGTCTATACAATGGATTCCATACCCATTTTTCAAGGATATGGTGTTCCGCTTCGGCAAGAAAAGGATGTCACCATGCCATATACAATTAGCGACGACCAGGGCGGTCTGGGGGTATTAATCACACTCATCGGGGATGTTCGGGGAGATGATGTTTTCACCCTGAATGCAGAACTAATGGCGGATGAGCGGTTCGCCCAATGGCAATATCTTATCTGGGATTTATCCAATATTGGCAGGTTTGAACCCACCTGTGACGAACTTCGCGGTTATGCCATGCAGGAGAAAATGGCAGCCAGAATCAACCCGGATCTCCTGCCAACCATCATTCCACCAAAATTCGGCAATGGTCACCTCATGACCATTTTCAGAATCCTGGAACAGGTGTGGGGCTCTTACGAGAGCAAATATTTCACCAACCCATCTGCTGCCAGAGACTGGGTGATGAGCAAAAGCAAAGTAACACGATAATCGCTTCTTGATCATCAATCAACGGTTCTTCCGGTTCACACTACAAAACACTCAACCGGTATCCATTCGTTGATACCGATCACGAGCGGTGACCCTCTGCATACCTGAAAATTACTGTACAATTCATTCAGGAACAAAACCGCCCATCCATACGTATTATGATCATCAACTCGCTTGCCCATTCACCGGTGTCTGGCGGCCATCCACAATTGCCATTCTCAAGGATCCTCGATGAAAAAAAACATCCTGCCACTCGTCCTCGCTGCGCTCATGTTTGCCATCCTTGCCTGCGCATCGCCTGTCAGCGAAACGCCTGCTCCTGTGGCGCAAGCCACCGAAATATTTCCGGTTGTATTGCCCACTTCACCGGAACCCATTGAGCAACTCATCACCCCGGCCCCGCTGTCCATTGAGGAATATTTTCCCTTAACACAGGGAGCTTACTGGGTATACCAGGGCAAGGTGAAATACACACAACCCAACTCAAGCGAGGTGATTGAGCAGGACATCACCTGGAGGATGGAAGTCACGCATGTTTATCAGCAGGGTGAAATTGCCGGGTTTGAATTGCATGGTGCGCCGTGGGACCTGACCGGTTACGAGGAAGGCAGACAACCCAGCGACTATGGCATCATCCGCGCGGGCGGCAATTTCTACCACACCTATCCCGATACAGTCAGACGAATGAGCGACAACACCGATACGCTGGAAGACCTGGTTAATGAATACGATCTGTTTCTGGATATTCCCCTGATATCAGGAAAGAAGTTTTGCGACACCGAATCGATCACCCGCGTGGACGGCATGTACTGCTGGACGGTTGGCGAGGCAACCCCGGTGGACGCAAACACCATCCAGGGTCTGGACCCATCCCAAAGCTGGATGGCCCACCCCATTCACAAAGGCACCCTGCCCGATTTCTCCACCATGGAGTTCATCCCTGGCATCGGAATATCCAGCTATACCTACCATCATAACGGCAGCGTTTCTGATGTGGACCTGCGCTTGATTGAATATCACCCGGGTGACTGATACCATTTTCAATCAGGGTGGCACTTCACCTGGCAATTTGGCATCAGCCGATTCCAGTCAGCCGTACGGCGGGTTCGATTTTGAACCCGCCGTTTTCTTTGCCACCCCTCCAGGAAACGGCTGGGAGAAACCACCTGACACCGGCCCGTCAGCGATGGCTCATTATGCCACCCTGCTGCTCCATCACCCGTTGCCCGCTATCGCTCCAACCTCACTCACCCACCGGCAGGTTGGGACACGTCTGGTGATACGGCACACCCTGTGGAAAATACTGCACCCACTCCTCTTGTGTCAGGTTGCGTGTCAGACGCGCACAGGCTGCATCGACCCAGTTTTTGGGTTGCCAGTTAAGTGTATAGAAATCAAATGGATAATAAAAATCATCCACCAATATGATCTTTGTTCCATCTTGATTAAAAAATGCATCAAAGCCGGTCATTTCGAAAGAATACTTAAACATCACATGGCCAGTCGCAGCTTCCCAAATATATATATCCCCAAGTGCCTGAGTAAGAACCATTTGTCCATCAACACTAAAGCGACTGTTGTCTGACCAATTATCAACCACAAGTCTTGACAATTCAACTCCAGTCGCCCAATTCCATACATGGACTGCACCACCACTGCTTGATACCACTAACTTTCCATCAGGACTAAACTCAACAGATCGAACGTGATCATCATGGGATAACCGTGATATTTCTTCGCCTGTAGAGATATTCCACACACGAACCATGTATTCAGAGTTAAGGTATGACCCAATTGCGATTCTTTTTCCGTCAGGACTAATTGATAAGCATGTGCTAAAATCCACATTAAGATCTGGATACATTTTTCTACCAGATAACGTGTCAAAGAATTGTATGGTTCCATCTACACATGTTTCAATCAACAACTTTCCATCTGAGCTGAATTCCAATAGGGAGGGATCACAGATAACTTGTTCGAGAGGGGTTTCCTTTCCTGATGCAACATTATAAAGTCGTAATTCTTCAAAGTATTCCAATCTGGAAAATGTTGGTAATGATGTCGTGGAAAAACCTCCAACGAATGCAAGCCATGAGCCTTCCGGGCTTATGGCAAAATTTCTCGACGCTTCACTGACTGGGATGCCTTGGATTTCCTGATCTGTGGCAAAATTCCTGTATGAAACCGAATCACCATCCTTGAATGAAAACCATGAATCATATTGTTCTGTTTGTTCGAACCCTCCAGTGTAAGTTTGTTCCATTTCTTGAAAAGAGGACAATTCCCATAAAACCACTTCATTATCAACAATTGCCATTAAGGTCTGGCCATCCCGGCTGATAACCGCCTTCTTTAACCAGCCTTCCCCTGCGATTCGATATATTTCAGCATTACCATCGATCTCCCATACACTGATGAATCCATCCTGATTCGATCCAACCAACCACTCTCCATCTGGACTGAATGAAATACCTAAAATACCTTCTAATTCCCCTGGCCACAATCCCTTAAATTGAATGTCTTGTGAGTCCAATATATCTTTAAAATACAGTTCATTGTTGGTATAGATTCCAACCTGCTTTCCATCAGGATGGATTATCACGATTGGATGCGGGTCGAAAAAAACTTCTTTTCCCGTGATTACATCCCAGATATAAGTTCCCTCTATTTCATGCGAAGATATTGCCCATCGTCCATCTGGGCTGAAGCCGATCGACAATTTTGGATATTTCGATTCTCTACCGGATAATTCTCGTTTGTTGGGCAAATCCCATACCCGGATTGAGTAATAATCTGATGATATTATTCTATTTCCATCAGCGCTGAATTCGATCATATCAACACTGGATTGGTGCGAATACCATGAGTATGATAAAAAACCCGATTCCCCACCCTCTGAGACCCATACACCCCCATCCTCCCATCCTGACACCATTTGTTTTCCATCTGGGCTGATTGCCACGGATGTTACTTTGATGCCTTCACGTATAATTGAACAATACTGATATCCTGTTTCCAAATCAATTAACCATAATCCATCCTCCTGCTCTCCTTGAATTACAGCACTTTTCCCGTTAACCCCAAAAACAACATCCAGAACTTTAGGAAATGAATATTGAGCAATGTAGCTTGGGCTTTTTTTCAAATATTCTTGAAGGAGATCGAGAGATCGAGATTCAGGATAACGATTTATGGATTCGATAGCCAACAGCACTGACTGGATGTTATGCTTGCCATCTATTCGGTAAAGTTCTATTGCTTGCATTGAGGTTAAGCGCGCCAAACTCATCTTCGCTTGCTCTTCCGCAGCTTTCCTTTGCGTTTCAGCTTCGTTTGCACGGTTCAAACCCCATACCGTCAATACCGCCATCACCAAAACCGCCAGCCCTGAAAGCATGGTGATCAGCCGCTGCTGACGCACCGCATGCTGGTGGCTGGCAATGATATACTGCGCCTGTTCTGCGGTGTTTGCCTGCGATTTGCCCCCTGCCTGCCCCAGCCAGCGCTCAGCGGCCGCCAGGTCTGCACCGCGCAGCAGGTAGCTGCGGTTGCGATCATGCCCGATCCACTCCAGCGCGCGCACCTGCAGACGAGTGTGGGCGCGCACCCACTCCAGGTCGGTCTGAGCCGCCTGGACCAATTTGTCAAACGCCTTTTGGAAATCCTCCCCGATTTCTCCTGGAAAGAAAATCCAGTTTAACGCCGCCAGCGCTTCCGGCATTTCCTCAGGCCTGACCCCCGCCAGCGCAATCGGGATCACCCGTTTTTTGTTCTTGATGGCATGTTCGATCTCCTTGCCGCACACCTCAGACTGCGCCGAAGCCGGACTTAGGATGAACACAAATGCATCCGCGCGCTCGATGGCCGCATGGATCTCCGCCATCCAGTCAGCCGATGGTGGGATGTCCTCCCAGTCGATCCATGTGGTCAGCGACTGCCCCTTGAGTGCATCCACCAGCAGGCGGGCAAAGGCAATGTCTTTGCGCGAATAGGAGATGAAAATGTCTGTGGTCATGCTGCTTCCCTCTTCGATTTGGGGTTGCTTTTGAAGTATCCCCCATACCCCACATCCACCTGTCGGCGGCTCGCCGCCGATTCCAGCACGGCATCGCACACCACGGCGGCGCGGTAGCCGTCCTCAAAAGTTGCGCCGTGCGGGGCGATGTAGCTGCCGTTAATCACAGCGTCCAGCAGGTGATGGCAGGCGTGCACAAAGGTGTGCTCCCAGCCGATGATGTGACCCTGTGGCCACCAGTTGCTCATGAAGGGATGCCCCGGCTCATTCACCAGCACATTACGGAAACCCTGCGTTTCGGGGTGATCGTCGTCCACCCAGTACACCTGCAGTTCGTTCAGCCGCTCGAGGTTGAAATGCAGCGAGCCTTTCTCCCCGTTGATCTCGATCACCTCGTAATTCTTGCGTCCGGCGGCAAAACGCGTGGCTTCCAGCGAGCCGATCGCGCCGTTTTCAAACTCAACCGCCGCCACAAAGGCATCATCCACGCTGACCGTGCCGGTGGAGCCGTCACCACGCGGGCGCTCAGGGATGAAGGTCTTTGCCAGCGCCGAAACCGAACGCACCCCGCCGATCAGGTAGTGCGCCAGGTCAACGATGTGCGCGCCCAGGTCGCCCAGTGCGCCGCTGCCCGCCGTGTCCTTCTCCAGCCGCCAGATCATGGGCGTGCCGTAGTGCGGCATAATCCACTCCTGATGATACACGGCGCGGTAGTGGTAAATGCGGCCCAGTTTGCCGCTGTCAATTAATTCTTTCATCAGCCGGATAGCCGGGACAAAGCGATAGTTGAAGCACACCATGCCGCGCACACCGGCTTTTTCGACCGCCTGCCACATCTCATAAGCCTCGGAGGCGTTGCGCGCCAGGGGTTTCTCGCAGAAAACGTGTTTGCCCGCACGCGCTGCGGCGACCGTCGGCGCGGCGTGCAAATGGTTGGGCCCGGCGTTGTCGAAGATCTGCACACCCTCATCCTCCACCAGCGCCTGCCATTCAGTGTAATAGCGTTCATACCCGTAGCGTTCCGCCGCAGCGCGCACGGCATCCGCGTTGCGCCCGCAGATCGCGCGCAGCACGGGCAGCGCCGGGGGTGGGTACATCATGTAGGGCAGCTTTTTCCACGCGTTGGAGTGCGCCTTGCCCATGAAGGCGTACCCCAGCATGCCGATGCCAACCCGCGGCAGCCCTTCCATGTCGCCGCCGGATGCAGCCATTCCGGTAAACCCGCCCGATTTTTCAGCCATGCCGCCCTCCTGTTACTTTTTGGACTCAAACGCCGCATCAAACGCCTGAGCAGCCGGAGCGAAATCCATGCGGTGGATCAACGCCAGCGCCTCGGGCGCGCCCCACTCGCGGTCCATGCCGGCATCCTCCCACTCCACCGAGAGCGGGCCGGTGTACGCGGCGCGGTTGAGGGCGCGGAAGATCGGGTCCCACTTGACGTCGCCGCGCCCCGGCGAGACAAACTCCCACCCGCGGCGCGGGTCGCCAAAGTCGAGATGGCTGCCCAGGATGCTGCTGCGCCCGTCCAGTGTCAGGCGGGTGTCCTTGACGTGCACATGCCAGACGCGGTCGGGAAAGGCGTCAATGAACGCCACGGGGTCAATAAATTGATGCACCAGGTGGCTGGGGTCAAAGTTAAAGCCAAATGCCGGGTGATTGTCGAGCGCATCCAGCGCGCGCTGCGCCGTCACCAGGTCGTAGGCGATCTCGGTGGGGTGCACCTCAAGCGCAAAGCACACGTCATTTTCGGCAAAGACATCGAGGATCGGCTTCCAGCGCGCGGCGAAGTCGTTAAAACCGCGCTGAATGTCCTCCTGCGTGGTGGGCGGGAAGAAATAGAAGTTCTTCCACACCGGGCTGCCGGTAAAACCGTTGACGATCTTCACGCCAAAACGCTTCGCGGCGCGGGCGGTGTTCTTCATCTCCTCAGCGGCGCGCTGGCGCACACCCTCGGGGTTGCCGTCGCCCCAGATGCGTTCTGGCAAAATGCGCCGGTGACGCTCGTCAATGGGGTCATCAGCCACGCACTGCCCGGTCAGGTGATTGCTGATGGCGTGGCATTGCAGGTTGTAATGCCGCAGGATGTCCCAGCGGCCATCCACGTAATCGGGGTCAGCCAGGGCTTTGTCCACCTCAAAGTGATCGCCCCAGCAAGCCAGTTCCAGGCCGTCAAAGCCCCACGTGCTGGCTTTTCTGGCAATCTCCTCCAGCGGCAGGTCAGCCCACTGACCGGTAAACAGGGTAACAGGTCTCGCCATGTTTCGCTCCTCCCAGGTGATGTGCGGTTGTTGATCATAATATTACACCAAGCAGGGTACGGGTGGGATGTGGAAAGGCCAACCCTGATGGGATTTTGTCATCACCTGTGGCGGGCGCGGCTATCAATGCATTGACCGATCAGCGAGAATTTTTTCGCCGCGCCCCTACATGGGAATCTGTAGGGGACGGGCGGGAGGAACTGTGTGAATCGACCCACAGCAAGACCGCAGGGAGAGTACGGGCAGACCAAGTCCGCCCAAAAAGTGAGCTTTTCCTTCTCCCTCCCAGGGAGAAGGTGGCGAGCACAGCTTTTCCGTGCTCGCCGGATGAGGGTAAATGATCCATCTGCAGGCACCTCCCCCATTCGAAAAGGACATCGATGGAGGAGGAGAAAAACGTGGATCGTCATTCGTCCATTCGTTCCTAACGAAATTAAAACAAACCGGTCAGCCTGAAACAAATGTTTGCCCTGGTCGAGCGTCCTACCAGACCGGCGTCACAGATTTTTTAAGGCGCAGCCGGCACATTTCGCCTTGCTGATGAAAAAGTCGGGTTGGCAACCATGCCAGCCCGACCTGAGCTTTCACAGAGACCGAAGCGCCCCTACCCCACCGGCTTCAACCCTTTGAAGATCCCCACCACCTGCCACACGGCCGCTGCCGATAACGCCAGAAACGAACCAATGTAGATCACATACTGCGCCAGCGTGAACACCACACCGCTGCTCAACTGCACCACCGTCTGCCCGATGATCGCCAGCCCGATGGACGAGAGCAGCACCATGCACACCGTCGCCAGCAGATAACCCAGCGGCGTGCGGCGCAGCACACCCGTCGCAGCCACGAATGCTGTGGGTGCAATGATGCCCATGTCCACCGCGTGGGTCACCATGGTGGTGTACGGGCCAATGATGGCAGGCGGACGGCCGGCGAAGATCGCCGTCACCACATCCAGACCCCACACAAACAGCACCACCACGCCAGCCAGGATGCACAGCGCAGCCAGCCCGCGGCGCGGCAGCCGATCAGAAATCAGCGCAGCCAGTTCGCCCCGATCAATGGATGTGATCGCCAGTACAAAGGCGAAGAAACTGGCTGACAGATACAGGATGTACACCGGAAACAACAGGTTGTACATGGCCGTGAACGCCATGTGGATGGCATTATAAAGAAAATAAACCAGCATGCCTGCCAGCAGCACCCGCCCGCGCAACGAGCCTTTCCCCGCCAGCCACAGCGCCAGCAGCGTCAAAGGTGCAGCGATAAAAAAGGTGATCGCATCGGTACCGATGTAAGCGGATGCGGAAAAGACCGGGTCGTTTCGGTACAGCCCATCACCGTAAAGCTCCACGTTATCACCATAAATGTTGGTAAAAGCACCCACCGCGCCGCCCGTCCGGTAAAACAGGCCAGCCCCGGCGCTGACCAGCCCGAGCGCCACCGCTGCCATGGCCACAAAAACCAGATGTTTTGATAATTTCATGCTGTACTCCCATTGATGATTGATATGGAGTGAGCATAACCATGGACTGGATTGCCCATCACCATCCAAATGGATGGAAAACTGGGTTAATTGACACCGCTTCACCCTCAAGCTATACTGAATCCAATAAAGAATGGCTTATCGGGGGATATGAAATGAAGACCTCACCACCCAGTTCCAGAACGCAATTGCTCATTGGCCTGGTCCTGCTACTCCTGCTGGTGCTGTCCATACTGGCTGTACCTATGGCTGCACGGTTGTTTCTCAAACTGCTAGACCGGTCGGGGGAATATCACAACCATGCGGTAACGGTGGATATTGACGCCGATGGCGACCAGGATGTGCTGGAGACCGGCGCACGCAATGAATCAGAAAGTGTGATGTTTGCCCACTCCATGCTGTGGCTCAATGATGGGGCGGGCAATTTCTCGCCTTTCACCGGTCATGCCCTGGCCGAATTTTATTACCCAACCGGCACAGTCGGAGACGTGGATGCTGACGGCGATCTCGACCTGATCATGCTGGCAGCCAACACCATCACGGTCATGCCAAACCGTGCCCCCGCCCCTG
>DAOUGC010000184.1:0-6524 GCA_034429695.1 Levilinea sp.
GCCTGAACGCTCAACCCCACCTGTTTAAAAGCCGGGTCGGCTTCAGCCAGCAGTGCTGCTGACAGTTCGGTTTTCTTTGCGGCCAGTTCCTGAACACTGCCCGTGCTTGAAGAGTGGGCGCCGATCAGATCCGTGACTTTGTTGACCAGCGTCGAACGGACCAGGGCAGGGATGGCGCCAGGATCGGCCTGATTTTGTTCCAGCAGGGCTGCATCTGTCACCACCAGGGTGCATAAGCCTCTCATGCGGAGCATCGTCATGTTGCCGCCCAGCCGCGCTGCAATGGGCATCGGGGTTCCCCAGGGAACATCCTTAAAGGTTTGATTGATGGCATATGAGCTCATGTTTGTACTCTCCTTTCAACGACGTTATGTTGAAACAGATGGAAATCGCCACGGGGCGAGAGCCTCCGCTCCACCCAAAGGCACTTCACCGTACAAGCGCCGCTTGAGCCGGTCTAGAGTCGCAATGATTGGCGACCCTTGCGCAGTTTCATGCTGATGGAACTCACCCGATTTTCGTTCAACTGCTTAATTTATGCCAGTTCGATGGCGTGGAACTCAATTTTCTCTACACTCATACCGATCTGGCTTAATGCCTGATTGGCTTCCATTTTCTGTGCGGTGGCCAATTCATCTTTCTTACTCACCAGTTCATCAAAACTTTTTACATCGGTGAGTGCAATGACCGCTTCAATCAGGGATGAAACCATGATCCGGCGAATTACATTAATCAAGCTTTCAGATTGTGAAAGGTTTTTCTCAAGTAGTAAAGCGTCAGTCACAACCAACGTGCATGCCCCTTTGAATATTAGCTGGGTGAAATTGCCGTCCAGTCGCGCGGTAACAGGCATTGGCGTTCCCCATAATACATCCTTAAAAACTTGATTGACAGTGTAAAGGCTCATGCTTTTTACTCTCCTTTCAAGAACAACGATGGTCTGGTTATAAGGGATGATATTGCCCGGGTACGGGGGACAGCACTTCCACCCACGGGGTGCGTTCGGCGCTCAGGCGCATGAATTCGTCCAGGACGACCTGCGGTTCGGCGCAGAAATCAAAGTGAATGGGTAAAACCTTGCGGGGTTTCATCAGGCGCACCGCCTCGGTGGCCTGCAGGGCATCCATGGTGGCAAGCCCAAAAATGGGCAGGATGGCAACGTCAAGCGGGTACAGGCGGGCGTAGATCTCCATTTCACCGGTCAGGGCGGTGTCTCCGGCATGGTAAATAGTGGTTCCGTCGCTGGTTTTTACAATGGTTCCCATGGGAACCGAGGTTCGTGAGGTGTGGTTGGCTGGCACGGCGATCACCTGGGCGTAGGGTAATTTTGTACCCCCACCCGTCAGGTATCCGCCGCCGTGGTTGACGATGTTTTCGGGCTGCAGCCCCTCCTCAGCCATCAGGCGTTTCATGGTCTCATCGGGTCCGCCCACCAGTCCGCCGGTTTGCCTGCACAACGCGGCTGCCGAGCCGATATGGTCAAAATGATCGTGGCTGACCAGCAACAGGTCGGCGCGGGTAAAGTCGGTGGTTTCATACGGACAGGTTGGGTTGCCGTCGGTTTTTGTCCACGGGTCAAACAGGATCACCTGCCCTTCGGCAGTGATGAATTCGACAAACGCGACGCCCAGCCAGCGAATTTTTCCAGACATGGTTCTTTTCCTTTTACTTGACCAGCACGATCATCAGAATGTCATCCAGCGGGATGATCGAAACCGTGGCAGCGGCGCTCTCCTGCATGTAGATCATGATGACCGCCTCGCCGCCCTCGCTTTGCGCCAGCAATGACCAGCCCAGGGCGGGCAACTGGGTGTTGTAGAAGTTGATCGCCTCATCCAGACTGGCGTTGATGGTATAGGTGTAGCCGCTGCCGTCATCCTGCCCGGTCAGCGCGCCCGGCATCACCGGCAGGCCGTTCCACTCGCTCACCGGCGCGCCCTGCGGCAGGGCGAAATCGGGGATGCTTTCCTCGGTTGGTTCAACGATTTCCGTTGGCTCACTGGTCTGGGTGGGTTCAGGTGTAGCGGTTGGTATGGGCGTTGCGGTGGGCAAAGGGGTTTCCGTGGGCAGCGGGGTGGGGGTGGGGTCGGGCGTGAACATGCCGCATGCCAGGGTGGAAAGGACAAGTGTGGCCAGCACCAGGGCTGGAAGGATTTTTCGCATGGTTTTCCCCTCTACTGGGTATGAGATTGAGATGGTTTTGGCAGGTTTTCTCCACACATAATTATAGACCGGACTTGAAAACGGGGATAGCACCCCTTTCTGGTTCTCCACTATAATCAAATGACACCAACTATGACAAATGACAAGGAGGGCTGCGCAGATGAGGATGTTATTGCGCATGGGTTGGCTGGCCGCCTGTCTGGGGCTGTTGCTGGCGTTGGCGGGTGCTCCGGCCAGGCAGGTTTCGGCCAGAGCAATGGCTTCCCCCGGCTTCTACTCCGGCTGGGTGAACTTTCGCGCCAGGCTGGATACCGAAGCCAGATGGCCCGCGCTTGAAGGCTTTGTGATCGAGAAGTTTAACAGCCGCGGGCAATTGATGGTCAAGGTGGATCACATGGGCACGGGAACCGCGACCATTGTACTGCCGACCAATATTTACATTCTCGACTACGGGCACATGCATGCGGCAGGAGCGGAATGTACTTTTTCTTCTTATGCGCTTGCGCAGACCAATTACGTGCGCCTGCGCAGCGACCCTGGCTTTGTGGACAGCGCCTTCCGCGTTCCGATCAATCTGGCACCCAACATTCGCTTCAACAAGACGCATGAATCGTCATTTGGCAGCTTGAAGGGGTGTGATCAGGCCGGTTCCAGGAACCTGGATGCGATGAAAAAAGCAATGAGCGTGACCACCGCTGAGATGCGCGAAATGGAATTCAGCGTGGATTATCATGACGCGGACAGCATGGGGGGAACCTGCACCATCAT
The DNA here is from genome assembly GCA_034429695.1 of Levilinea sp. Taxonomy (GTDB): domain Bacteria; phylum Chloroflexota; class Anaerolineae; order Anaerolineales; family Anaerolineaceae; genus DAOUGC01. Next base: position 2,932 of record DAOUGC010000184.1, read on the forward strand.
CGGCCGGATGCCTCTGACCCGGCCTGGAAGACCACCCCGTTTGACGCGGACTACCCTGCCAGTCTGTCGCTTGAACTGCACGGCATGGATGGTCCCGCGCTGTGGTTGAATTTGCTGCCCGAGGGCAGCCTGATCCCCACGGGCGCGCGGGATGTGGGCGGCTTTGCGGCGGAGTGTTACGCCGTGCAGGGTGAGGTGGCTGGCGGGGTGATCAGCGGGGAGGTGTGCAAGGAGCCGCAAGCCAACGCGCTGGTGCTGGCCGACCTGCACATACCGGCCGGGTTGCTTGACGCCCCTGATGCCGTTGCGGAAGGGGAGATGACGATTGTACTAAGCGCGGAACAGGCGGAGGTCGAGCGCATCGAGCTGCCGCATTAAGTTTCCTGCCCGGATGGGACAGTGTGTGTGATACATGGCAAAGGGCGACCCGTGTTGAATAGGGTCGCCCTGGTGGTTTTGCAGGTCAGGTGCTTATTTTGCGTTTATCATCTGGCCGCTTGGCATCATGTCTTCCACTGGCGGCACACCGTTGGCAGCCAGGTATTCTTTTCGCTTGCACTCGTTCATCAACGGACCCATGCAATACTTGCGAATAAAACCCCTGCAGGCTAGTTCCTTGGTTGTATTGTATTTCTTGAAAAAGCCGCAATTTTCCAAAAGCTCACATTGCTGAGACATGGCTTATCCCTCCTCGAAGTTCATTCGATTCCCGAATGGTGTGAAAATGATGTTGACTGGCAACAGCCAGAAAATCAGGGCATTATTGTGGGTGCAAACTGGACACTCGACAAAAATGTTTTATTGCTCATATTCATCAAAAGTCTACCTCGATAATTACCTGCCCGGTGTAAAAAACGTGTAAACAGAGTTCTTACTTTTACAACCGGCTGGGATGGCCGGTATTGTAGATATGCGACGGAGGCGCGGGCAAGGTTAAAAAGATATCCTGTGAAGAATATTCTCTTCACAGGATTTGGAAAGTGGAGTGAATCTTATGCTCTGGCAGACTGCCAGTTTGTCAGCAGAACATTCTGAAAGCTGACCGCAGAGGGCTCACTTCCGAGGCCGATGAATACCGAGACAGCAGCGTTGCCCTGGGCGCGGTCCTCAGCGCCCAGCCGTCCGGTGATTGTGCCGGTGACCTCCAGTCCATTATCAGGGATCAACCTGAAGGCTGGCGTATTTTTGTATTCGGTGATGGCAACATCGGCCAGACGGGCGGAGAGCGCGGTACAACCACTTTTATCCTTCACCACCCAAACCAGCCAGCCAGGGACCACAAAAGCCGCCAATGTGACCGTTTCGAGTGCGCCGCCAAACAGGCCTTTCTTTTTCTTCTCCGATGTCGTAATCACTCCGGCCAGGATACCCTCAAGAAGGGAGCCGAGGTTACAGGCGGCCATATGATGATTAACCGCTGCTGCCATGTCTGCCGGTAATTCGCCAGGCGAGCAGGCGCGGGTGCTGCGTTGCCATTCGCTCATGGTTGCCTCCAACAAATGATGGTTGTGATGGTATTTAAACCCCTGCCTGCCAGCTTATGCAGACAGCGATGCCCTCTGCCGGTATTCCCCCGGGGTGACGCCGGCCCACTTCTTGAATGCCTTGCGGAAGGCGCTCGGCTCGGAAAAGCCCAGCAGGTAGGTGATCTGCTCCACCGAGTAATTTTCGCTGAGATACTTTTGCGCCAGGCGCTGGCGGATTTCGCGCAGCAGATCGCTGAACACCACGCCTTCCTCCTCCAGCCGTTTCTGCAGGGTGCGCACGCTCACCGCCATCTGGCGGGCGACGGTTTCAATGGACAGCTTTTCGTCATCCAGGCGGCTGATGATGATGCGCGCCGCGGCGCGGGTGTACTCTCCCTGCCGGTCAAGGTCGGCAAGCTGGTTCTGCGCCAGTTGCTCAAACGCCGCCAGTAGGTCGGGGTTTGCCAGGCGCACCGGCATGTTCCCCAGGCGAATGTCCAGGGTCATGGAGGTGTCCTTCTGCCCGAACAGCACAGGGCAGCCGAAGATGCGTGTATATTCCGAGATGTCCGGTGGTTCGGGATACACAAAGGTTACCTTGAGCGGGTTGATCGGCTGCCCGCTGAGCAGGCGCATCATGCGGATCGAGCTGGACAGTGCGGCTTCGTAGCAGTGGCGCGACTGGGGCGGGCAACCCGGCGGGGTGAACAGGATCACCCTGACCTTGTTGAAGTGCAATTCGGTGCGGCTTTCGATCATGTTGCCGATGATGCGCGAGTAGCGAGCCGACTTTTCGGCGGCTTCGCCCAGTGTTTTGCAGTTCATCATCACATAGCCCAATATTGACCAACTGCCTGCCTCGGCGTATTCACCCATGTGCAGCCCGAAATACGGGTCGTTGATGCGGCGGGCGGCTTCCTCCTGGATGAACAGGTAGGTGTCAACTCTCACGCGCGCATCCGGCGATTTCAGCCCGCCGGGGTCCATGCCGATGGAAGCCAGAAATTCATCAACATTCACCCCCTTTGCAGTCAGGTAGACGAACATCTGTGAAAGCAGGGTGACGGAAACGCTGATCGGTTCAGGCATGAGGTCCATTGGATAATCATAGCTTAAACGTGCATCAAAAGACACATATTTTGCAGGTTTTGCCATTGGGTTTTTGAGCCACAGGGTCTATGATACTGTTGAGCGAGGTTCCAAATGACACTGTTTCAAACCCTGTTTCCAAAATTCCTTATTCCGGTCGTGTTGTTCGCGCTGACCCTGGTGAGCGGCTTCATCATGAGCCGTATGGGCAAGCCGCTGAACGGTGTGTTGTTCAACGTCCACAAGTTGATCGCCCTGGGCGCGGTTGTGCTGAGCGTGGTGCAACTGGTCAACCTGCCAGGCGGCAGCCAGTCGCGCGCCATGTTGACCGCTGCGCTTGCGCTGGGTGGTTTGTGCGTACTGGCGTTGTTTGTCAGCGGCGCCTTAATGAGCATCGGCAGGCTGAACTACACCATGCTGCATGTTGTCCATGCGGCAGTGTCTGTGCTGCTGGCGGTTGCCTTTGGGTTTGTCCTCAAGACGGTGGGCGAAGCCCTGCAACACTCATTTTTTATTCAATAAGGTTCCGTTTTCCTGCGGAAAATTTTCACGAAAGAGAGCCATCATGCAAGATAATCATCCATCCGGGTTTTACCGGGCGGCGGCTGTGGCTGCCGGACTACAACTGGGTCTGATCCTGCTCATGCTGGTGGGCAGCTTTGCGCTGGGGGCGGCCCCGGCCACCGTGCAGGAATACTTTGATATTTACGCGCAGGGCAAATTGACCGGTCTGCTGCGCGATGACTTCAGCAGCGTGTTGATGATCGCCATGTACCTGGGGACGCTGCCAGGGTTGTATTTTGGTTTGCGCAGGGTGAGCCATGTTGCTGCCGGGCTGGGCGCGCTTGGGCTGGCGGTGGGCGTGGCCGTTTGTTTTGCCAACAATTCGGCTTTTTCGATGATGCACCTCAGCGATCTGTACCAGGCGGCTGCCAGTGCTGCGGAACAGGAGCGCCTGCTGGCCGCCGGTGAGGCGGTGCTGGCGACCAACATGTGGCATACCACCGGCGGATACATGTCGGGTATACTGTTGCAGGG
>DAOUGC010000185.1:0-4360 GCA_034429695.1 Levilinea sp.
ACATCTCGTCCGTTCAATGTTTTCCATCTCCTCGATGTCACAATGGTAACCAACCCGGGTGCCGCCCCGGGGTGGTGGGATTAAAAATCCCATGGGTTCTCTTTTTATGTATGGATGCTCAACCAAAACAAAACCAGAGAAATGCATGGACATTCAAATTGTACTCATATTTTGCCGGTGTGACGATCCATGGAAGGGACCGCATTACATCGAAGATGGAGATGTCATCCGCTCATACGCTCCAGAATTTTTTGTCACGCCGCACGGCGTGCGCCGAAACGGGGCAATCCACCGGGACGGGCCATGAGCGCACAGGATGATTACTTCGGTTTCTCCCGCCCGTCCCCTACAGATCCCGCGGATTCCCGATCTTTTGTCGCGGCGCACGGTGTGCGCCGAAACCAGACCATCGCCTCAACACACCTTAATGCTTTCGGCGAACTAGCGTCATTCGTTCATTCGTGTCCCATTCGTTGACGGTTCCCCGGATCGATTCGGGCGGACCCGGTCCGCCTGTTCATGCATTCCGGGTTATCACTGTCAGTAACAAAAGGGAAAAAAACGGTGGGTCCAAAAGCGGACCCACCCTACGGCTGGCTTGTGAACATATTCGTGTACTTCGTCATTTCGTGTCATTCGTGATAAATATTTCGGTGGGTTCAAAAGCGAACTCACCCTACGGCTGACAACCTCTGATTACTGCTTTTCCAACCCCATTGGCCCATTCGCGAATGGCGGCCCAGTTGCGCCGGTCGCCGGGGGTGGCGCGGATGATGGCCATGACGAACAGCGCCTGATACCACGGCAGCCGGAACAGCTCCAGCTTGCCGCCAAAGATGGCAACCGCCACGGGCCTGACTCCTGAAACCATCGGGCGGATGTAGTTCTGCGGCAGGGCATAGCGTTCCTTGATCGACAGCCGTCCGGGTTTTGCCGGAGCAGCGGCGATGTTGGGGTCGAGGAACAATGGCGCTGACGGGTTGGCCGGCGGCTGGTTCGTCAGTGACACAGCCGTGGCGAAGCAGGCCAGGGGTTTGGTCTGCAGTTCTTTTTTAAAACGGCGCAGAAAGCCGGAGGCTGCGCGGTGCCAGCCGAGGATCATCGGCGCACCCAGCACGACCGCATCGAACGGCTGAAGGCTGGACACCTCTGCTATGGGCAGCAGCGTAACGGTGTTGCCCTCACCGGTCAGTTGATCGGCAATTGCAGAGGCCACCTCTGCCGTGGAGCCGGACTGGGTGGTGTAGGTGACGAGGATGGATTTCATGCCGGTTTAGTAAGCGCCGAACAGTTTGGCAAAGAAGCGGTGCACCGTGTGGAACGATGTCACCGGCTCGGCGTACATCAGCACGCACTTGCCAGACACCACATGCAGGCCCAGTTCACTGGCGCGCTGCAGCACCTCGGGTGATTCAGAGCCCTGCTGCAACCACACATTGTGGATGCCCGCCGCGGCTGCGTCTTCGATCACCTGGCCGGCATTGGCGGGCGGAACGCTCACCAGCACCGCGTCCACCTTGCCCTGCAGCGCCTGCAGGTTGGGGTAACACGGCTCACCATTGATCTCTTTGGCCTCGGGATGCACGATATAAACAGAGTAGCCGCGTTGTTTCAGCTCGGTAAAAATGGTGTTGCCAAACTTGGCTCCGCCGCGCGACACGCCGACCACGGCGATGGCTTTGGATGCCACAAAGTCCTTGATGGCCTGGTTCATGGGGGCAATACCTCCGGTTCGAAGATAAGAAGATTATACCGCTGAAGAAATGCGCACAACCATACCACGCAGTTAATATACGAAAAATCGGTCGGGAAGTTGCACTCCGATGCGGACCTTTCAAGATTGGGTGGATGAAAGAGGGGAGTCCGCTCAGCGTTTGAAGATCACGAACTTGCTGAGGGTGAAATTCCAGGCGATGGTAAGGAGGCTGCTGCCAGCCAGCGCGACGATCTCGGGTAGATGCAGCTCCATATACAGCAGGTGCAGTATGCCGGTGTTGATCGCCAGCCCGGCCAGATTGGCGAGGATGAAGGGAAGCAGCCGCCCCCAGCCAGTACCCGAGCGAAAGGTCCATGCGCGGTTCCACATGAAGCTGTTGATCACCCCGGCCAGATAAGAAATGGCTTTGGCCGCCTGCGGGTGGGTTGCGAACAGTGGCAGGCTGCGGGTGAGCGCGAAGTAGATGCCAAAATCGACAGCGGTATTGAGCGCGCCCACCAGCGCAAATTTAATGCCCTGTTTGATCACAGGCGGGGTGATCTGCCTGAGGTGGGAGAACTGGTGAGAGATGCGCCCGGTGATCAGCATGGGGTTACTCCGTCAGGCTGCCGCAATCGAACACACGTGCCGCAGCGGTTTCCTGAAATAACTGGCTGTTGACCGGTTGGCAGGTTTGCATCACCCAGCGGCCGATCTCCGGTTTGCTGCGTGTCAGTTCCTCACCTGCGAGGATGAAGCGCAATTCGCCACTGGCAACCATCTTCTGCAGCCCATCCAGGTCGATCACCGGGTCGCTGCCGGTAAAGCCGCCAAAGGTGAACACCGGCCTGCCGGTGGCCAGGATGATCGGTGCTGCCGAATGGGCACTGGCGGTAGCCAGCAGGTATCCGTCTTCGCCGGTGTGATCCAGCAGGTAGCCGAGCTGGTCGGTGGTGAGCTGCATACTGGCGCGCCCATCGTTCGGCGAACCCGGTGGGTTGCCAGCCGGTTGATCGCCAGGTTGACTTGGCCTGAAGGGTTGGTTTGGTCCCCCACGGGGCGGTTGCAACCCCGGGCGGCCCGGTTGACCTGCGGTCTGCGGCCGGTTAACCGGCAGATTGGGGGCAGAGGCTTGCCCGGGCGGCATGTTTCGGGCTGCCAGTTGACCGGTCAGGTCATCCGCCGGACCCGCATTGGGCAGGTTGACATCGGGTGCAGGGTTGAGCGTGGTCATGAAAGACATGGTTGCCGGGGAAATCGCCAGCAACAGCGCCGGAACCAGCAGAGCAGGCAAATAACGCGTGCGCGGTGTGGTGTTTGGACTCACAAACGTTGATGTGATTATCCAGATCAAACCGGCCAGCAGCGCCAACAGGACTGCCAGGGTCAGACCGGTGGAGACCGACGGGTAACCGGCGAAGACCAGCAGGTGCAGCGTCAGGCTGCCGCCGATGAGGGCGATCAATGACACCCAGCCAGCCGCACGGCGGGCGGCGATCAGTTGTGCAATCGCTGTGACGCCCACAGCAGCCAGCGCGGCCACCGCCGGGCCGAGCATGATCAGGTAATAAGTGTGCCACAACCCGCTGGTAAAGGAGAAATAAACCAGCATGGGCAGCAGCCACAAACCCCAGGCAAGCAGGTGCAGCCTGCGCCGGTTGAGGGGGAACAGGCGGCCGGTTTCGGCCTCCTCCGGACGGGCGGTGATGAACGCCAGCACCAGCCCGAACAACGCCGCCGGAAGCAGCCATGAAATTTCCTCGGAGAGCGGATCAGAGAACAGGCGCAACAACCCTGGCGCGCCGACCTCGTTGGCGCGGTTCCCGCCTGGCGCCGGTTGATTCCCGACCGGTGTATTGCCATCTGCGGGCAGGTTGGCCTGCGGGGCAGTGCGCTGCTGATCATTCAGCCCCAGGCGGCTCAGGCCGTTATGCCCGATGATCAGCTCCAGCATGCTGTTGTTTTCGCTGCTGCCAGCAAAAGGGCGGAGGGACGCGGGGGTGAGGTCGAAGGCAGTCACCCAGGCAAATGAGATGACCAGCATCAGGGTTCCAGCGAGCGCCAGATTCAGGATGCGCCGCCACCACACCGGGCGGGCAGCAAAAATACCGACCGCTCCAAGCGCAGGAAGCACCATCCATGCCTGCAGCATTTTGATGTTAAAGCCAACCCCAACCAGTGCGAACCCCAGCAGCAGCCAGCGCAGCCGGCCGGTTTCGGCAACCCGCAGCACAGCCCACAATGCCAGCAGCAGCACCAGCACCAACTGGCCGTCGATGGTGTTGTTGCGCTCGGTGGCGATGGTCACCGGCGTGATCGCCAGGAAAAGCGCTGCCAGCAACCCCGCCGGGTCGCCAAACGGCTTGCGCACCAGAAAGAAGAGCATGAGGATGGAACCCACACCGGCCAGCGCCTGTGGCAGCGCCAGTGAGAAACCGCTTAAGCCCAGCGCGGCGGCAAAACCGGCCTGAACCCAGAAGCCGAGCGGGGGTTTGTCCACCGAGATCGAGCCTCCCGGTTCAAACGAGGCATAGAAGAAATTGTGCCATGAGGAGAGCATGCTTTTAACGGTGGCGGCGTAATACTCGTTGCCAAAGCCGGTGAAGCCAAGCTGGTACAGGCGCAAAAACGCACCCAGCAACAGGATGGCAATGAGCGCCGCGA
>DAOUGC010000186.1:0-14389 GCA_034429695.1 Levilinea sp.
ACCCCCACCCCGGCGCCCACCTTTACACCCCTACCGGCAAACCCTGCCCGCATCCCCCCATCCGGCCTGACTTTTGGCTGGCTGAGCGGTGCTTCCTACGCCGTGATCGGTTTTGTCCTCCTGGGCGCATACCTCGCCGCCCGAAACGCCATCAAAAAGCGCTGACGAAAGAAGGATATTCCCTTGTCCGCATTCCTTTTCCGCCGTAAACCAGAGGCGGCCGACGTTGCTCCCTCGCTGCTGATCGTTGGCCTGGGCAACCCTGGCCGTGAATACCGTTTCACCCGCCATAACATCGGCTTCATGGTGATTGACCGCCTGTGCGAGGATTTGGGCATTCGCATCACCCGCATGCAATCAAAAGCCCTGATCGGAACCGGTTCCTTCCAGGAAAAACGCCTGGTGCTTGCCAAGCCGACCACCTTCATGAACCTTTCCGGCCAGGCGGTCGGACCGTTGGTGCGTTTCTACAAGCTTCCGTTAACCAGCATGCTGGTGATCCATGATGAAATGGATATCCCTTTCGGTTCACTGCGCCTGCGGCCCGGCGGTGGTTCCTCCGGACAGAAGGGCCTGACCAGCATCATTCAGACCCTGGGCACGCAGGATTTCCCGCGCATGCGTGTTGGGGTTGGCCGTCCACCCGGCATGCAGGCCCCTCCCAGCTTTTTGCTGGAAGACTTCACCAAAGCCGAGCAAACCCGTCTGCCGATGATCCTCGATCAATGCGTGGATGCGGTCAAGACCTTTATCACCTCCGGTCTTGATATTGCCATGAACCAGTTCAACCGTTCAGCACAAGAGGACTAACGTGCTCGAAAGCCTCACCAGACACCCTGAATTCCAGCGTTTGATAACCGAACTGCAGGAAAATAAAACGCCTGCCGGTCTCAGCCTGATCCGCGCAGCGCGTTTGCCGATTGCTTCAGCGCTGTATCACCACTTTGCCAGGCCTGTGATCATCGTCACCGCGCGCACAGACCGTGCAGCCACCCTGCTGGATGAGATCAACTTCTGGAGCAACACCGCTGACCGGCGGCTGTTCCCCGAGCCCAACCCGCTATTCTATGAACAGGCCGCCTGGGGAGCGCAGACGCGGCGCGACCGCTTGCAGGCGATCACCTCCCTGGCGATGTATCACCTGCCCGGCGCGGCAAAACCACAAAACCCGCCGTTGCTGATCGCCCCGGTACGCGCTCTGATGGCACGCACCCTGCCCCGCCGCGACTTCATCAAGAACAGCCGCACAATCAAGGTATCGCAACAAATTTCGCCGGAAGCCCTGCAGCGTATCTGGGTGGATATTGGCTATCAGTACAGCGAGATCGTGCTGGAATCCGGACAGTTCAGCCGCCGCGGCGGTCTGCTCGATATCTGGCCGCCCGCCGAGCCATTACCCATCCGCCTGGACTTCTTTGGCGACGAGATCGATACCATCCGCCGCTTTGACCCCGCTTCACAGCGAACAGCCCAAACGCTTGACTCGGTTCTGGTCACCCCTGCACGCGAGGTGCTCCCCGGTTATGCCGCCGACCTTGACCGCGACTTTCAGGGCGTGGAATTAAATGAGTGGTACCTGCCGCTGCTCCATCCGGCGCACGCCAGCCTGCTGGATTACCTGCCGCGCGGTGCACTGGTTTTACTGGACGATCTCGATCAGATCCAGATGGTGGCAAATGAGATCGAGGAACAGGCGCTGAAATTGCGCGCCGACAGCCTGCGGGAAGGTCTGCTTGAAGAAAACTTCCCCGTACCTTATCTCACCTGGTCCGAACTCAACGACAGTCTGGCGGCGCACACCTGGCTGGAGATGGGGCGTTCATCGCCGCTGGAGGGACACACCTCCCTGGCTGATTCCTTTGCCCCTGGTCCCCGTTTTGGCGGCCGGCTCAGACCGTTGATGGATCACCTGCTGGAACGGTCACTGGCGGGCGATGCCATTACCGTGGTCTCCCGTCAGACCTCGCGCCTGCAGGAATTGTGGGAAGAACGGCGCACCTCCATTGACCTGACCAGCGCGCCCGAGTTTGTGGAAGGTTCGCTGTCAGACGGCTTCACTTTTACCTCCCCAATCGATCAGCCACATCACCTGTTGACCGACAGCGAGATCTTCGGCTGGGAACGCCCCCGCCCGCGGCCCCGCCAGCACACCGCCGCAGAAGCCCCCGAGGCGTTTTATTCAGACCTGCAGCCCGGCGACTGGGTGGTGCATGTGGATTACGGCATTGGCCGCTTCCAGGGTCTGGTCAAACGTGTGCTGGAAGGTGCTGAGCGCGACTTTTTGCTGGTGGAGTACGAAGGCGGCGATCAGCTTTACGTGCCCGTCCATCAGGCTGACCGCCTCAGCCGCTACATCGGCCCGGACAGCGACCCGCCCGGCCCCACCCGTCTTGGAACCGCCGAATGGAGTAACGCCCGCCAGAAGGTGCGCGAAGCCGTGGTGGAGGTTGCCCGCGAACTGCTGGAACTCTACGCCCAGCGTCAGGTGGCACAGGGACACGCCTTCCCCACCGATACCCCCTGGCAGCGTGAACTGGAAGCCAGTTTCCCGTATGTCGAAACCCCTGATCAGATGCGCGCCATCACCGACGTCAAGCACGATATGGAATCACAGCGCCCCATGGATCGCCTGCTGTGCGGCGATGTGGGCTACGGTAAAACCGAGGTTGCCCTGCGGGCTGCGTTTAAAGCCGTGATGGACGGCAAACAGGTGGCAGTGCTGGTTCCCACCACAGTACTTGCCCAGCAACATTATGAAACCTTCCGGCAGCGTCTGGCAGCCTTCCCCGTTGAAGTGGAAATGCTTTCACGCTTCCGCACCCCCAAAGAACAGGATGCCATCCTTGCCCGCCTGATGGAAGGTGCGGTTGACATCGTGATCGGTACGCACCGCCTGGTGCAAAGCGACGTGGCATTCAAGGATCTGGGCCTGGTGATCGTTGATGAGGAACAGCGCTTCGGTGTGACCCACAAGGAGCATCTTAAAAAATTGCGCACCGAGGTGGATGTACTCACCATGACCGCCACACCCATCCCGCGCACCCTCTACATGGCGCTCACCGGCGCGCGTGACATCTCCACCATCAATACCCCACCGGACGAACGCCTGCCGATCATCACCCATGTTGGCCCTTACTCACCCCGTTTGGTACGGCAGGCCATTTTGCGTGAACTTGAGCGCGGCGGTCAGGTGTTTTTTGTGCACAACCGTGTGCAGACCATCGAGGGTATGCGCCGTCACCTCAGCCAGATCGTGCCGGAAGCGCGCATCGGCATCGGCCACGGGCAGATGCACGAAGGCCAGCTTGCCTCGGTGATGCAGCAGTTTACCCACGGTGACATTGATGTACTGCTGTGTACGTCCATCATTGAATCCGGCCTGGATATCCCCAATGCCAACACCCTGATCGTTGACCGCGCCGACACCTTTGGCCTGGCGCAGTTGTACCAGTTGCGCGGTCGGGTGGGGCGCGCCGCCAACCGCGCCTATGCCTACTTCTTCCGCCACAAACGCCGACCCGCCACCGAGGAGGGTCTGGAACGTCTTGAGGTGATCGCTGAGAACACCCAGCTTGGCGCCGGTTATTCCATTGCCATGCGTGACCTTGAAATGCGCGGCGCCGGCGAATTGCTGGGCACCCGCCAGTCGGGTTACATCGCATCCGTCGGGTTCCACCTCTACACCCGCCTGTTGGGTCAGGCGGTGCGCGACCTGCGCCTGATCGAAGGCATGTCAGCACCGGACGACGCAGGCCGCATCCTGCGCACAACGCACATCCCGGTCAGTGTGGAACTGCCGCTCTCGGTTGGCATCCCATCCGTCTATGTACCCGATCAAAACATGCGCCTGCAACTGTACCGCCGCCTGGCAGACATGCAATCCGAGGAGGACGTGGATGCGTTGATGGATGAATTCAGCGACCGCTTTGGACCGCCCACCGAACCGGTGAAGAACCTGTTCTACCAGATGAAGGTGAAGCTGCGCGCAGAAACAGCCGGGCTTGCCAGCGTCATGATGGAAGGTGAGCAGATTGTGTTGCGTTACCCACCCCTGCCTGAAGGTGTTACCTCCCGCAACCTGCCATCCATTGACCTCGAAGTGGGCATTGGCGTGGTGCGAACCGGTAAAAATGCATACTGGATGCCGCTCGGGTCAAAAAATGGCAACGGTGAAAGCTCGCCCGCCTGGCGTGAGAAATTGCTCGATGTCCTATCTGCTATAATCAAAGTATGCCATCCGTCCTGTTGATCGAAGACGAAAGTGAACTGGCTCGGGTGCTGCGATCCTACCTGGAGAAAGCCGGTATGACCGTACACTCTGCCAGCCGTGGTGATACAGGACTGGCGCTTTACGATCAGGTACACCCCGATCTGGTCCTGCTCGATCTCAACCTGCCGGGCATGAATGGACTGGACGTTGCCCGTCAGATACGCAGGCAGGCAGACACGCCCATCATCATGGTCACTGCCAGGGTGGAGGAAAGCGACCGCCTGACCGGACTTGAGCTTGGCGCGGATGATTACGTGGTCAAACCGTATTCCCCGCGTGAGGTGGTGGCGCGCGTACGCGCCGTTTTACGCCGCGCGGGCCATCCCACCCAGCCTGATACCCGCCTGACCTTTGATCAACTCGAGATCCAGCTGGACAGCCGCACTGTCACCTTGAAAGGCTGTGCGGTGGAACTGACCCCCACTGAGTTTAATCTGCTGACTGCCATGGCATCCCAACCAGGGCGGGTTTTCTCGCGCCTGCAATTGCTGGAAGCCGTGCAGGGGGCAGCCTACGAAGGTTACGAAAGAACCATCGACGTACACATCAAAAACCTGCGCTCAAAGCTGGATACCGGTTCCCCCGATAATCGTTTGATCGAGACTGTTTTCGGGGTAGGGTACCGCTTTAAGAAAGAGTGAGACCCCCATGAGAAAGAATAATCCCTCCATGAATATCCCCAGTCAGTCACGTGAAATTGGCGCTGACCGCATCGCCATGTTAATCGACGGCGACAACGCCCAACCCTCCTTAACCGAGAAGATGATCGCGGAAACATCCAAGTATGGCCAGGTCACCATCCGACGCATTTACGGTGATTGGACCGCATCGAACATGGGCGGATGGAAGGAAGTGCTGCAAACCTACGCCATCCAACCCATTCAACAGTTTCGCTACACCACCGGCAAGAACGCCACAGACAGCGCCATGATTATTGACGCCATGGATCTGCTTTACGCTGGCGGCGTGGACGGTTTTTGCCTGGTCTCATCTGACTCTGACTACACCCGCCTCGCCACCCGCATCCGCGAAAAGGGCATCTTTGTGATGGGTATTGGCAAGAAAACCACGCCGCGTGCATTTGTCAATGCCTGTGACGTTTTTGTCTATACGCAAAATCTGGCCCCCGAAGAGGTCTCCAAGCGTTCCAGCAAGAACAAAGACAGCCAGTCCGCTCCATCGGCCGAAGCCCCCACCCCTGATCCCATTCCCCTGCTGACCAATGCCTTCGACATTGCTGCCCAGGATGACGGCTGGGCTTTCCTCGGCACGCTGGGGCATCATCTGCGCCAGCTTGACCCCAGTTTTGACTCGCGCACATACGGGTACAAACAGCTCTCCACCCTTATCCGTGCTTATCCCAAAATTTTCACCCTGCGTGAGGTAAAGACTCCAGACGGCAATTCTGTGATCTCGGTGAAACTCAAAGAGTAAAACCCATGGGTATGCGCACCCGCCTGATCCTTTCCTTTTTCCTCGTCGTGCTGGTGGCGGTGGTGGCGGTGGTGGTGTTTGTACGCCTCGACACTTCCCGCCAGGTGCAGGCATTCATGCTGGGCGGGGGCATGGTCAGTGAAGGTCAACTGGCGGATGAACTGGAGCAGTACCACCGCCAGAATGACGGCTGGAGCGGCATCCACCGCTACATGCGCGCCCGACTGGGCGACGAACTTCCGGCTGGCATGGGCGCCATGCACGGCAACATCATCCTCACCGATCCATCCGGTGAAATTCTCTTTGACCAGGCGCGCCCGCTGGCCACCTTGACCGGCTTGCGCCTTTCCAGTGCGCGCCTGGCAAATGCCACGCAACTGACCGGCGAGAACGGAGAGGTGATTGGCTATTTGCTGGGCAGCGCACAACCCATGCGCCGCGACCAGGAACAAACCCTGGTTGGGCGGCTGAACGCCGCTGCCATCCGCGCCGGGCTGGTTGGTCTGGCGCTGGCATTAATCGTAGGCACGCTGCTCTCCGCGGGTCTGATCATCCCCATTCGCAGCCTCACCGGCGCAGCGCGACGCATGGCTTCCGGCGATCTCAACCAGCAAGTTCCCATCTCAGGCAATGACGAGGTGGCAGAGCTGGGCATGGCATTCAACACCATGAGCACCTCATTGTTGACTTCCGAAAGGCGTCGCAAAGCCATGACCGCCGAGATCGCCCACGAACTGCGCACACCGCTGGCAGTGCAGCGCGCTCATCTGGAGGCTTTGCAGGACGGCATCTACCCATTGACCGCTGAAAATTTACAGCCAATCATGGATCAAACCGAGCTGCTCGCCAGGCTGGTGGAGGATTTACGCACCCTTGCCCTGGCGGATGCAGGTGAGTTACCCCTGCACATTGAAGCGGTTGACCTGCCAGCCCTGCTGGGCGAAGTGAGCGAGTATTTCTCACCGGCAGCCTCAGCCGGGGGTGTGCTTCTGCAATTCACGCTTGCTTCAAACGTTCCAACGGGTTTTACCATCCCCGCCGACCCATTCAGGCTGCGCCAGGTGCTGAACAACCTGATCGGCAATGCCATGCGCTACGCTCCATCCGGCACAACCGTCGAGCTTTCGCTGGACACTCCACCCGATCAGGCGGTGATCACCGTTCGCGATCACGGACAGGGAATTGCAGCAGATGCCTTGCCGCACATCTTCGACCGTTTCTTTCGTTCGGAATCCGCACGCGACCGCTCATCCGGCGGCACAGGACTCGGATTGGCCATTGCGCGCCAACTGGCCCGCGCCCACAGCGGCGACCTGACCGCCGCCAATCACCCTCAAGGCGGCGCGCTCTTCACCCTCACCCTGCCTGATAAGTGAGCCAGTCATCACCCTCCCTTGACCCAACCCTGTACTGCTCGTACAATCATCACATGAAAACATGGTCCCTTGGGTTGGGCGACCCGCTCAATCTGGTCATCGCCGCTGATGCGCGTCTGTGTACACCCACTTATACAGACGACCAGATCTGGTCCCTGCTACCCTCCAGTGGGGACCCTCCCGCTCTCAGTCTTCACTCCACCCTTGGCTTGCGTGCCTGCCAGGTAAGGTTGTTCCCCCGTTTTTCACACCGTGAGACAAGGCTGACCGAGCCAGCCTCTTTTTTTTCACCCCCCGTTTTCACCCATTTATTTCCCAACCGCATTTCCCTCACCTGCCAGCCGTTCCAGGACCTTGACACCAGCATGGATTACTGGGTTCCCTCATCACAGGTGGTGGCAGGGCGGGTGACTTTTGCCAACCCATCTGTGCTGAATCAGACCTTTCATTTTGAATGGTTTTGCATGCTCAACCCGCTCGAAGAAGGCGAAAGCATGGCCCCCACCCACGACGTCCAGTCCTGGTTCCTGCGCGGCGCCACCGCCAACCTGACCCCCACCCTGGTGATGAATGGCAATCCTCAACCCACCAGCGGTTCATATTCAGGGCTGTCGTTTGACGTTGAACTGGAGCCCGGCGCTTCCCGTCAGTTTTTTTGGGCGCTGGTATGTCTACAGAATGAAGAAACATCCCTCCAACTTGCCCGGCGCACCATCACCCGCCCATGGGAAGCCGAAATGGCTCGCATTGAACTCACCGATGCCGCCAGCCGACTGGAGGTTGAAACGGGCAATCCCGACTGGGATGCCGTCCTCCATTTCGCAGCCAGTACGGCCCGCTCATTCATCATGCCGGGGCCCCACCTGCCAGAGCCATCTTTTGTGCTTGCCCGCCAACCAGACCTGGGCTTCTCTGCCCGTGGTGATGGCAACGATTACTCCACGCTGTGGGGCGGTCAGACGGTGCTGGATGCCTGCCATCTGGCTTCCATGCTCCTGCCAACCGGAAGGGATGTGATTGAGGGAATTGTTCGCAATTTCCTATCTGTTCAACAGGAAGATGGATGGATCGACTGGAAACCCGGTGCAGGTGGGCAACGTTCCCATCGGCTGGCTCAACCCATGCTGGCTCACCTGGCTGCCCAGGTGGACGACCTCAAAAGCGATCATGCGTGGCTGGTGGAGATCTTCCCGGCGCTGTTGAAATTCACCAAGCGCTGGTTTGCCGCCGATCACGACAGCGACCGCGACGGGTTGCCCGAGTGGGATCACCCGGTTCAAAACGGTTTGGAAGAATTCCTTCGCTTTTACAAAGCACCATCTGCGGGCGGGGCATCCGTTCCGCATGTTGAAACCCCCGCCCTGGCCGCCATGCTGTTCAACGAGTGTAAAAGCCTGATCCGCCTGGCCCACCGGCTGGAAACACATACCGGAAAGCGCCTTACCCGCGACATTACCTGGCTTAACAACCGCGCAACAGCCATGCAAAAGGCGCTGGACGGCATGTGGGACGCAAAAAGCGGCTGGCACCACCTGCGTGATGCCGCCAGTAACTCCTCACCGGCTGGTGCAGCCATTTGTGATATTTCCCGGAATGGCGAAACCCGCTTAAAAAAAGCCTTTCGCAAACCAGCCCGCCTGGTGGTCAACCTGACCATCCCGATCCTTCCGCGCCAGATGAAAGTGGAAATTGAGGGTGAGGGGCAGCGCGGCAAGCAAAAAGAGGAGTTGACTTTTTCAGATTTCACCTGGATCGGCGATTCCGCTTCAGCATCAACCGGTAAATTATATAAATCAGTCAACCGTTTGGTGGTCTCGGGTCTGCCGGAAGGAACCAGCGGATCGCTGGCGAGTGTGGATTTTCAAACCATCGACATTTCCATGCTGCTGCCATTGTGGGCAAAAATGGTCACCCCTGCACGAGCGCGTTTGATGGTGGAAAGGGCATTACCGGCGCTCACCACCCCCCACGGATTGACCGCTTCTCCAGGTGCACAGGTGATATTGATGCAATGGAACTGGCTGGTGGCTGAGGGGCTGTTGAATTACGGTTATCGCCCCCAGGCAGCGGCCATTTTCACCGGCTTGATCAGCCTGTGCGTTCCTGCACTGCGCCAGCACCAAACTTTCTTTGGGGCGTATCAGATCCAACCGGGCGGTGGGGTGTTACCGGCCGGAGACCGCGGCTCACTGTACGGGTTGCCGCCCCTGGGTCTGCTGCTCAAACTGGCCGGAATCCGCTCATTTGCTTCTGATGGCATGACTTTCGAAGGTTATAGCCCATTTCCCGCTCCAATTAATGTAAAATATCAAAGTACCAGCATGATCTGCCATTCTGACCGAATTGAAGTATTGGTGGACCGCGACAATATTGTTGAAGTGACTGGCGATGGCATTCATCGGTTATCAGTATCAACCGCCCCGGAGATCCCGACAGAAGGTCCGGCAGGAACACCGCCAGGAAAACCGAAAGGAGAGAAGACCGAATGACGGCTGAAAACCCGAAACTATTATTGATCGCTGTGGTACAGTCGCAGGATGCCGAACTGGCCTCCGAAGCGGTGGAAAAGATGGGATTGAACACTGAAAAGCTGCCCAGCGTGGGGGGTTTTCTGGGGCGGCGTAACGCCACCCTGCTGATCGGCCTCCCCAAGGAACGTCTTCCACAGGTCACCAAAGTATTGAATGAAAACTGCCGCCAGCGGGTGGAATACATTGCCGTGCCGCTGGAAAGCGCCCCGTTGCCGCTGCCCACGCCAACCCCCATCACCATCGGCGGCGCCACCATCTTTGGCCTGGAAGTTGAACATTACGAGGAGATCTGAGAGGAGCCCGAAAATGAAACTGATTATTGCCATTGTCCCTGATACTGCCAGTGATGCTGTCTCCAATGCCCTCACCAGCGGTGATTTCCGCGTCACCTATATCGCTTCAACCGGCGGTTTCCTGCGCCGCGGGCATTCCACCCTGCTGGTGGGCGTTGAAGATGAGCAGGTGGAGCCTGCCCTGCAGATCATCCGCAAAAACGTTCCCACTCCTGAGGATCAATCTGGAAAACGCGGTGTGATCTTTGTGCTTAAAGTGGATCAGTATATCCACATGTAGGGCTTCCATTTCAGCAAGTTGCCTTTTCAATTGTTTGCTTTATAATGAATACAACCTGTTCGCCTTCTGTTACGTATTAAAGTTGATGTACCTTTCCCGGGAGGTACAGGGAAAGACTATTTTATTTTTTCGCCAAGGAGGTAATAACCATGTCCTATCCCACGACCGACATTACCAGCGACGACAAACTTTGGGCCCTGCTTTCTTATATCTTCACCCCCGTTGTGCCTTTGATCATCCTGCTGGCAATGGAAGACAAGAAGGAACGACCCTTCCTGAAATACCACTATATGCAGGCGCTGGTGTGGGGTATCGTTTGGGCAATTCTGTATGTAATTGTGATTGGCCTGTGCCTTTCACCTCTGTATCTGGTGGGAACCATTTATTTTGCCATCAAGGCTTACCAGGGCGAAATGGTTGTCATCCCGTGGCTGACTGAGTTTGCCAAATCCAAAGGCTGGATCCCCGCCTGATCCGCCGTTCAGTAAAGCTGCGCAGGCCGGAATGCCAGTGCGGTGGTGGGCCATCCGCAGACTGAAAAAGAATGTGTCATTTTTCCTTCCAAATCGGCAACACCTGAACAGGCCAAACCTTTCTACGTTTTAGGTGGAAAGTGTCTTTGGCCTGTCATTCTGTCAACATTCAGCATTTCATAAAGCACGTGGAGGAGAAACACCATGGATTTCGGAAGAGCGTTTTCGTTCCCCTTTCAGGACCCCGACTGGTTTAAGAAAACCGCCATCGTGGCTCTGGTCTCGATCATCCCCGTCATCGGCCAGTTTGTGCTGTTGGGCTGGGCTTTCGAGGTTGTCCGCCGCCTGATCAATCGCGAAAGTGATATTCCCCTGCCTTCGCTTGATTTCGGTGGTCAGCTTGGCAAGGGCTTCATGTTGTGGCTGGTCAGCCTGATTTACGCCATCCCCACCATCATCTTCACCCTGCCCATGCAGTTGACCCCCATGATCGCCGCCGGCATGGATGACCCGGAAGTGGGAGCCACCATTGTGGCTGTCATCAGCATTTGCTGCGGCGGCCTCAGCCTGATCTACAGTCTGCTGCTGCTGTTCGTGCTGCCCGCCGCCTGGGGTCAGTATGCCGCCAGGGGCGAATTCGGCGCTGCCTTCCGCTTCGGCGAGGTCTTCGGTCTGGTTCGCAAAGCCCCGGTTGCCTACCTGCTGGTTGCACTGGGTTATTTGCTTTCCTTCTCCATCATCGCACCGCTGGGCTTGATCGCCTGTGTGATCGGCGTCTTCCTGACCACCGCTTACGCCGCACTGGTCACCGCCCATCTCACCGGTCAGGCTTACCTGCAGGGTTCCAGCCTGTAATCTGCCAGTAAACTGCATTTATAAAACTCCGGCGCATTGTGGCCGGAGTTTTATTTTGTTTATTCGTGGAATTCCTCCACCTGATAGGTGAACACCCTTAATTTTTTCCGCTGCCAAAGGTTGGGAGGCGCGCCCATCTTCATGCACAAATGCGCCAAAAATTGTTCCGGGGTTTCGGCTTTCTCCCACACCTGCGGCAAAAAAGTCGCCCGGTTTGAGCCGTCCCGCAGGATCACCCCGTCAACCCCGGGACACAGCAAACCCGGCAGATCCTGCGGCGTTTCATAAACGAGTTCAACCGGCGGCGTCAGACGTGATATTTCAATTTCCAGTTCATCAACTTCGGCTTCCCTTACCGATGGAAAGCGGTAGTCCTCAAATGCAGCCGCCACTGCGTGTTCGCATACATCTTGCACCAGTGGTTGGTGTGCCTCAAGTGTGCCAATGCAACCGCGCAACTCGCCGTGGCGGGTGAGCGTCACAAAGGTTGCGCCGGGTGCAGCCAAAGCCCTGGATACCTGCTCCAGGTCAATTTCGGGCAGCGGTAGATCATTAACAACATTCCAGATGGACTGGCGCGCCAGTCGCAACAACAGGTTTCGCTCTTCATCGGTCAGCACTTCTGTACTCATGCAAGAGTCCTGTGATAGAGGCGGTTGTAGTAGATCAACGGTTCCAGATCAAAGGTTTCGGCGGCCAGCACTTCACCGATGAACAGCGTGGAACCGGGCATGGCGAAGGTGTGCACCACTTTGCAATCCAGCCGGGCAGTGCCACCCCGCAACAACGGCGCACCGCTCACCAATTGATCCACCGTTAACCCGGTGAAGCGGTCCAGTTCTTCCGGCATTTTTCCGGCAAAGCGGTCGGCGATCTCTTGCTGGTTAACCGAGAGCAGCGTCACCCCAAAGATGCCGGCTTGCATCACCAGTGCGTGGGTGCGGGTGCGGTTGGCAAGCGATATGCCAACGTAAGGAGGCTCGAGTGAAATGGACGCCAGCGAGTTGACCGTCATGCCATGCCGGGTTCCGTCAAAATGGCTGGTCACCACCGCCACGCCGGTCACCCAGCGCCGCATGGCCAATCGAAGTTGTTCGCCCATTTCTGTCATTGTCATCTCCGTTGCGCGGCAGAATGTGAGTTAAGTATCATGCAGTGTACATTTCTGCCAATTTGATTCAGTTATATCCATTCAAGGAATGGTCGTCAAGTATGCAGCCCATGCAAACTGCCTGCATCAAAGGGATCACCCCCATCTCATTATTTTCTCCGACTTGCCAAGAACCGCAAGGTCATGTAACATCATGGCTATGACAACCGAAAACCCGCCATCCTCCCGCCCATCTCCACAACCTTCACCGGTACGACCACCGGCGCGGTTTTCCATTTTCAATGCCGTGCAAACCATCCTGAGTGTGGCGGTGGTGGTTGCCACCCTGCTGACCCTGTGGACGCCGTCGAATCTTTTTTCTGACCGGTTGGTCAAAGAAATGCTGATGGTGGCAGCCCAGACCCAGCAACCCACCCTGGGGGCGGAAGGCTCGGTATCCCTCAGCCCCACCCCCAACCAGCGCCTGCCGATCGCCATTGTATCGGGGCACTGGGGAAACGACCCCGGCACGGTGTGTGATGATGGACTGACCGAGGAGGAAGTCAACCTGCGCATTGCCACCATCGTACAGAACCGACTGATCTCCGAAGGATACCAGGTGGATTTGCTGAAGGAACAGGACGAACGCCTGAACCTGTATTATGGTCTGGCGTTGATCTCAATCCACAATGACTCATGCCAGTACGTAAACGACCAGGCCACCGGTTACAAGGTGGCGGCTGCCCAGGCAACCGTTTACCCTGAAAAAGCCAACCGCCTGGCTGCCTGCCTGATCGACCGTTACGGACGACTGACCGGGATGAGTTATCATGAGAACACTGTCACAGAAGATATGACCGATTATCACGCCTTCCGGGAAATTCATTCCGATACACCAGCGGTGATTGTCGAAACCGGCTTTCTAAACCTCGACCGTCAGATCCTGACCGAACAGCCCGACCTGATCGCAGAGGGTGTGGTGCAGGGTATTCTATGTTACGTTCGCAATGAATCAGTTAATCTGGCGGCAGAACAGGCTCCCGCTCCATGACCACTGGCAGGCCATCCGCAAGAACTCCACTGCAACAGGCCATTGACGCCCTGAAACGGGGCGACAAACTGGAAGCCCGCCGTCTGGCGCAAATGGCAGTTGAAGCCCAGCCCGGCCGCGAAGAAACCTGGCTGGTACTGGCTGCAGCGGTGGAACCGGAAGACAGCCTGCAATACCTGCAAAAAGCACTGCAAATAAATCCCGAATCCCAACGCGCCCGGCAGGGAATCCACTGGGCGTTGCAACGCCAGCGCACCACTTTGCCAGACGGGCAGCAACCTGCCCGCTTGCGCATGGTGGGCGAACCCGATGAAGGCGCCACCACCCCCATACCGGTGGCAAGCACCCAGCCAGTGCGTGTGGCTCAGGCCGGCCACACCATGCCGGTGCGGGTTAAACCCGACCTGGAAGCCACCGCCCCGCACCGCGTTGAGCCGGGATCAACCACGCCATTTACCGACCATACCGCGCCGGTCGCAATTCCAACCGGACCGGTACGCGCGGCTTCCCAACGGAGGGCGGGAAAAGTTGTCCGCAAGAAAACCGGGCAATCGGCCATGCCTTATGTGCTTATTCCAGCCCTGCTGGCAATGGCTGTGGTGATCATGGCTGGCATTTTGTATTTCGCCATGCCGGGCGGTTGGGACACGGTGTTCGCCGATTATTCAGCCGAACGTCCCCAGGGTGTGCTGCTTAAACCATCATTGACCCCCACCCGTACCCCCACCGCAACCCA
>DAOUGC010000187.1:0-24672 GCA_034429695.1 Levilinea sp.
CGGGTCTGCACCGGGTTGGAGGCGCAATTGAGAAAATCGGGGTCATACGCTGAGAAATCGCTATTAAAACGCAGCTTCCACAACCCCGGAGCGGGGAAACCCAGGGTGTAACAGCCGTAAGCACGGTTGGACAGGTTGAGCACCACCACCACCGAGTCGCGCGGGCCGCCGCGTTTCCAACGGTGGATCGCCATGATCTTGTCGCGATCAGACAGATAGTAAATATTGGTGTTGGCGCCGGTCAGTCCGGCGGTGCGTCCGTAAAAGTTGCGGCGCAGGTGGATCAGGTCACGGTAGAGCTGGGTGATACCGGCGAAGCGTTCCTGCCGCCGCCAGTCCAGTGGGTCCTGGTCCGAGAACCAGGCGTCTTCCAGAAACTCCTGCCCCTGAAAGATCATCGGAATACCGGGTGAAGTGAACATGATCGCCGCACCGAGGGTGGAACGTTTTTTGGCGTACATGTTGTCAGCGTGGCCAGGGAAGATCTCCTCAGGCAGGCGCGCTTTGCCGTTTGCCACCTCATCGTGTGATTCGGTGAAGATCACGCGCTCAAGCGGATTGCCGTTGTAGAGATGGGTGATGGCATCGGCCAGGGTGTACATATTGCGGTGGGCGTCATCTGCCTGGGCAAGGATGGAGCGCACCGGATGGACAAATCCGGCGTCCCACTGGCTGTCAAAGCCCGCCCCGCCTCCGCGCGTGGCCTGGGTAAGGCGCGGCTCATTTTGCATATCCTCGGCAATGCTGATTTTCCACGGCTGATGGGTGTCGATCTCATCATTGATGAACTGCATCAACTGCCAGCCATCGGGCAAAAACGCCTCGTTGAACGAATTCCACCCGCGCCAGTTGCGAATGTACAGGCTGGCATCCCAGCGCAGGCCGTCCATGCGGTATTCATCCAGCCAGTTCATGGCGTTGTCGCGGATGTAATTGCGCACGCGCGGCGCTGAGTAATTGGGACGCTCGCCCCACGGCGTCTGGCGGCGGTGGTCGTTGTAGAAATAAATGCCGCCGGCTTCGCCGCTGCCGTCATAACGCCACAGCAGGTTGTCTTCAATGCCGAGATGGTTGTAAACCACGTCCATGATCACGGCGATGCCGTTTTGATGGGCGCAGTTGATCATTTTTTTTAGCGCCTGCGGTCCTCCGTAGGCTTCCTCCACCGCAAACAAATGTCCGGGGTTGTAGCCCCACGAATAACTGCCCCTGAACTCACATGGCGGCATGATCTCAATGGTGTTGATGCCCAGGTTTTTGAGATACGGAATTTTTTCCATCACACCTTCCAGCCGGCCAACCGGTCCGCCGGGCAGGTCATTGAAGGTGCCGATGTGCATCTCGTAGATCACCATGCGGTCCCAGGGTGGGGTCTGGTAGGTGGCGTCATCCCAGTGATAGGCGCCTGTGGTGATCAAGGAAGTGGCGGATTTTTGATCAATGCGCCGCGCATACGGGTCACAGCGTTTTAATACCCCACCCGGTGTGTGAATGAGGTAGATATAGCCATCGTTTATGGACGCGCCGGGAATGTCTGCCGACCAGATGCCCTCCTGCCCGGCTGCTTTTTCAGGTGCGAGGGGTATGGATGCGTCCGACCAGCTTCCGTACACTTCGACCAGGCGTGCATTGGGAGCCCACACCCTGAAAGTGACACCGCCAGGGTATGGGATGGAACCCATTCCTTTTCTGGAAGAAGGAACAGCTCTCATGTGCCTCCTGAAAAGGGGACCTTGCCCATTTTGGGGATGAAATTAATAACCTCTAATTTTCCCTGTTAATTATAGGTTATTTTTCCTTACAATTGATAAGCCAGTAACAAACAGGCGCCAGTTCAGTGACTTTGAAGCAAACGGGTATAATTTTCATCATCATGAAAATGACGACAGCATCAGGCAGACGCAAAGGCGGAACAACGCCGGAGGACCCCCACCCCCAGGTGGAAAATGCACCTGCCGTGGACCCGGCGGAAGCTGGCCGTAATGAATATCGTGAACTGGTTCAATCCACATCGCAACGGGTGATCGGGACGACGGCCGCGGTCTACCTGGTATGGCACTTCATTGCCACCCTGTTCTGGCCCGAAATGTTCAGTCCCAGCCTGTGGATTATCACGGTTGGCATGGCTTCGATTGTGATCATCACCCTGCGCCTGCTGGAGGTCAATCTTCGGCTGGCGCACGCGGTATGGTTTGTCGGGCTTGCGGCGGTCATCCTGCTGGCTTACGCCATTTTTGGGCCGGTGGAGATCTTGATGCTGCTGGCACTGCTGCCGCTGATGGCAGTGGTGATGGGCGGTCTGCTGGAAGCAGCCTTCATTGAAGGGGTGATCATCCTGCTGATGGTGTCATGGCCGCGCCTGCCGCTTCAACCGCTGCCCGCCGGTTACGATTTTGCCCTGATACTGGCCACCCTGGCGACCATGGCGCTGGGCTGGGGACTGTCACACAATCTGGTATCGGCCATTGAGGCGTCGTCTTATCACTATACCGAGGCGCTCAAACGCCTGGAGGAAGCCCGCCAGCACCGCGCCGAGATCAGTGTTTTGTTGAAGGAAGTGAGCAAAGCCAATTACCAGCTTGACAGGCTGAACCGCATGTTGCGCCTGGCGCGTGAACGCGCCGACGACGCCCGTCAGGAGCGCGACCGCTTTGCCATGGCCGTCAGCCATGAGCTGCGCAGCCCGTTGAACTTCATCATCGGGTTCAGCGACCTGATGGTCAACTCTCCTGAAACCTACGGGCCGGTGGAGAAATGGCCTGCGGGTCTGTATGACGATGTAACCGAGATCTACCGTTCCAGCACGCACCTGCTGGGGTTGATTAACGACATCCTCGACATGGGCAAGATGGACGCGCGCCAGATGACGCTGTTCCGCGAACGCATGCACCTTTCCGACGTGATCGGCGAGGTGGTGGAGATGGTGGAACTGGCGGTGAACAACAAGAAGCTGTGGTTGCGGGTTGAGCTGGACCCCGACCTGCCCGAGGTGTATGCCGACCGCACGCGTATCCGGCAGGTGTTGTTAAACCTGGTGACCAACAGCCTGCGCTTTACAGAGAGTGGGGGCATCACGGTGCGGGCGCGCTGCAAGGATCAGCGCACCGTGCTGATGGAAGTGGAAGACACCGGCGCTGGCATTGCCGAGGAGGATCTGGACAAGATCTTCTCTGAATTTCGGCAGGTGGGGTTGCAAAACTGGCGGCGCGAGGAAGGCACAGGGCTGGGCCTGGCAATTGGTCGGCGCTTTATCGAATTGCACGGTGGTGAAATGGGCGTGACCAGCAGCCTGGGCAGCGGCTCCAATTTCTTCTTCACCCTGCCATTGATCGCGCCAGAGGAGGAAGCCGAGGTCTACAGTGAAGCCGAGCTGCAGGAACGTTTCAGGGTGCTGGATCGCAGCGCCGAGGAAAACCTGCCCCTGCTGGTGCTGCTGTCAGCCGATATGTTCTGGGCAAAGATCTTTGCCGAGACCCTGGATGGCTACAAGGTGACGCTGCTGTCTGACCCCGACCTGCTGGTGAGCGTGTGCAACCAGGTTTTCCCGCGGGCGGTGATGATCGATCAGCGCCTGGCGCGGCATGAGGCTGTACAGCGCTTTTTGCAGGAACCCCCTTACGACCTGCCGGTGAGCGTTTTTGCGCTGCCGGTCAATCTCAACCGGGTGACCGCCCTGCCCGAAGGCGTGATGCGTTACCTGCTCAAACCGGTCAGCCGGCATGTGCTGGTGGATGCCGTTGACAGCCTGCCCGACGGCTGCCGCAATTTGCTGGTGGTGGATGACGACCCCGGCATGGTGCGGTTTGTCACCCAGTCCTTACGTTCGCTGGAAGGTGAGGATGGGGATGGCAAAGCCCAGCGCCCGGCGCGTGACCTGGTGCTTTTGACCGCCCCTGACGGCGCGCGCGCCATGGATTTGCTCAACACCAGCCCGGTGGATGCCGTGCTGCTGGATATTGACCTGCCGGATATCAGCGGGTTGACTTTGCTGGAGAAAATGCAGGCCGATGAGCGCCTGCGGAACATTCCGGTGATGATCCTGTCGGCAAATGACCTGCCCCAGGCGTTGAGCACCCAGGCAGCCGGACATTTTTCGGTGCATCTCAACCGGCCGTTCCTGCGCAAGGAATTGACCGCCGTGCTGGATGCCCTGTTTGCCAGCATCACCCCCAGTTTTGCAGCGCACAGTGAGGGCGGAGAACGTTTCCGGCGCGAAGATCAAGCGGATGCGGTGATTAAAACAGGTTCAGACGGGTAAAGGCATCCAGCAGTTGCTTTTGGGTGATGGGTTTTTTGAGGAAACCGGCGGCCCCAAGCGATTGTGATAGTTCCGGCTCCTCCCATGCAGAGCAGATCAGCACGGGGATGTCGCGCGTCTCCTCATTGGATTTGAGATTTTGCAGCACTTCCCAGCCGTCGGTTTTGGGCATCATCACATCCAGCGTGATCAGGGCAGGGTGAAGACGTACCGCCATGTCCAGCGCCTGATTTGCCTGGTTGACCCCCACGATATTAAAACCATACTGCGAAAGATAGCGCCGGAACAGGGCAATCGCCGGGGGCTGGTCGTCCACCACCAGCACGGTTTTGCTGCCAAGCAGCGGCAGGTAAAGCGAACGCACGTAGGTGCGCCCGGACTGACCGCCGGAGAGCGGTGGCTGCAGCACGGTTTTTTCCATGCGCGCATTGATGCGTTCCAGCCAGTAGCCCACGGTATCCTGTCCGTCCGGTTCGCCTTCCACTTCCCAGCCGGAGGGCAGGGTGACCGAGATCTGCAGGCAGTGTTCGCTGCCGTGCTGGAAGGAGCGGATCAGGATGGGGCCGCTGTCATGCAGATGCACGGCGCTGTTGAACAGGCTGATCAAAATCTGGCGCAGCACCACGCGGTCAGTAAGGACCGAGGCGGGGTTGGGGTCAACGTCGTATTCAAGCTGGATGCCCTGTGATTCCAGCCGGGCGCGCAGGATTTGATGCACGCCCCGCACGGTCTCCAGCGGGTCAATGGCTTCCTTGTGAACCTCAAACAGGGCGTCGGCATGGGTGGATTCGGCGGTCGCGGGGGTATCGGCGGGGTACAGGCCAGCCCACAGCAGGTTGGCAAGCGCCTGCATGGCGCGGTGATGGTCGCGGCGAATTTGCCGGTCGCTGACCGCCAGCAGGGCGGAGAGATCGGGCAGGCTGAGGCCTTCAACGTAGCGTTTATACAGGATCAGGTAAGGGCGCCACTCGGGTGCGGAAGGGTTGGCTTCTTTTCGATCCGGGCGCAGTTGTTCAATGGCATCCACAAAGACCTGGCGCACATACTCCAGGCGAGAGCCGTTATAACCGGCGGGCGGCTGGAAAACGCTGTACAGCAGGGGGTGGGTCTCCAGCGCGGCGTAATCGTAAAGATTGGCGACCACATCTTTGACCAGGCCTTCAAAAATACTTTGATCCATGAGCATGTCCGTGGGGATGTGAAATAATGTCCTGCGTATGTCCGGCATGAGTCCGAAAATAAATTGTTTAGCGTAAGGCACTCATTATAATTTATTTATGAGTTGGTATAGAAACGCGCATGGCGAACGATCGCGCCCGTGTGGCGCCAAGGACGCCGAAATCCACACCCGTCATGTTTCTAACCAAAACCCTTCAGCCGTCTTGTCATTGCAAGAAAAGGAGAAGAATCAAGATGTCCAGTAAGAAAACCGCAACAATTTTGTTGGCTCTGCTGGTGGTATTTTCCATCCTGCTGAGCGCCTGCCAGCCCGCCGCCGTTGAAACCCCGGCTGTGGAAGAACCGGCTGCCGAAGAACCCGCCGCCGAAGAGCCCGCTGCGGAAGAACCCGCTGCCGAAGAGCCTGCCGCTGAAGAACCCGCTGCTGCACAGCAGGTGGAAGTCTTCTCGTGGTGGACCGGTGGTGGCGAAGCCGCTGGCCTCGAGGCCATGATCAAGGTCTTCAATGCCCAGTACCCCGACATTGAGTTCGTGAACGCCGCCGTCGCCGGTGGCGCTGGAACCAATGCGCGCGCCGTGCTGGCCACCCGCCTGCAGGCTGGCGATGCCCCCGATAGCTGGCAGGGCCACGCCGGTCAGGAACTGATCGGTACCTACGTTGCCGCCGGTCAGCTCGAATCGCTGAACTTCCTCTATGAGGAAGAAGGCTGGTTGGAAGTCATGCCCGAGACCCTCATCCCCCTGATCTCACAGGATGGCGAAATCTACTCGGTGCCCGTGAACATTCACCGCGCCAACGTGCTGTGGTACAACCCCACCGTGCTGGCTGACAACAACATTGCAGTCCCCACCACCCTCGACGAGTGGTTCACCGCCATGGATGCCCTCCAGGCCGCCGGCATGGAAGCCCCTCTGGCCATGGGTGAGCAGTGGACTGTCATGCACCTGATGGAAACCGTCTTCCTGGCCAGCCTGGGCCCCGATGCCTACAACGGCCTGTGGAGTGGCGAGACCGATTGGGCCAGCCCCGAGGTTCTGACCGCCATTGAGGACTTCCAGAAAGTGTTGACCTACACCAATAGCGACGCCGCCTCCCTGACCTGGCAGGATGCCTCGCAGTTGGTTGTGAACGGCGACGCCGCCTTCAATGTGATGGGCGACTGGGCCGAGGGTTACTTCAAAGAACTGGGCAAGGCTCCCGAGACCGAGTTCGGCTGGGCTCCTGTTCCTGGAACCGGTGGTTCCTTCCAGTTCCTGTCTGACTCCTTCGTGCTCCCCGTGGGCGCCAAGAACCGCGATGCAGCCATTGCCTGGTTGAAAGTCTGCGGTTCGAAGGAAGGTCAGGATGCCTTCAACCCCGTCAAGGGCTCCATCCCCGCCCGCTCCGACGGCGACAAGTCCCTCTACGATGTCTACCTGCAGTCCGCCATGGCTGACTGGGCGAGCGACACCATCACCGGTTCGCTGGCTCACGGCGTGGTTGCCAATGACTCATGGAAGACCGAAATCAATGACGCCATGGGTCTGTTCCTGCAGAGCGGCGACACCGCTGCCTTCCAGGATGCCCTGGTGGCCGCCTGCGCCAGCTCTGGCCCCTGCGGCGAGTAATTCGCAACAATTCCTTTCATCGGGGGGAGGGTTTCCTCCCCCCGATGACTTTGAGGGATGACGCTCTGGCAAATTTTGCCCCGGCAGTTCCTCCATGCAGTTGTCTTCCGTGATGTAAAATTATCAAAAGGTAGTTAATCCCATGGATCAGCCCAATACGCTACGTGGTCCCACGCAAATAACCACCCGGAAAAAAGGGCCTGGAGCCAATTTCTTTCAGCGCATGCTGCGCAAAAGAGAATATTTTCTGGCATTTTTACTTGTTCTTCCATCCATCCTGGCTGTGGCCCTGTTTGTGTACGGTTTCATTGGTTGGACTGTGCGTGTGTCACTGAGCAAGTGGAAAGGTCTGCTGCCCGATTACACCTGGGTGGGTCTGGATAATTACATTAACCTGTTTTCTGACCAGCGTTTTCAGATTGACATTCGCAATACGGTCATCTTTACCGTGATCTTCATGCTGGGTTGTCTGTTGATCGGCTTTTTGCTGGCCACTTTCCTCGATCAGGGGCTGAAGGGCGAGAGCTTCTTCCGCAGCATTTACCTGTTCCCCATGGCAATCAGTTACATCGTCACCGGTGTGGTTTGGCGCTGGCTGATGAACCCCGCCATGGGCAACCGCATGAGCGGTTTGAACCTGCTGTTTGACACCCTTGGCCTGGATTTCCTGATCAATCAATGGCATACCACCCCGTACTGGGGCATCGCCTATATTGCCATTCCGGCCATCTGGCAGATGTCTGGCTATACCATGGCGCTTTACCTGGCCGGGTTGCGCGGTATTCCGGATGAACTGCGTGAAGCGGCGCGGGTGGACGGTGCAAATGAGTTCCAGATCTACCGCTTCGTGATCCTGCCGCTGCTCAGCCCGGTGACGCTGTCTGCCATGATCATCCTTGGGCATATGTCACTCAAGGTGTTCGACCTGATCCTGGCGGTTGCGGGCAAGCAGTTGCCGCTGGATGTTCCGGCGTTGTACATGTGGCAGGCCACCTTTGACGGTTTCTTCTTTGGACGGGGTGCTTCCATCGGTATTCTGCTGCTGGTCAGCGTGGCGGTTCTGATCGTGCCCTACCTGATCTACACCATTAAAAACGAGGCGGAACGATGACCCGCAAAAATACCCGTTACTTCCTCTACGTCCCGCTTCTCTTGATGGCGGCGTTCTACCTCATTCCCATGTACATCATGCTGGTGACGGGCTTTAAAACCTTTGACGAGGTCAGCCTGAAAACCATGTGGGAATTGCCGCACACGCTTGGGTTGGATAACTTCAAGGAAGCCCTCGCAAAGCTGGGACCTTATATGTTGAACAGCTTTAACATGGTCTTCCCGGCTGCAATTATTTCGTCGCTGCTTGGCTCGCTGAACGGTTACGTGCTGGCAAAGTGGAAGTTCAAAGGCGCTGATGTGATCTTCCCGCTGATCCTGTTCGGCATGTTCATTCCCTACCAGTCCATTTTGATCCCGTTGGTGGAGTTCATGAAGACCACTGACATGTACGGCGGGCTGCCGGGGTTGGTGCTGGCGCATGTAATTTACGGTATCCCCATCACCACGCTCACCTTCCGCAATTACTACGCCACCATTCCAAAGGAACTGGTGGAAGCCAGCAAGATCGACGGGGCGGGGTTGCTGGGCATCTACTGGAACATCATGCTGCCCATTTCCATCCCCAGTTTTGTGGTGGTGTTGATCTGGCAGTTCACCTCGGCCTGGAATGACTTTCTGTTTGCGGTTGTGCTCACCAGTCCGCAGAGCTGGCCGGTGACGGTGGCGTTGAATAACATGGCGGGCAGCCAGATCATTGCATGGAACGTGCAGATGGCTGGTTCTTTCCTGGCAGCGTTGCCCACCCTGCTGGTTTACATCTTCCTGGGTAATTACTTCCTGCGCGGCATGATGGCCGGCGCGCTTAAAGGCTGATATTTCCAGACGCGAAAGTCTTGCGAGAACACCAGACCCCCTGAGGACGGGGGGTCTGGTGGTTTAAGTTGGGCTTACGGCGGTGGGAAAAGCGTTTCTCCTCCTCCATTCGCGTATTTTGCGAATGGGGGAGGTGCTCGAATGTTGATAGTGGCGTGGGCCTGGATGTATATTGACACCGCATTCGAGCGGAGGGGGCAATGTTCGAAAGCGACAAGGAAATCGTATAATATTTTCAACTGGCTTTTTTTAAGAATCGTAACAACAGTGTAACCGGCCAAAAGGCAGTATTGATGATTTGCCTTTCGGACCTTTTCTGTTTTGACGGCAAGCCCATTTTCCCGCTACCACTCATTTTTGAAAAGCCGTTGAGCAGTACATCAGTTGCCAAAAAAAGAAAGAGAGGCGATGACGATGTCCACAACTGGCTCCACCCCAGTGAGTAAAATCGAAGTGACCTGCCTGGATCACAAACAGGCTCCGCAGTTTGACCACATCCTGACCGAAGGCACAGCCACAGAGCAGTTTTCCTGCCCAAATTGCGGCGCCGTCATCACCATCCAAAAAGAGACCCCCAAGGTCTCAGGTGGACGGCGTGTTTTGCTCAGCCTGCTTGCCATCCCTCTGCTGATTTCAGCCTGTTTGTCGCTGCTGGCGTTTGTCAGTATCGGTAACAAAGACCAAAATGCAACCATCACACTGGGAATGTTCATTGCGTCTGCCGCCAGTCTGATCTTCCTTGGGACTGTGTCCAGTCGGTTGGATATGCTTCATATTGTCACCACAGGGAAGGCGCGCATGAGGGTTCATATTGTGGATGGTGACACCGGGGATAGACACAACACCGATTCCCTTCGCTTCAAACATGTACTGTCGTCGCGGTATGCGAAAAAGGAAGGCGGGCAGGCTTCTGCGCCAATGGCCCCGGTAGCGGAAATGAACAAATGCGAGCTGTGTGGCCAGGTGCGCGCGGGGGAACGGTTGACCCCCCGCCAGGTTGCAGCCATGCAACCAAAGAATTCTGGCGATATGGAAAAGTTCATGCAAGCGGCTTCGTTGCATGGGGTTGCCACCAGTATTGTCACCTTCAACAACCCACCCGGAGCCGCGGATACACCCACATGGTGGGTGTGTTCCGATTGTCGGTCCCGGTATTTATAATCAGACGCCCGACCCAGAACCTGCCAACTCCTGAAACTTGCAGGCTGGTTGGTGTATTGGTATTTAATACAACCGTCATCCTTTACCATGCCGGATAAATTTATGTGGCAGGTCTGATAAAAATGCAAGGCAGATGGAAAACAGACGAACTGCGCCCCTGATGTACAATTAAAGGGGTGGTTTCCGCAGGTGAAGAAAAATTTCATGTCCGGGCGAAGGCAGGCCCTGGAGAGGACTGGCGGTATGTCACATAACGGCGCCAATGGATGGGTGAAGTGGGCAGTGGCAGGTGCGGTTACTGCCTCAGCCACGGCTGCGGCTGCGGCTGCGGCTGTCACTTTGATTGCCATGCGCAGGAAAAACGGCGCAAAAAACGGAAGTGCTGCGCAGGTTGGGGCGCTGGTGGAACAAGACGGCTCATCAAATGGGGATGGGCGCGCACCGGAGATTGGCGCAGATGCGGTCAGTCTTGAGAATCAGCGGCTGCGGGAGGAAAACCTCAGATTGCAGGAACGCGTCGGGCAACTGGAGGAGCAGGTTGCGCCAGAACCGTTGTACCGACGGTTGGGCCGCAACTGGCGCGGTGCCGGTTTGACCCTGCTCTTGATTGTGCTGGCGGTATTGCCGCCCATTTTTGTGGTGATCGAACGCTGGTTGGGCCGCAGCGGGTTCAGGGATCAGTATTTCCACTACTGGAAGAACATCTCCTTCCTGAACAACACCATGCTGCCGTCTTATTTCATTGTTGTATTTATTTTGCTGGGTATTCAGGCAGTGCTGGTACTGTTGCGTCAGAAAGGTAACAAAGAGGCCTTTGCAAGCCAGATTCAAATGGCGTCCTCCGACCCCGCTGCGCCGATCATTTCGGCGCGCCAGAAGCGCATTGCCACCATCTTGCAGATCGTAACCGCGGTGGGGGCGCTGGCGATTTTAACCATTGGCAGCCTGACCGAACGGGTGCCCAATCTGGACCTGGTGGCGGTGCTGTTGGCTTACCTGGCGGGAGTGATCCTTTCAAACTTCCCGGTTGAGAAAATTCGTGGAGCCTGGAAGCACATTCCGCAGTGGGTGCTGCCATATGGGGTCGCCCTGCTGGTGTGGATCCTGTTCATCCGCGCGCTGGCCGAGGACCCAAAGACTGCCTGGCTGTACGCCGTTTTGACGTTGCTGGTGGTTGCCGTGGGATGGAAGCGCATCAAAGCCACCCCGTGGATCATGTGGCTGGCAGCCGGTGTGTTGTGGCTGTACAGTCTGGGAATCAGCAACTGGTTTTTCTCGGGCGTGGGTGATGAGTACAACTTCTTCACCTATGCGCGTGAGATCCTGCTTACGCAGAGCGGCGACTGGATCATCAGCCATCTGTTTAGCGGGCAGGCGGTTTACAGCTCGCATCCGTATTTCTCATCACTGCTACAGGCGTTGTCCATGAAGATCTTTGGCATGGATAACTTTGGCTGGCGTTTCAGCAGCATATTCTTTGCGGTGGCTGCACTGGTGTTCTTTTATCTGTTCTGGCGCATGTTCGTCTCGCGCACCATCAGCGCTGTGGCGGTGGTGATGCTGGCTTTCAGCGCCTACCTGATCCAGTTTCCGAAGATCGGTTACAACAACTCGCAGGCATTGTTTGCCATGTCGCTGGTGTTGTGGCTGACGGGGGTGTGCACGCGCAACCGGCAAGCGTGGGCTTACTCGCTGCTGGGTTTGAGCATGGGGCTGTGTCTGTATGTGTATCCGGCGGCGATGTACGCCATCCCGCTGCCTTTCCTGCTTCTGCTGTTTTTTGACCCTCCACGCAGCCGGGCGGCCATTGGGCGCTGGGCAATTGTGGTGGGCGCGTTCTTCCTGCTGTTCATGCCGTTGCTGTTTCAGGAAGGGTACTGGGCTGAGAAGATCCCCGGCACGTTTTTAAACCGTCCGGATGTGGTTGGGAAATATGGTCCTGCCTTCCACTTTGGGTCCAACTACCTGTACGGATTGTTTTCATACCTGTACACGCCGCAGGAAACGCATTTTGTCGCCAGTTCCTACGTTGATCCGCTCTCGGCGGCGCTCCTGCCGTTCGGGTTCCTGTGGGCATTGCGCCTGTATTCGCGAAACCGTTTTGCTGCCTTCTGGGTGCTGGCTTACCTGTTCATGATGTTCCTGGTGGGCGCAACGCACGACCGGGTGACGCCATCCAACACGCGCATGTTCATGATGCTGCCCTTCTTTTGCCTGTTTGTTGCCATGGGCGTGGTATGGTGGGCACACTGGTTAAAGGAACAGTCATTTACCCGTCAGGCCTCCCTGACGGTGATCACCCTGCTGACCGTGCTGGGGGTGGGGCTGGGTTTGTATCAGGCATACGTGATCGTCCCCGCGCGTTTCACCGGCATTTCCAGTCTGGAGGTGTTATTCCTGCGCCTGATGCAGCGTAATGAAGCGCCAGACATGGTTTCCAATCGCTCTTACATCTTTGTCACC
Organism: Levilinea sp.; assembly: GCA_034429695.1. Lineage (GTDB taxonomy): Bacteria > Chloroflexota > Anaerolineae > Anaerolineales > Anaerolineaceae > DAOUGC01. The sequence continues at coordinate 12,596 of DAOUGC010000187.1, forward strand.
GATGCTGATTGGGGCATAGACGGCCTGCGTGACATGCGCGAGATCTACGGTGTGCCGCGCTCGCAGGTTTCACTGGGGCGGGTGCTCATGACCGGTCCAGAATTGGACGATGCAACCCGTGCATGGCTGGCAAAGCCGGAGGTGTTTGCGATTGTTCAACCGTGGATTAATAAGGATTACGTGGACGCACTGGAGGCGGAATTGTATGCTTTGGGCAAGAAACCATGCCCGGTGCGGGAAACACCCTTCACGGATGTTCGCTTTGTCATGTGGTATTCAGAGGATATGCAGCGCTACTGCCCGGCTGGCGGCCACTGGGAATAAAGACTGCTATAATCGCAACAAATGAAAGCAAAACGGGGTCCTGACCTGCGGTGGGTGGGGTTGCTGGCGCTGATTATGGCGCTGGTGACCGCCTGCGGACTCTTCAAGCCGCAGGCCACCCCAACGGCGACCTTCCAGGCAAACACCCCAACGCAGGTTTCCACCCGCACGGCCACCAGCAGTCCAAGCCCATCCGTCACTGTGGGGGTTGACCGCCCGTGGAAGCATTTTGCCGCACCCAACGAGACGCCGGTCACGCCCATCCCCACACCGGTATCCACCCTCAATGTCCCCGACGATGTGCAATCAATGGCGCTGCTTGCCACCGGCGACGAAGCGCCTTATGTTGACCGCACCGAAGCCATGCTGCTGGTTTTCTTCAATCCGCAGGCTGGCCGCGCCAGTTTTCTCTCCATACCGGCTGACCTGTTTGTGTACATCCCCGGTTATACCATGCAGCGTGTGCAGAACGCCTGGCCGGTGGGCGAATGGACGGGCGTGCAGGATACACTGGAATATAACTTTGGCGTGCGCCCGCAGGAATGGGCGCTGGTGCATCCGCTTGAAGTGGTGGATTTTGTCAACGACATCGGGCGGGTGCGCGTGACGGTGAACCGCAGCTACCCGGAGCAATGCGGCGGGCTGGAGCCCGGCGCGCGCATGATGGACGGCGGGCAATTGCTGTGCTTTGTGCGTTTCCGCACTTCCATGGAAGAGATTGATCGCAACCTGCGCCAGCAGGAAGCCCTGCGCCAGATCATCTGGCGCATGACGCACGGCGGCGCGCTGACCCGTCTGACGGAGTTGTTTGGCGTTTATGGTCCGTACATTGACAGCAGTTTTGGCTTGAACGACCTCAACCTGTTGCTGCCGCTGGCGATCAACCTGGGCGACCCGCAGCAGATCGGGTTTTACACCCTCACACCGTATCAATTGCGGGTCTGGGACCTGCCCGGTGAGCCGGAAGCACAGGTGTTTCTGCCCCAGCCGGACGAACTGGTCTCTGCTGCGCGGGAGGCATTGAACTTTGTGCTCACCGAACAACCCACCAAAGCGGTGATCGCCACGTTGTGGAGCGAGCTGACCACCACGCCCACCTTTACCGCCACGCCAACCCGCACACCCACCCCCACGCGCACCCGCACCGTTACGCGTACCATCACGCAAACGCGGACGATTACGCAGACACGGACGATCACGCTTACCCGCACCATCACAGCCACCCCAAGCATCACCGCCACACCGACGGTGAGCCAGACAGCAACCATCAGCCAGACGCCGACCGTGACCATGACCGGCACCGTCACCATGACACCCACCGAGACGCATACCGTCACGGTTGATCTTTCGACCGCGACCGAAACACCCACTGAGACCGCCACCGACGAGCCGTAATTTGGCTGCGCGCGCAGACAGGTGCGAACTTCACGTTATAATTGCGCCATCCTTTACTGCTGAATCGCCGGGGCACGCTTGAAACCTTCCCAAACCATCAATCGAACCTCTCTGCCTGCCTGGACTGGCCTGCTGTTGTTTGCCGTGCTGGCGGGTGGGCTTGCCACATTATGGGGCTATCGCTACGGCACAGGCAACCAGGTGGAACAACTGCCGGTGGTGCTGCGGGTCATGGACCCTGCTTATCTGGTCAACGATTTCTTTGTCAACGCATCGGCTGAGTTTTCTCCACGCCTGCAGTTTGCGCGCGCAGTGGGGGCGATTGCCAACCTGGCCGGGGGCGAGGCGGCGCTGCCGGGTGTGTACCTGGCGCTGACCCTGCTGGGCAATGTGGCGGTGGCGTTTGTGACCGGCATGGCAGCGCGCGACCTGTTTGAGGACTCCCTGACCGCCGGTTTGTTTGCCGTGGCCGGGGTGATGGCGCTCAAGACCTTCTGGCTGGGCTACACCAACGTACTGTACCGCACGTTTCTTGAACCCATGCTCCTTGCCATGCCGCTGCTGTTGCTGGGCGCATGGGCTGCGCTGCGCCGCAGGCCGCTTGCAGCGGCTGCCGCCAATGCCGCCGCTGCTTACTTTCACCCGCTGGCAGGTTTGGAGGGCGGCATGCTGTGCCTGGGCATTTCAACCGCTGAGCTGGGTTGGCGCTGGTTGCGCGGCAGGCGCGAGGGAGTTCAACCGGCGCGGCGTGAATGGCTGTTTTTGCTGGCTGGGCTGGCGCTGATGGGGGTTGTGGCTGCCTGGAACCTGCTGGGGTATCGCACTGGCGAGCGCCTGCCGGATGATCTGTTCATCTGGATCCTGGCGTACTTCAGGCATCCACATCATTATCTGCCGGGTACGTTCCAGCGCTGGCAGTTTGTGCAGGCCGGGCTGTTCCTGCTGGCGGCGTTCTCGGTGGGGGTCACCGCGCTGGTGCAGATCAAGGGCATGCGCAAGGCGGCGGTGGGCATGGGTTTATTGACCGTTGGAGTGCTGCTGGCTGCGCTGGGTGGGTATGTGTTTGTGGAAGTGCTGCCCAGCCGCCTGTGGACCACGGCGCAGACCCTGCGCATGTTAACCTATGTGAAATGGCTGGGTCTGGTTTTAATGTGCGGTTGGAGCGGCTGGCAACTGGATCGGTTGTCTGCCCTGCAGCGCACCGGCAAGCGCTGGACGGGCCTGATGCTGATGCCGTTCGTGCTGCCCGCCGCATTGCTGGCAAGCCCGGCATTGATCGGCGCTGCCATCTGGACGCCGCTGCGTGTTGCACTGGACAAAAAATTGCCTGGCTGGGCCTGGTTGACTCTGGATATTCTGGCGCTGGGTTGGACCATTGCCATTGGCATCATTTATGAACCCGACGGGCACGCATTGCTGCTCTTTCCGCTGCTGGTCATGATGTCATTGATCGCGCGGCGCGGGTATGGCGGCCAGGAGGATGCCCCCGGACGTCTGCGCCGCATGGCGCGCGCTGTGGCGGGTCAACTGGGGGTGACCTTTTTTGTGCTGGTGGCGTTGTTCACCCCGGCTGGCAGCCTCTCGCCCCGCATGGAACCGTACCTGCAGCGCCCGGTGATTGACATCATGGAGGTCAGCAGTGAGGAACTGGAGCTGGCGCGTTTTGTGCGCGAAAACACCCCGCCAGACGCGGTTTTTCTGGTGAACCCCAGCATGGGCAACTTCAGGGTCACGGCTCACCGCGCCATTGTGGTGGATTTCATCGCCTTCCCGTTTGGCGACCAGGCCATGCAGAACTGGCTGACACGCATTTACGACGTGTACGGAGAGCCGCAGGAAAACGGCTTTGACGCCGTGCCCGAAATGCGAAACTGGTACACGGGGCTGGATCAACGCCGCATCAAACAACTGGGCGAGCGTTACGGCTTTGAATACATGGTGATGTACACTGGCACGCATGTGCCCGATGATTTTGAGGTGCTTTATGAGACGCCGTCCTACCGGCTGGTGAAATTGCCTCTTGCAAAATAGGCAAAAATGCGTGTGGTATAATCGAAGCAGACAGAAATGTACCCCTTGGAGGCGGAATGGTCAGCCAAAAACTGCTTGACAAACTACGCTGCCCGCATTGCGTGGTTGAAAAAAACGGGCTTCTTTCAATGGTGAAGGATACCTGGTTGGTTTGCCAGGACTGCGGCCGCAAGTACCCCATCGTTGACGACATTCCGGTGATGCTGGTGGACGAAGGCAGCAAGTGGATCGACACTGCCGAAGACGCGCTGCCCATCCCACCACCGCCCCTGGTTTGATGCTTTTTTTATCCCCGTTTCTGGAACCAATCTTGCAACCCAGTTCACACCGCTCGATCACCCTATCGCTGTTTAAACAGGTATAAAAGAACTCTATGGAACAATCCAATCTCAAACAAGCCAGACAAAAAAAGCGTCAGAAGGATAACATCACTTTTGTCCTGACGATTGTTTTCGCCGTGCTGGCGATTGGAACCGCCATCACCGCCTTTGTGGTTGTACGCAACCTGGTAAAAGGCTGGACCATGACCGACCTGCCCGGCGCGCCGCAGATCAGCGCGGAAGGGCAGCCAGCGGTTGCCCTCAGTACCCCCAGCGGCGAAGGTGCGCAGGTGCCCCTGGATAATAGTGAGGTCCCCGCTGATGAGTGGGACGGCGCCAGCCGCGTGACCGTGCTGATTATGGGTCTTGACATGCGCGACTGGGAAGCCGGTGAAGTGCCGCGTTCAGACACGATGATCCTGTTCACCATGGACCCGGTCAAGAAGACCGCCGGCATGCTGTCCATTCCGCGCGACATGTGGGTGAACATCCCCGGTTACGGTTATGCCAAGATCAATCAGGCATATTACTTTGGCGAGCTAAATCGCCTGCCGGGTGGGGGTCCTGGCCTGGCGGTTCAGACCGTTGAACAGTTCCTGGGTGTGCCGATCAATTACTATGCCCAGGTGGATTTCTACGCCTTCGTCAAGTTCATTGATGAACTGGGCGGTCTGGATATCAACGTTGAGCAGGATATCACCATTGGCCGCATTGGCGAGCCGGGGCAGATCTTCCTGAAGCCGGGCGTGCAGACGCTGGACGGCAAGGAAGTGCTGGGTTACGCGCGCGCCCGTTATACCGAGGGTGATGACTTCTCGCGCGCCCGCCGACAGCAGCAGGTGATCATGGCCATCCGTGAGCAGATTTTGACCTTCAACATGCTGCCCACCCTGATTGCCAAAGCACCGGCGTTGTATCAGGATCTGTCATCGGGTATTCGCACCAACCTCAACCTGCAACAGGTGGCGCAACTGGCCATCACCGCCAGCCAGATCCAGGAACAAAACATCCGCCGTGCTGTGATTACGCCGGATATGGTGTACATGGATACCTCACCAGACGGCCTGTCGATCCTGGTTCCCATCCCGGATGAGATCCGCATGTTGCGCGACCAGATCTTCACCAGTGAGGGTGCAGCCATCATCCCCACCAGTGTGCCTTCCTCTGACAATAAAGAGTTGATGAAAGCCGAAGCGGCGCGCGTTTCCATTCAAAATGGAACCACCACCGAGGGTCTGGCAAGCCGCACCGCTGAATGGCTGCGCGGCGAGGGTGTGAATATTGTGGAAGAAACCAATGCCGATAACGTGTACGGCGCCACCACCATCGTCGTGGTGAATGGCAAACCCTATACGGTACGCTGGCTGGCTGAAACCATGGGTGTGAGTAGCAGCAATATCATCAACCGGTTTGACCCCAATTACGGCGCAGATGTGATCGTGATTGTGGGCAATGACTGGGCGACCAACAACTCCATGCCATAAGCAATTCCAACCGAATACAGGGGCCGCTCCGCTGGGGCGGCCTTTTTTTCTTGTAGCGGATATTTTGAAGACGGCTGAAAGACCGCAAGCTCGGGAACCACTGAGGGATAAGTATGGGATTCTTTCGTCTCAACCATATGCGGATCAATTACCGCCTGCTGGGTGAAGGACCGTTGTTGATCGTGCTGCACGGCAATACGGCTTCATCCTGGGCGCACCAGGCCGATCTGGAGGAATTTTCAGACCGCTTCATGGTGGCTGCGCCTGACCTGCCCGGCTGTGGAACCTCTGAGCGCATCTATGACTGGCAGCCCGACTGGTGGGAACACGCCGGTGATGTGGCGGCTGCGCTGGCGGACAGCCTGAAAGAGCCGCGTTTTATTGTGATGGGAACCAGCGGTGGGGCGGTTGCTGCGCTGTACTGCGCCATGAACCATCCTGAGCGGGTGGATGCCGTGGTGGCAGACAGCGTTGTGCCTTTTTTGCCGCCCGACCGGCTGCGCGCCGAGGTGGAGAAACGCCGTCAGGTGACGCCGGATCAAAAACGCTTCTGGCGCTTCTGCCACGGCGACGATTGGGATGCCGTGGTGGAGGAGGACAACCAGCTATTGCTGCGCTTCGCAGATGCGGGCGGCGCCTGGTTTGAAAACCGGCTGGGAGAGATTGCCTGCCCGGTGTTGATCACCGCCAGCCTGCAGGATGATTCACTGGTGGATGTGCAGGCGCAGGTGGAGAGCATGGCGGCGCGCATCCCTACATGCCGGGTGTTCCTTTCGCCCACCGGCGGCCACCCCTTGATGTGGAGTGAGCGGGCAGCCTGGCGCGCGCAGGTGGATGCGTTTTTGGCGACCATTGCCCAGGGCTTGTAATTTGACCGTTTGATCCGTGTGATTTGAAGCATAAATCGCCTCTCCGCCAGGGTCACGGAGAGGCGAAACCTTTTATCGAGATGAGGGGGTTACTTGTCGCGTTCGAAGATAAACGAGGTCAGGTCGCCCACCTGCGCCACCTCAATCAGTTGCCAGCCTTCTCTCGCTTTATCGGCGATGATATTGTTCACATCGGTGTAATCATTCTCTTCCACTTTGTGACAAATAATCGCCCGGCTGTGGTCTGATTCGCATTTGGCGGTGACAGTGGCGTACTCGAACTTTTGGGGCATGGCTTTGGGCGCTTCCGGGGTTAGAGAACCTTCAGCGGCAGCGCCAACCGGGCCTCTGCAATTGACCAGCAGCAGCACTGCGACGATCAGCACCAACCCGACGAACCCACCCACGACAATGTATCGGTTGATATACATGGCATTCCTCCCGAAGGTAAAACAAATGACTGACAGACAGGGTGCAACATGTATGCCATACTCAAAGGGTGGCTTTACCCCGTGCTATAATGGACGGGTGTATCACCCCGCTGTCACTGGATGGATGCCATGAGTGATGATGAAATGACCCGAGAACACAACTTTGATTTCACCCGCGTTCCCAAGGTGGACCTGCACCGCCACCTTGAAGGATCGCTGCGTCTGGAGACCCTGCTTGAGCTGTCGCGCTCTTATGGGATCACCCTGCCGGTGAGGCCCAGCCTGCAAGCCATGGTACAGATGCAGACGGAAGATGCCTTTAACTACAGTACGTTTCTTTCAAAATTTCAGACCCTGCGCCTGTTTTTTCTCTCGCCACAGGTCATCCAGCGCATTGTCCATGAAGCCGTGATCGACGCGGCGCTGGATGGGGTGATGTATCTGGAGCTGCGCTTCACGCCGGTGGCGCTCAGCCGCGCGCGCAGTTTCAAGCTGGAAGAAGTGATGGACTGGGCCTGTGATAGCGCTGCCCAGGCCAGCGGCGACATGGGCATCACCACCCGTTTGATCGTCAGTGTCAACCGGCATGAGCCGGTGGAACTGGCGGAAGAAGTGGTGCAAATGGCTGAGAAGAAGATGCACAAGGGCATTGTGGGCCTGGACCTGGCCGGTAATGAAGCCGACTTCTCCGGTGAGCCGTTCCTGCCCGTGTTCCGGCGGGCACGTGCGGCGGGGCTTTCGTTGTGTGTTCACGCCGGTGAGTGGGGCGGGCCTGAAAATGTGCGCCAGGCAATTGAAGTTTTTGGCGCTGATCGTATTGGCCACGGCGTGACCGTGATGCGTGACCCTGCGGTGGTGGAACTGGCCCGCGAGCGCAACATCCCATTTGAGGTGTGCGTGACCAGCAATCATCAGTCGGGGGTGGTGAGCCGCCTTGAGGATCATCCCCTGCCGGACATGCTGGAAGCCGGATTAAATGTGACCATTGCCACAGACGACCCAAGCATTTCGCAAATTACGCTCAGTGATGAGTACGAGTTGATCCACAGCCGGCTGGGCATGTCTTACAGCGATCTGTCCCGCCGCATTCATGCCGCGGCACATGCCAGCTTCCTGCCGCCCGATGAAAAAGCCGCGCTGGTGGCGTATCTTTCACGGGCTTTAAATGATGTACTGCCCACTGAGCCAGGACCGCATACCGGCGGATATTCACAATAGCCCTTGTTGAGGAAAAAAACCAACCATGCACATATTAGTCTCCAATGATGACGGCGTGCAGGCGCCCGGCCTGCTTGCCCTGGCGCAAGCCATGCGCCAGTTTGGCAAGGTGACCGTGATTGCACCTGACCGCAACTGGTCGGTGACGGGTCACTCCAAAACGCTGGATAAACCCCTGCGGGTTAATCCGGTGACGATGGCGGACGGTTCTGCTGCCTTGAGTTCAGACGGTTCCCCGTCCGATTGTGTGGCGCTGGCGTTGCTTGGATTAATTGAAGAACCGGTTGACCTGGTGGTGACGGGCATCAACCCGTACGCCAATCTGGGGCACGACCTCACCTATTCAGGCACGGTCACCTCTGCCATGGAAGCCGCCATCTGGGGGCTGCCCGCAGTGGCTTTCTCGCTGCACGGCACGAGCGAAAATCTATCAAAAGATTACAGTCACGCCGCGCGGGTGGCCGCTGAGGTGGTTTCAACCGTGATGAACCACGGCATGCCGCGTCATCACCTGCTCTCGGTGAATGTGCCCAATCTGCCTTACGATCAGATCCAGGGTATGCAGATTACGCGCCAGGGATTGCGCGAGTATCACGACCGGCTGGTGTGCATGACTGATCCATCGGGCAAGCCGTTTTACTGGATCGGCGGCGACGCGCCCACATCCATCCGCGAGACGGGTACTGATTACGGTGCGCTGGAAGACGGCTATGTTTCGATCACCCCGCTGCAACTGGATTTCACAGCTTATCGCCTGATGGATGAATTAAGCGCGTGGGGCTGGCCGCGGCGCGGCGGAAGTTCTTGAGCCGGAAGCAGCAGTTCACCAACCTCACAACGACCCAAAGCCATCACCAATTCTTGATCAGTCAGATGAAGGTTGCCATTTTGTCCCACCTCCACTATACTCGTAGTTAATTGACTGACCCTTAGTGAGGGGAAGCAGGGGACAAATCAACACGACCGAGAAAGGATGCAGGATGATTCAATTCACTGTACGCGAATGGATGAACGACCTGGTGGTGTTTTGCAGTCCGGATGACACCGTGGCGCGCGCGTTGGAATTGATGCGCCGCCGTTACATCCACAGCCTGATCGTGAGCAAAGGCGAAGGTAATCCGGAGTACGGCATTGTCACCTCAACGGATATTAGTGACAAGATCGTGGCGCAGGAAAGGAATCCGGCGGAAGTGCGTGTGCGCGATATTATGACTTCGCCATTGATTACTGTAAAAGATCGGATAACGTTGAAGGAATGTGCCAGCCTGATGAACAAGAATCGCATTCACCACCTGCCTGTGGTGGATGAAAACGGCGAGATCTGCGGCATGATCTCAGCCACAGATTTCCTGGTGGCGGCAGAAGCCATGGGCCGCCGCCCCGGAGATAAGATCGTTTAGCGCATTGAAGAATGCTCACCGCCCCGCCCACCCGGCGGGGCGGGTTGGTTTAACGGCGTTGCCTGCCCCACCGGTCATATTGATGGTCCCATTTCCAGTATGAAGTTCAGAATGATGAGTTTGCCTGTGGATTTTCTCATCTTGACAGCCGGCTGGAATCAGCATTTATACCGTTATAATTAACCTCCCATGAGACGCATATTTCGGATAATGACGATTTTGGTCATCACACTGCTTGCTACGGGGCTGCCGGCGGGAGCGGTTATGGCTGCCGATGAGGTGGAAACGGGTGCAGGCCGTCTATCACGCGCCCCTGTTTTTTCCCCGTCGTTGCAGGGCACAGCCGCCGACCTGATCGCCGCGGTCAACGATTTTCGAGCCTCCTACGGGCTGGAGCCTTATGTTGTGGATGGCTCGTTGATGGCCATGGCGCAGGAACATTCCGAGTATCAGGCCAGCATTGGAACCGTCACCCACACCCGCGCTGACGGCTCCACCCCTGGCAGTGTGGGCGTGACGGAGAACATAGCCGGTGGCATGAACGCCAGTCCGGCGTGGTGCATCAGCATCTGGAATGATTACTGGCACATGAACACGATGGTGGGGTATACATCGGGTGTGGTTGGCGCGGGCATGGCTGTGAAGGATGGTTTTATTTATTACACGCTGGATGTTCGATCAACCGGCTCCAAATATGATTGGACCACGGGAACCACCGGCGGCGCAACGGGCGGCAACACCAGCGGGACCAGCCTACCGGGGCAGACGATTGCCAGCCGTACGCCCGAGGTGATCTTTGCCGTCACCACCGCAACGCCCGCCGCTGACGGTGCGCTGGTTCATGAGGTATTGGCAGGGCAAAGCCTGTGGGCAATTGCCACGGCGTACAACGCGAAGATTGTCGAAATTGCCGCATTGAACGGGCTGGACTCCAACAACCCGGTGATCTATCCGGGGCAGAAGCTGTTGATCCGCGTGGGCGCAACCGCCACAGCCAGCCTGCCGCCCACTGAGACGCTGCCGCCGCCGACCGAAACACCGGCGCCCACCCTCACGCACACTCCGCTGCCGCCCACCGCCACCGCAACGATAACACCCACTCCAACCCGCCCACCGCTGTTGCCGCGCCTGAACTTTAAGAGCCAGGGCGTGAAGACCGCCGGTATTGTGTTTGTGATCATCTGCGGCATCGGGTTGTTGAGCGTGGTGGGTATCAGCCTGCGCGAGAAGAGATAAATTTTTGAAACGACCTTTCCCAGGACGGATTTTCCCCATGAAAAGACTCTCCTTTTTGCTTTTATTCTTGATCCTTCTGCTGGCGTTGCCCGCCATTCGGCCTGTTGCGGCGCAAAGCGAACCCCCCACGCCGGAGGAAGTGCTGGCAGAGGTCAATGCATTGCGGGTTGCCGCCGGGCTGGATGAATACACCGACAACCGCCAGTTGATGGATGCGGCTGAAAATCAAGCGGACTACATGGCGTTGATCGAAGGCTACACTCACATCGGGCCGGGCGGTTCCAATGTGGTGGACCGTGCGCTGGAGACCGGTTATGGCGGCACAGGGCAGATCACCTGCAGCGAGTCGGTTGCGATGGCGTCCATTGCCACCAGCGCCGATTATGTTGTGAATACAATCTGGAATACCTACGCAGACAAGCTGGTTATTTATAATGAAGACTATCAGGATGCCGGTGTGGGCGTGGTGGAAAAAGACGGTTCGGTGTATTACGTGCTGAATGCCTGTCTGGTTGAAGGCGAGGCAGCGCCTGTGCCCACCACCATGACGGGAACCCCACGCGCGCCCACCAGCACTGTGCTGGCTGAGACGCCCATCCCCACCCGTGCGGCTGAGGCGGACGGCTCGATCACCCACGAGGTGTCAGCGGGTGAGTCTTTGTGGACGATCTCAATGGCTTACGGGGTGGACGTGAACACGCTGATCGGCATCAACGATCTGGACGCCAAAGGCCCTGTGATTTACCCCGGGCAGAAGATCATCATCCAACCGGCGTTTACGCAGACCGTGTCACCCACACCGTCTGAGACGCCGCGCCAACCCACCCGCACGGCGCGTCCCACCGCCACGCTGCGCCCCACCCGTGAGGCGGGCGCTGTGACCGAGGTGGTGGTGCTGCCCACGGCAACGCTCAAGTCGGTCAGCCTGCCGGGGAATATTACAGCCCGGCAGCAGGTGGGGCTGGGGGTGCTTGCGGTGAGCGGCATTGGCATCCTGGCGATGGTGGTGATCGGGTTGCTCAAACGCAGGAATCAGTAAGGATTTGTGAGAGATCAAGGGATGGGCTGACGTGGAGTCAGCCCATTTTGATTTCCATAATTGATGTTGGGATCGAAAAAACAGACTCTCTGAATTTGATTTTTTCCGGAACAGATGCGAATCGCCCCTCACCCAGCCTCTCCCCGAAGGGGAGAGGAGAAAGCTCGGAGCAGAGGTGACAAAGGCTCTCTGAAAACGGATTTGCCGGAGCCGCCCCTCACCCGGCCTCTCCCCGAAGGGGAGAGGAGAAAGCGCCGAGCAGAGGTGAATCGCCCCACACCCCCGCGAAAGTTGCACATTCGCGTTACCCGGAGGGGAGAGGAGAAAGCC
>DAOUGC010000188.1:0-12394 GCA_034429695.1 Levilinea sp.
CCGGCCGGTTCCGAAGATGAGACCCGGCCCCAACCTCTGATCGGCGATACGCAGCCTGTGCGCCGCCAGCCCACCCCATACGAAGCGCCGTGGGAACATACCACGCCGCTGCAACCGGATCAGGCTGAAACGCGCGCCATACCGCTGCCGCCCCCACTGCCGTACTCACCAGACCCATACGCAGCACGTGGATTTGTTCAACAACAACCACCACTGCCACCCCCACCGGCAAACTGGCCCCCGGCCCAGCAACCGCCGCCCCCTGATGATTACAACCTCCCCCACGAAGCCGTCTCGCACCTGCAACCGGTGCGGGTGCGCCGCCGCAGGCGTTTTGGATGGGGCGGCTGTTTGTGGTTGCCCCTGGTGCTGGTGTTGCTGGTTCTGGCTTACTTCCTTGCTCCGGTGCAAACCCGTGTGCTGGTAATGGGTATAGACCGCCCTTTGGACGGTACTGCGGCAGGCAGATCGGACACGATCATTATTGTGGGCGTCAATCCTTTGATCCCCGATGTAAAAATGCTCTCCATTCCCCGCGACCTGTGGGTGAACATCCCCAATGTGGGCGAGAACCGGATTAACACCGCCCATTACTTTGCCGAACTGGAGCAACCCGGCAGCGGCGCGCGCGCTCTGCAAACTGTGGTGAACCAGGAGCTGGGTGTAAGGGTTCCATATTATGTGCGCGTGCGTTTTGAAGGCTTTCCGGGGGTGATCGATGCCATGGGCGGGGTGGATGTCACCCTGCCGCAGGATATGGGTGGTCTGCCCGCCGGAACGCACCATCTGGACGGTCAGGCGGCTTTTGCATTTGTACGCGACCGCCAGGGGGCGGATGATTTCTTTCGCATGGCGCACGGCCAGTTATTGATCCGTGCTGTGCTGGATAAAGCCGTGTCCTTGCAAACCATCGAACGTTTGCCGGACATACTGAGCGCCATCAATCAGGCATTCGATACCAATATTCCGCTCTGGCAGATGCCGCGTCTGGGTCTGGCGCTGCTGCGCACCAACCCGGGCACGCTGGACAGCCGCACACTTGACCGCAGCATGGTGACCCCAACCATCACCGCTGGTGGTGCGCAGGTGTTGATGCCCAACCACGATGCCATTCGCCCGTTAATACGCAGCATGTTTGGCGCATTTGCCCTGCCTGCCGGTTTAAGCAGCGGCGATTGAAACACTTGTTTGGCTGTGGTTATGTATTGTTGCTTTTCTGGTAGGCTTCCTGTATGATCATTTTGTTGGGTTCCGCCACCCGCTTCCTGAACACCCACAACAGGTGAATATGAAGTATCCGATTCCGGTAACACAGACCCGCATCATGGTTCCGCGCCGGCGCAGCGATTTGCTGTCCCGCCCGCGTTTGATCAACCTGCTTAACGAAATGGTTGATTCGCGCCTGACCATCATCGCGGCTCCTGCCGGTTATGGAAAAACCTCGCTGCTGCTTGATTTCGCCTCGCGTTCTGAGCAACCCGTATGCTGGTACTCGATTGATGCGCTCGACCGGGACCCCCACCGCTTCATCACCTATTTTGTGGCGGCCATCTGCGAAAGGTTCCCCTCATTTGGGTCGGCAGCCCTGGCGGCGCTGCAAAACACATCCGGTCCGCCGGATGTGGACCGTCTGGCGACGATCATTGTCAATGAGGCTTTCGAGCACATCCCAGAACATTTCCTGCTGGTGCTGGATGATTATCATCTGGTGGACGGCTGCAAAGAGGTCAATGAATTTGTCAGCCGGTTTGCCCAGGAAGTGGACGAAAACTGCCACCTGCTGATTTCATCGCGCACACTGCTCTCGCTGCCCGATTTTCCCCTGATGGTGGCGCGCGGGCTGGTGAACGGCTTGAGTTATGACGAGCTGGCTTTCCAGATGGATGAAATCCAGGCGCTGTTTTTGCAGAATTATCAAATCTCACTCAGTGATGAGAATACCCGCCAGTTGTTGCAACAATCTGAAGGCTGGGTGACTGGTCTGTTGTTGAGCATGCAAGCCATGCCCAATGCACCGGTCGGCCTGCGCCGTTCTTTAAAGGTGTCGGGGGTGGGCGTCAATGAATTTCTGGGGCAGGTGCTGGATAATCAGACCGCGCCGATTCAGGAGTTCCTGCTGCGTTCGTCGTTGTTGGAAGAATTTGACGCACGCTTTTGTGAAGAAGTGATCGGCGGCGGGCTGGGACTGGCCAATGTAAACTGGGATGCCATGTTGGATGCCGTGCTGCGCGGCAATCTGTTTGTGCTGCCGGTGGGAGCCGACGGTCTGGCGTTGCGTTTTCATCATCTGTTTAGAGACTTTTTACAGGTGCGCATGCAGCGTGAAAGGCCTGATGAAGCCCGCCTGATCCACCGCCGCATGGCTGAGGTTTTTACCCGCCGAAGCGACTGGGAAAGCGCCCACCGCTATTACACGGCGCTGGATGACACCCCCGCCTTGATGGATTTAATCGAACAGTCGGGGACGGCTTTAATTGCCGAGGGCCGCTGGGATACCCTGGGCCGCTGGTTGGATGCCCTGCCTGCAGCCACGGTCATGTCGCACCCTGCGCTGCTTTCGCTGCAGGCCAGTGTGGTGATCACGCACGGAAACCCCTCTCATGGCATGGAGTTGTTCCGTCAGGCCATTGAGTTGTTGCAGGCGCGGGGAGATGTGCCTGCACTGGCGCGCACCCTGGTGCGGCGTGCCACGGCTCTGCGCACCCTGGGCGATCATCCCGCCAGTCTGGCTGACGCCGACCATGCGCTGGCGCTGTGCACCGGCGAGCCGGATTTGCTGCCCATTTATGCCGAGGCGTTGCGTTCCAAGGGCATGTGTTATTACATTCAGGGCAAGCTCACCGATGCGCTCACCTGGCTGGTGCGCTCGCTGGAAGTCTATCAGTCTTTGAAAGATCACATGAATGAAGCGGTGTTGTTAATGGAAACCGGCTTGATCCGGCAGTACATGAGCGACTATGTGACCGCTGAAAATTGTTATTTAAAGGCGCTGGGATACTGGCGTGAAACGGGCAATTCGGTGTGGCAGGCCAACGTGATGAACAACCTGGGCTTCCTGCAGCACATGCGTGGAGACTACGAGAGCGCAGCGGTCACCATGGAACGCGCGCTGCAGCACTCACGCCTGGCTGCCGTGCCCCGGCTGGAGGCATTTGCGCTGGCAAATATTGGCGATCTTTACCGCGACCTGCAGGCCATTCAGGAGGCGCGTGACGCTTACCGTCAGGCAATTTCCATTGCAACGGCTGTCAATGAGCGCTTTCTGCTGGTGTATTTGCACCTGGCTGAGTCTTACCTCAACCGCCTGCAGGACGACATCGTGCGGGCTGAATATTCACTGGCAAGCGCGTTAACCTATGCCAGGGCGGGTGAGTCGGCTTACGAGCTGGCGCTGTGTGACCTGCAAGCCGGGTTGTTGCACCTTCACGTCGGCAATCTTGACAGCGCCCGCCAGGAACTGGCCCGCGCCGCTGACGTGTTGGAGGCCGACGGGCAGCAGGTGGATGCCGCCCGGGCGTGTCTTTACCTGGGTATTTGCTGTTTTTCGGCCGGTGATGTGGAAGGCGCTGGGCGCAACCTGGCACATTCCTTTGGGCTGGTCAAGGAACAGGAAAAGCAGCAGCCGCTGGTGACGGTGGGGTGGGTGGAGCGCGAAGTGTTTGCCGCCATGCGTGAAAACAAAACGCTGGAGAGCCTGCTGGCGGGCTTCGCCAGACAGGTGAAGCTGTTTGACCAGCGCCTGCCTTCGTTGCGGCGGCGGTTGCGCCAGCGCATATCGGTTGTGCCCTTTGCTCCGCCGCGCATGTTGATCCGTGCCCTGGGGCGCGTGCAGGTGCGCATCAATGACCGCACAGTGTCTTCTGCTGACTGGCAGGTGCAGACCTCGCGCGATCTGTTCTTCCTGTTGCTGGCCCATCCGGAAGGCATGACCAAGGAGAGCGTCTCAGCCACCTTTTGGCCGGATATTTCCCCCGGGGAAATGAAGCTGCGCTTTAAGAACACCATTTATCGTATGCGCCATGCGGTGGGCAAGCAGGCGGTGGTGCTGCAGGATGACTATTATCATTTCAACCGCGGGTTGGATTATGAGTACGATGTGGAAGAGTTTCAGAAGGCAGTGCGCCAGGCGGCCAAGGCAGCCACGCCGCGCGAACGGATATCAATGTACCAGACGGCATTGCGCCTGTACAAGGGACATTACCTGCCGGAAATGGACGCCATGTGGGTGATCACTGAGCGTGAACGCCTGTACCAGATGTATATTGACGCGGTACTGCAACTGGCTGAACTGCAGTTTTCTTCAGAACAGCACCAGCAGGCGCTGGATACCCTGCAAAAGGCGCTCAACCAGGATGCCTCACTGGAGGCGGCGCACCGCATGGCAATGCGCATTCACGCCGCGTTGGGCAATCGCGCGGCAGTGGTGCGCCAGTATGAGCGCTGCCGGCAGGTGCTGCTGGAAGATTACAACGCTGACCCATCACCGCAAACCCAATCGTTAATGCAAACCCTGATGCGTTAAAGCGCATGGCGATATCTTTGGACCCTGCCGAGCCTGGCAGGGTCTTTTTTTGATTTGCATTATTGTTAATAAAAATAATAAAAGATGGATGTATGCTGGAGGTGATGGGGGAAATACTGGTGGGTAAATTCCTGACATATTTGCAAGGTGGTCAAAAGCTGGTAAGAAATTCCAAACTGAGGCGTTAGTTAAACTGCTTTGTAGCCTTCTTTGGAGCCTCTCGATTTTTACACTGAAACTGACAAATCCAACTGGTTCAGTGTACGGAGGTTCTCATGAAATCGATCAAGGCGCGTGTGATCCTGGCTGTTTTCACCATTGTGATGTTTGTACTGGCGGCTGGCGCTCCGGGTTGCATTGGTGGCATCAGCGGATAACAACCCTGTGGATAAATCGTGATCCTGCTTGCGGGCCTCATTGCCGGACTCATCGCTGCCCTGCTGCGCATCTGGATGCTGAAAAGGCGGCTAAAACCACTCCAGATCAACCTGGACTGGCTGGTTTTGGTCGCTTTTCTTCCCCAACTGGCAGCATTTGGGTTGCCCTTCACCCGTCAGTACATTCCTGATGATTGGGCACGGGCCGCCCTGGTGACCACACAGGCTCTGTTGCTGGTGTTTGCCTGGTTCAACCGTAAACAACCTGCTTTCTGGGCTCTGGGACTGGGATTGCTGCTGAATTTCATCGTCATTGTGGCAAACGGTGGGCTGATGCCCATCAGTCCTGAGACGGTCGGACGTTACCTATCCGATGGCTGGCAGGAGGGCCAGCGTCTTGGATACGAAAAGGACATCATCCTGGCCGTTGAGGATACCCGCCTGTGGTTCCTTTCAGACCGCTTCACTCTGCCGGACGCCTCACCATGGCATGTGGCTTTCAGCTTGGGAGACATCTTCATCGCAGGGGGTGCCTTCTGGTTAATGTGGTCGCTGGGAGACAGGCAGGAAACAAAGGAGGTTCCATATGACACCCCTGGCATTTAGCCACTCCATTCCCCCGCGGGCTCCGGCTTCACAGCAGGAGTACAGCCGGTTGCTCACCGCGGCAGTGGTGAATCAGAGTTTTCGCCGCTTATTGTTGACCAACCCCAAACAGGCGCTGGCCAGCGGTTATGCCGGTGAGGCTTTTCACCTGGGCAGCGAGGAACAGGCGCGCGTTTCGGCCATTCGAGCCAGCAGCCTGGAAGACTTTGCCCGTCAACTGCAACAGATACAGGACGTACCCTTTTCGGCGTTTGGCTGCTACGCGGGTGACTGACCCCGCAGCCAGACATAATCGCCATCCGTGAATTACTGGAAACGATATGACCCTCACTGGCGGTGTCTGCTCTATGAAACCCTCATCCATGATTGCCGGTAATACGGCTCTTTCCCTGTTGCTTGGACGGCAGGAAAAGATGTCACAACGCCGGCTGCTGGGTGCACTACTGGCGCTCGCAGAAGCTGTCGATCTTTGCAGTGAGAGCAGCAGTTTGCACAGCCCGCTCTCAGCCCGCATTTCTCTTGAAATTGGGCGCGCAGTGGGTCTGGCGGAGAAAGACCTTCACAACCTGTATTATGCGGCTCTGTTACACGATATCGGCAAGATTGAGATTTCGCGTGAGATTATTCAGAAACCGGGGCCTTTGAGTGAAGATGAATGGCAAATCATGCGTACCCACCCTGGCCTAGGTGCGCAACTCTTGGAGACCTTTGAAGGTCTGGAAGAAGTGGCCGGGGTGGTGCATATGCACCACGAAAAATGGGATGGCAGCGGCTATCCCCGGGGATTGAAAGGCGAAGAGATCCTGTTGCAGGCGCGTATTCTGGCACTGGCCGATGCGTATTCTGTGATGATTGTGGGCAGGGTCTATCGCGCTGCATTTACCCGTATTCAAGTAATTGAGGAATTGAAGCGGTGTTCTGGTACCCATTTTGACCCCCATCTGGTGGAGTGCATGCTGGATCTGCTGGAAAAGGGGCGCTTCTAATGACATCTGCGGGAAGGGAGTCCGAAGTACGGTGCGCGTACCTTTCGTGCTGATGATTTCATCAAGGGGTTGAAATTATCAGGCGTAATATATGCCTCCCCCCTATGCTCCCCGCCTCTGCCCAAGGTGGGGAGCAATCTTTTGTCTATCACCATATGGGGGTTTTCCCTACCCTTCTGCGCGGGGATCCTTCGCTTGTTGCTTCTTTGGAAAGGTGATTAACTTAGTTAATCACCACTTGGAGGATGATACCGCTTGCCGTCTGGTTAGTGGAATTTTTATGGCACATTCAGCTTCTACCGATCAAGATGTTTTTCCTTCGGTCAATACACGGGATCAAATTCTCAATCTGGTAATCGGCAACCTGCCGTTGATCCTGTTCATGATCGATTCAAAAGGCATCATCCGTGTATCGGTGGGCAGCATCAGGGAGAATGTGCTGAAAAGCCGGATTAACGTGCAGTCTCAAAACATATACGAGCGTTATGCCGACGTGCCTGAGGTGATCAATAATTACGAACGCGCCCTGCAAGGGGAGACCTTCTCCGCGTTTGTGAATATTGGCGACATCATATTGCATACCATATACTCGCCGCTCACCGATGAGAATGGAGCCATCACCGGAGTGGTGGGGGTTTCGTCAGATGTCACCGCCGAGTTGCAGGTCAAACGCGCCCTGCTGGAGAGTGAGCTGCGCGTGCAGGTTTTGATCGAGCGCGCTGCAATTGGGGTGGTGCTAAAAACCGTACAGGGAAACATGTTTTCCTGCAACCCAGCCTTGCAGGATATGCTGGGTTACAGCCAGGATGAGCTGGTGGCTTTTAGTTATATCGATCTCACCCATCCTGAGGACCGCATACAAAGTCAACGCCTGTTTTTGGAACTGGTGACAGGCGAACGCGACCGCTATGTTCTGGAAAAACGTTACCGTCGCAAGGACGGAAGTTACATGTGGGGCAGAGTGACCGCGTCCTTGATGCCAACCAATCAGGGGGCTGCCCGCCATGTGATCGCCATGATCGAGGATATCACCCAGTCGCGCCAACTGGCGCAGGAACTGGCTGAGGTGCGCCGGCGGCTGGCATTAAGCCGTGAGGTGGAACGCCTGAAACTGGCTCATTCCATTCATAACGGTCCCCTTCAGGAGCTGATCGGGATAACCTACCAGCTTCGCGCGCTGGAAAATAGCCCTGATGCGGAGTACAATAAAAATCAGTTACGCGATATCGCCGCTTCGTTGGATCAGCTTGCCGGTTCGTTGCGTAACCTTTCGGGGGAACTAAGGCCGACAACACTGGAGCCATTTGGGCTGGACAAAGCCATACGCACGCACGCCGAGGCAACCCAGGAACAACACCCTGAAATCTTAATGGTATTGCGATTGGCAGAGGAGAGGTTGGTTTTGCCTGACGAAGCCCGCATTGGTTTGTTTCGCATTTATCAGGAATGTCTCGCCAATATCATCCGTCATGCAAATGCAAAAACCGTTTGGGTACGGTTGATGCTGGATGATGACGCGGCGGTGCTCGAGGTTCAGGATGATGGCGTTGGCTTTGTTCAGCCAGTGCGCCGAATAGAATTGGTAAGAAATGGCCAGATGGGATTGGTGGGCGCCATGGAGCGGGCCGAGTCGCTGGGGGGGAGTCTGGAAATTGAATCAAAGCAAAATAGAGGTACCCTGGTACGTGCCATGGTGCCAAGAACCAATGCCAGTGCCTGAAAGAAGGTGTGAGTTATGAGCCCAATAAAAGTGGTTGTGGCGGATGATCATCCAGTAGTGAGAAGCGGCATACGAACCTTGCTGGATAAAGTGGTGGATATTGAGGTGCTGGGTGAAGCGGCAACCGGAGGGCAGGCATTGGAGCTGGTGAACAAGCTTCAGCCTGACATTCTGTTGTTGGATATGGAAATGCCCGACCTCAACGGACGCGAAGTGGCTCAAAAACTGCGCTCGAACAATTCGAGGGTGCGCATCCTGGCGCTCAGCGCATACGATGATCCGGTTTACATTCGTGAGTTGCTGGAATCAGGCGCGGCGGGGTATCTGGTGAAGGAAGAGGCTCCCGAAACCATCGTGGATGCCATTCGTGGCGTGGCGCACGGCGAACAGGGCTGGGTCAGCCGGCGCATAGCCGCACAAATGGTCTCGTGGGTGCGGGGGGATGAAGTGGACGGCTCCAACCTGACCCCACGTGAGATGGATGTTTTACGCCTGGTGGTGGATGGCAACACAAACCAGTCCATCGCCAATACACTTGGCATCAGCGAAAAGACGGTGGAGAAGTATATGGATGCCATCTTCACCAAACTGAATGTATCTTCGCGGGTGGAAGCAGCGGTTTACGCTGTGCGGTTTGGATTGGTTTGATAATTATTTTATTTAATCATAGTTTTTAATACCTTGCTTGTGAATTTCGGTAACTGATTCCATTTAGTTTTAATAGGGGAATTCCTACCTGCCCCATAGGGGAAACGACGGTAACCATCTTTGATGACATCCATTATCATGGATATCAAATATTGGTGAAAGGGAGGATTTTGGGATGAATAACGATGTTTTAAAAGGTATATGGCGGCAGGTGCGCGGTGAGGCTCGCAAGACTTGGGGCAAGATAACCGATGACGAGTTTGATCAGGTGAATGGTGAAGCTGAACGCTTGGTGGGGGTGGTGCAGACCAAATACGGTTACACCCGCGAACAGGCGGAACAGGAAGTTGAGTCTTTCATCAATCGGATGCAGGCAAACTCCCGATAGGCAGTGAATTACCCGGACTGTCTGTTTTTGTTGCAATGGATGGGGTGGGGAAATCCCCGCCCCATCCATATTACTCAATTCTCCATGCCAAGGGGATGGGGTGCAAAACCAATGAGACCAATTGCAGGGACAGGTGACACAAAGGGGGTTGATGTTCAGCCTGTCCGGGGAATAAAATGGCAACCACAACCACATATCATAAACACGCCTCAATCTTCCCTTCCCGAATTGAGGATCGCATGATTGAGACAGGCACAATCAGCGTGGTGCTTGCAGACGATCATGAAAGTGTGCGCAGGGGGATTAGAGATCTGTTGAAGAAAGCGCCGGATATTCGTGTGATCGGAGAAGCCGCATCTGGCAGGGAAGCCATCGTGATGGTGGAAAATCTTCATCCGCATGTCCTTTTGCTTGATATTGAAATGCCAGGCATGACCGGTATTGAGGTGACCCGCCGTTTGCGGGAGAAGAAAAACCTGGTTAATATTTTGATTCTCTCTGCTTACGATGACAATGAATATATTCGCGAGGTGCTGGCAAACGGCGCATCCGGTTATATTGTCAAAGGCGAGGCGCCCACCTGGGTGGTGGAAGCCGTGCGTGGAGTTGCCCAGGGACAGCGCGGTTGGGTGAGTTCCCGCATTGCAGCCAAGCTGCGTGCGATGCAACCTGGTGATCCACCGCAGATGACCATGACCTATCGTGAACTGGAGCTGCTGCGCATGTGCGCTGACCACCGTAGTAATGAGGAAATGCTCACGCGGCTGCATATGACGCCTGACAGCCTGAAGGCGCACTTGCAGATGATCCTCAACAAGCTGGGTGTTGAGACATGGGAGGAGGCCGTCTTGCTTGCCCGGCGTGAAGGCTGGATCTGAACACGCCAATCTTGCAATCATAAAAACTCCCCTTCCAACAGGGGAGTTTTTATGATTTCTTGTTCTTTTTGCTTTTCTTTGATACAAATAAACCAGAGGTGGCCATGAATATCATCCAGCAAATGAATCAAATGGCGGTCCAACCCGGTTGCCTGGCTGTCTGGGGGCTGGGGCAGATGGGTTTTGCATTCAAGGGCAATTCCCCTGAAATTCTTTACATTGACCCGGTACTCTCGGATGTGGTGGCGATTAAATTTCCAGAGCAGGCGGGTCTCATGTCGCGTTCGTTTCCGCCGCCGGTGGAGCCGGGGGACATAACCAATGCCACCTGGGTGTTGTGTACGCACGAGCATATTGACCATGCTGACCCGTTGACGCTGGGTCCTTTAATGCAGGCTTCGCCGGATGCAAAAGTGATTGCCAGCGGATGGTGTGATGGGATGCTGGAGGAAGCCGGCATACCGCACCACCGCAGGGTGCGTCCAAAGATGGGA
The DNA here is from genome assembly GCA_034429695.1 of Levilinea sp. GTDB lineage: Bacteria > Chloroflexota > Anaerolineae > Anaerolineales > Anaerolineaceae > DAOUGC01. Next base: position 10,620 of record DAOUGC010000188.1, read on the forward strand.
ACCACCCTGCAACTGGGGGCGTTTTCGGTGACGCCCATTCCTGCAGCGCATTATGGCATGGATCATGATGAACATCTGGGGTATCGGTTTTTGAGTTACATCATTGAGATCAGCGGTGTGCGCGTTTTGCACAGCGGCGATACATTAATGCACCCCGAATGGGTCTTGGCATTGAAGGAACAACCGCGGGTGGATGTTGCCATTCTGGCGGTCAATGGGCGCGATCCCTTCCGCGAAGAAATGGATATTCTGGGCAATTTGACGCCGGAAGAAGCGGTGTGGTTGGGTGAAAAACTGGGCTGGGATGTGATCATTCAGGGGCACAACGACCTGTTTCCCTTCAATACCATTGCACCGGGGCTGTTCGCAGACGCCGTGCGGCATTACAACCCGCGCCAGAAGTTCCATTCCCTGCAGCCGGGAGAGTTATTTTACTATGTTCGTCCCTAGGGAGATTCCTACCCGGCTTTAAGGTGACATACCAATAGACTTCAAACCATGCTTCGATTACAAACAGGGTACCTTTATTACAGGGCGCCCTGTTTCTTATTTGTGGAAAGGATGATGAATAATGACTGCTCCTCTACCTCCAAGTGATCCTTATGATCCCTACCGCCGCACGGAAGTGCAGGAACAGGTGGTGGTGGAACAGGATCAAGTGATTGCCCGGCCTTCGCTGCCGGCTCAAATAGCGCGAGTGATCTGGCTGGTGACCGGTTTTGTTGAAGCCGCCATCGCCATCCGGGTTTTGTTGAAGCTGATTGCGGCCAACCCTGCCAGTCCCTTCGCTGCCATTGTTTATGGTTTTACCGATTTGTTCCTGTGGCCCTTTATGGGGCTTACCGCAACCCCGGCTGCGGCTGGCATGGTGCTTGAAATTTCGTCCATCATTGCCATGTTTGTATATGCTTTGCTGGCCTGGGGACTGGTTGAGGTGGTTTATCTGATCTTTGCCCCCTCCCGAACCCGTACACGGGTGCGGGATGTGCGCCGTCGTTACTAAAATTTTTGTAAAAATTGTTATAATGGAGGGTATACACCCCTGTTAAGGAGTCAACATGCCCTCCATTGTCTATTTTGGTTCTGCCCGTCAGTGCCGTCTGGATGCACGTGAAACGTTACCCGCGAAGCTCGATCTGATCCTCGACCGCCTGAATCTTCGCGACCGGGTGAAGGACGAGCTGGTTGCATTAAAGATGCATACCGGTAACAACCTGTCATACTCCACCATTCACCCCGTGTTTGTGCGCAAGGTGGTGCAGGCCATCAAGGATGGCGGTGGAAAGCCCTTTGTGCTGGATGTGGACTGGGATGTGCGCGGTTGTGAAGCGCGCGGCTATACCCCCGAAGTGCTTGGCTGCCCGGTCTACCCGATTGCCGGCCCCAAAGACAATTACTATTACGAATACGAACGCCCCTACAAGAACATGAAGACCTGGAAACTGGCCGGTCTGGTGCAGGATGCCACTTTCCTGGTCAATTTTGCCCATCTCAAGGGTCATCCATCCTGCTCCTTTGGCGGGGTGATCAAGAACCTTGCCCTGGGTTTCATGGTGGGTGAGACGCGCGGTCGCATGCACGATGTCAATCACTACGAGCCGTACTGGTTCGCTGATCGCTGTCCTGATCCGGTGGTCCGCCAGCGCATCATTGACAGTTGCCCGCACGGTGCGCTGGTGCAGGACAAGCACAAGGCTGACGAGTTGCACCTGCATTATGAACAGTGCAATCAGTGTATGCGCTGCATGGCAGTGGCTCCAGAAGGCAGCCTGGTG
>DAOUGC010000189.1:0-1720 GCA_034429695.1 Levilinea sp.
GCAAACCGCTGTTATCGTTATCGACAAACTGACTGTTGACCAGGCTGACACCGGCCGCGCCAGTATTGTTATCCAGGCTGGCCCCTGCTTCCTCATTATTACTTGCATATACCCGCGTCAGGCTGATGGCGCCCTTGCTGGTGATCACCAGACCACTCATGCCATTGGTGGAGAAATCGCACGTGTTTTTGCCCGTGCAGGTGATGGTCACTTTGGCGGCCACTGTCGCGCCGGAATTGGACAGTAACGCACCCAACCCATTGGTGGAATTGCTGGCATCCACATTGGTGAAGGTGATTGGCCCGAGGTTGGTCAGGCGCAGATTGGTCTGTCCGTTGTAGTTAAAATTACTGCCGCTGATGGTGGCCGCTGCCGCCTGGGTATTCATGGCAATATAAGCACCGTAACCGGTGTTTTCGTTTGCCGTGACGGTGTTCAATAAAACGGTTCCGCCGGAGAATATGCTCAGGCCATCGGCTCCATTGGCATTAAAGGTGCTGCCTGTAATGCTCACCGCTCCGCAATATGCCCCCGAAGTGCCCAGGCTGGCGCCAATATCCGTCGAATTGTTCACCTCGGAAGACAGGATGGTGACAGAGCCGTTGGTAGTGATCATCAGACCAAACGGGCCGTCATTGAATTTGATAATCACACGTTGCAGTTTGACTGCGCCGCTGGCATTGATCGACAGCCCATTCCCCGTATTATCGCTGAAGTTATCATAATAGGCGCCCGTGCTGGTGACGTTTACCGTCGTTGCGCCGATCACCTCCACACCCATCATTCCATTCGTTAAAGCACGCACATTGGTCAGGGTGACGGCGCCTTTGGTGATAATGTACACACCGTCCGCGGTATTATTGCTGGCCTGTCCGGTGGTGATCGTCACCGGTTTGGGGGTTGCGCTGCCATTATTCTCCAGGTACACCCCGTTCCCGCCATTTTGATTTGCCGTCAGGTTGGTGATCAGAATGGCACCTTTGGTAGCGACATACAAACCATTGTCATCCGTGTTGAGATCAAATTCCCCTGTTTTAATGGTGACGTTTGCCACACCGCCATCATTTTCGATATAAACACCCGCGTAATTACTGTTGGCTTCCACCCTGTTGAGAACAACCGCACCCATTGTTACAATACTCAATCCGGTGGAACCATTATTGCTGAATGAATTGGTGTAACCGCGGGTTGAGTTGAGCGTGACATTGGCCAGACCTTCATGATTGTCCAGCATTGCGCCTTGAACCGTTGCGTAATTGACCTGCACATTCGTGAGCGTGATGGCCCCGCGCGAGGTGATGTTTAGATTGTTGGCGTTGTAGAGCAGGATGGCGCCGGTGATGGTGACGGGCGCTGTTGAACCGGCAACGTTATTATTTAAGACAGCTCCCCAGCGGTTGACTGTAACGTTATCAGAAGCGGTCAGATTGGTGACACTGATTGCGCCGCTGGCATACACTGCCAGTCCGTGTCCTGCATCCGACATGGTGGTATTCACGTTGGTCAAAGTGACCGCCGCAACCCGATTGGTTCCATCCACACCGATATGAATGTTGGTGGTTCCGTTGCTGACGGCCTGTACCTGCTTGAGTGTGACTGACCCGTGGGATTTGATTGAAACACCGGAAGCCCCATTATCATTGAACCGGCAGGTATTGGCGCCTGTACAGATAATGGATACACCGGGTGCGGAGCCGGTGACGATGTTATCAACATTAAC
>DAOUGC010000190.1:0-9426 GCA_034429695.1 Levilinea sp.
GTAGGGCGGAGCGCCCGTTTCACCGGCGCGGTGTCCTTCCAATCCGCCGTTTTCCCCGCCCCCAGAAAAACCGCAAATTTCACACCGAATCCATCCAATAAATTGACTATTGCGATTCCAAAAAAACATAGTAGAATATATGTACAATTTATTCTGCCACTTGAAGCGTTTTTGAAGACTGAAGGAGATTCCCCCATGTACCACACTTTAATAATCGTCGGCAATGTCGGACGCGATCCGGAGATGCGCTATACCCCTTCGGGTCAGGCAGTCACGTCGTTTTCGGTTGCCACCAGCCGCAGTTACAACAACGCCAGCGGCCAGAAGGTTGACGAAACCGTCTGGTTTAAAATCACAGCCTGGGGCAAACTGGCTGAAACCTGCAACAACTACATCAAAAAAGGCACCAAGGTGTTGATCGAAGGCCGCCTGGTTCCGGGCGAAAACGGCGGTCCGCGCATCTGGACCCGCCCCGACGGCACTGCTGGCGCATCCTTTGAAGTCACCGCCAACACGGTGCGCTTCCTCTCCAGCCGCCAGGAAAGCGGCGGTGGCGGTGGCGCTGAAGAATCCTACGCTGCCCCCATGGCGGACGAAGAGATCCCCTTCTAGACTGCCATGACCACTCCCAAACCCAACGGACCCAAAGTGGAAGTCCCCGCCGATCTGGAGGCGCAGTACTCCAATCTGGTGGTCATCAGCCACACCCCCGCAGAACTGGTGATGGATTTTGCCCGCCTGCTGCCCGGCCAGCCCGCCGCCAAGGTGGTCTCGCGCCTGCTCATGTCGCCATCCGGCGCCAAAATGCTCTTCCGCGCGCTGGGTGAAAACCTGGCCCGCTACGAGGCAGCCTTTGGAGCCATCCCCGTACCGCATGAGTCCGGCCTGGCAAATGACCTGTTCCGCACCATTCACCCGCCGGACAAACCCGAGGAGTAAGCATGGCTGACCTGGAGCACATCGCAGAGCAAGCCCACGCCTCGTTTGAAGCCCGCACCCAGGCGCGCGACCAAGCCCTGGTCACCGCGCGCCAGATCACGCGCCATTCGGCTTACGCCATTCGCGCCATCCATCGCGAAGAGTGGGACCTTGCCGACGATCACATCGCCCAGGCGCGTCAGATGGTGGACGACCTCGTCCATAATCTGAAACCCCACCCCGACCTGTATTACGCGGGTTACACCCAGGATGCGATCAAGGAATTTGCCGAGGCATCCCTGGTGCGCGCCATGGTGGCAAACCACCCCCTGCCAGACCCGGCCGATCTGCGCCTTGAGATGAACACCTACCTCAATGGACTGGCTGAGACGGTGGGTGAACTGCGCCGCCGTTGTCTCGACATTCTGCGCATGGGCTATTCACAGGAAGCCGGACGGTTGCTGTCCAGCATGGACGAGATCTACGCCATCCTGGTCACCATGGATTACCCCGATGCGATCACCAACGGCTTGCGCCGTCAGACCGACCTGGTGCGTGGCATTCTGGAACGCACCCGCGCTGATCTGACCATCAGCCTGCGCGAAGACGAGCTTAAACAAAAGCTGGATGAACTTTCCAGCCGGTTGGACGGCACCAATCAGTAACCGGCGCGCCGAAAATACATTTGTACCCTTACCGCAGAGGGACGCCTCACGCACGGCGCGCATCAACCGCCATGCCAGCGCCCTCTGTCTTTTATAACCGTGGAAGTGCCTTGATGCGCGTGATACGAGCCTCTGAAATTGGCGCCTACGCCTACTGCCGCAAAGCCTGGTGGCATCGCCTGCAGGGTGTGCAATCAGAAAACCAGACCGAAATGGACGCCGGCACGGCTTACCATGCAGGCCACGGCGGGCAGGTGGTGATGGCCGGATTGCTGCGTTTTGTCGCCTGGCTGGCTCTGCTTGCCGCGCTGGCATTCATCGCTGCAGCCGTCACCCGCATGGCGCTGGGAGCCTGACGTGGAATTTCTCATCCCTGCCCTGCTATTGCTGGTTGGCGGCATACTGCTGATGATCATGGCAAACCGCCGCCGCGCACAGGCCGGCCTGCCCCCCGGACGCGTGGTCTATGCCGATACCGGTGCATGGCGTGCCCTCTCCAAACCCCTGTTTGACTCCACCACCGGCCTGACCGGCAAACCCGATTACGTCGTGGAAACCCCTGAAGGCATGATCCCGGTTGAAGTCAAGAGCGCCTATGCCCCCGCGCAGCCGTACTACAGCCACCGCCTGCAACTGGCGGCTTATTGCCTGTTGTTGCAGCGCACCACCGGTCAGCGCCCGGCGCACGGCATCCTCAAATATCGCAACCGCGCCTTTGAAGTGCCGTACACCGCCGAACTGGAACAGGATGTGCTGCGCATCCTGACTGAAATGCGCCAGGTGGAACGCCGCGGCAGCGCTGGGCGCTCGCACGAAGACCCCGCCCGCTGTCAGCATTGCGGTTATCGTTCAACCTGTGATGAGCGACTGGATTAACCGGTGTTTTCAGACCGGCTGATATAATTATTGTCAATGAACCGACCGATCGCCAACCCACGCATCGCCATCGCCTATCACCCCGCCCTGCCGCTGGCACAGCCAGAAGCACAGGCGGTGGCTGCGCATCTGCGCACATTGGGCATTGAAGCCCTGCTGTGCGATTCGGTTTACCACCCACACCTGCGGGAAAGCCTCGAAGCCGGTGAATGTGACGTGTTAATTGCCCTCGGCGGTGACGGAACCATGTTGCGCGCTGGCCGCCTGGTGGCGCCTTTCGACGTGCCCGTGCTTGGCATTAACGCCGGCAGCTTTGGCTTCCTCACCGAACTGGGCCGCGGTGGTTGGGCGGATGCCCTGCCTCTGCTGCTGGCAGGCAACTACCGTCTGGAACGCCGCATGATGCTGCGTTGCGAACTGCTGCGCGCAGAAAAGGTGCTCGAAACCTGGGATGTGTTGAACGAGGTGGTGGTATGCCGCGGGCGCGATGTGCGCCCCATCCAGGTCTCCGCATCAGTGGACGGCCTGCCCATGACCACCTACATCGCCGATGGATTAATCGTATCCACCGCCACCGGCTCCACAGCCTATGCCCTGGCTGCCGGTGGGCCAATCATGCCGCCCGAGCTGCGCAACCTGTTAATCATCCCGGTTGCACCGCATCTGTCCCTCAGCCGCGCCATCATCCTGTCTGAAGGTGTACAGGTGGATCTGGCCGTGCATACCAAACATGAAGCGGTGGTCTCGGCTGATGGGCACAACCCGCTGGCACTGGAAAACGACGACATTGTCAGGGTTTACGCCGGAACCCACGGCGTTTCCTTTATCCGTTTTAAAGATCAGAGCGACTTTTACCGTAATTTGACCAAATATATGGAACATAACCCTTCTGCAAGAGATGAAGCATGAGCGAACAATATCCAACCCCCACACCTGCCTCCACTGACACCCCGTCCGCCACGGTGTGCGTCAACCACCCCGGGCGCACCACCATGCTGCGCTGCAACCGCTGTGGCGACCCAATCTGCCCTGAATGCGCCGTGTTAACCCCCACCGGGTACCGCTGCAAAAAGTGTGTGCGCGGGCTGCAGCGTAATTTTGAAACCGCCCGCTGGTGGGATTATCCCCTTGCCATCCTCACCGCCGGGGTGCTCTCCGGCGTGGGCAGCCTGATCGTCGGCATGATCGGCTTTTTCACCATCTTCCTGGCGCCCATTGCCGGTATGATCATTGCCGAGGGCGTGCGCTGGGTGATCCGCAAGCGCAGATCAAAGACGCTGTTCATCGTCGCCACCGTTGCTGCTGTGGCTGGTGCGCTGCCGCTGTTGTTGCTGCGCCTGCTGGGCGGCAGCCTGATCGGCGTGCTGTGGCCCGCCATTTACACCTTCCTGATCGCCAGCACGGTGTACTACCGGCTGAGCGGCATTCAAATCGGCAGATAAAGGCAGGCGTATGCTGACCGAACTCCGCATAGAAAACTTCGCCATCATCCAGCAACTAGAGCTGCGCCCGGGTAAGGGCTTGATCACCTTTACCGGTGAAACCGGCGCTGGCAAGTCCATCCTGCTGGATGCCCTGGTGTGCGTGGTGGGCGGCAAAACCGACCCCACCATGATCCGCGCCGGTGCTGATCGCGCCATGGTGGAGGCCACCTTCACCATTCCGGATGCCAGCCGTCAGGTTGTCACCGACCTGCTGAAAGCCGAAGACCTGCTGGACGATGAAAACACGGTCACCCTGGGGCGCGAGCTGCGCAAAGAGGGCCGCAGCGTGGCGCGTGTCAACGGACGCAGCGTGGCGGTTTCCCTGCTTAAGGACCTCGGCGCGTACCTGGTGGATATTCATGGGCAGTCGGAGCATCTCTCGCTGCTCAACGTGCGTCAACATGTGCGCCTGTTGGACCGCTTTGCCGCTGATACGGGCCTGTTGGATGCCTGGCATAAAACCCATCGTGAACTGCTTGACGTGCGCCGTCAACTGGCCGCTGTGCGTCAGACCGAGACCGACGCCGCCCGCCGCACCGACTTCCTCACCTTCCAGGTGCAGGAGATCGAAAGCGCCCACCTGCAAACCGATGAGGAAGAGGAACTGCGCCGCGAACGCGACCGGCTGGCCAACGCCGAGAGCCTGGCTGACCTGGCGCAGCAAACGCTGTCGCTGCTCGACGAGGGTTCAGGTGAAGTCCCCGCCATTTCCGACCTGCTGGGTCAGGTGGTGGACGCACTCAGCTCGCTCAGCCGCATTGACCGCTCGCTTGAGCCCATGCAGCAGCAGGCAGAAGGCGTGATGGACAACATTGACGATATCGTGCGCACCCTGCGCCTGTATCAGGAACAGATCGAGTTCAACCCGCGCCGTCTGGAACAGGTGGAGGACCGCCTGGATCTGATCAACAACCTCAAACGCAAGTACGGCGGCAGTATTGAAGCCGTGCTCACCTTTGAGCGCGAAGCCCGCGCCCAGCTTGACGCCATCACCCATGCCGGTGAACGCATTGCCGAGCTGGAGGAGAGCGAAAACGCGCTGCTGGCGCAGCTTGCCGGTCACGGTATGCGGCTTTCAGAAGCACGCAAACAGGCTGCCGGCGAACTGGCACGCGGCGTCGAGACCGAACTGACCGACCTGTCCATGTCTGGCGCGCGCTTCCATGTGGACATGCAGTACCGTCCCGACGAACATGGCATCACCCTGCCGGATGGCAGTCGGATTGGCTTTGATGAGTGGGGGCTGGACCAGGTGGAGTTCCTGATCGCGCCCAACCCTGGCGAAGGGCTTAAACCACTGGTCAAGATCGCATCCGGCGGCGAGACCTCGCGCCTGATGCTGGCGCTCAAAAATGTGCTTGCCCGCGCCGACGAAGTGCCCACCCTGGTGTTTGACGAGATCGATCAGGGTATTGGCGGGCGCGTTGGCGGCGTGATCGGCGAAAAGCTGTGGCAGCTTGGGCGCAGCCATCAGGTACTGTGCGTCACCCATCTTCCACAACTGGCTGCCTTTGGCGATCAGCATTTCCGCGTGCAAAAACACGTTCAGGATGGCCGCACCACCACACGCGTGGAATCATTAAGTGGCGCCGTGCGTCTGGACGAGCTGGCACAGATGCTGGGCAACCTGACCGATGCCAACCGCAGCGCCGCCCAGGAGACGCTCAACTGGGCACGCAGCCGCGCCGAATCTCTGGCAAATCGTTCATGATATAATTTTCAAACCGCCTGCCCAGGGTTTCCACTTTCAGGGTTGGCGCCTGGTTCAACTTATGAAAAAAATTTGGTTTCCCCTGTTCGCCATGCTCCTGCTGGCCGGAACCGCGCTTGTTCTGACTTCCCCCGTACAGGCCGATAATTCCGCCCAGGTCTATTACGCCACGCCCACCCCCGATGCCGACGGGCGCATCCTGTACGTTGTGCAGGAAAATGACAACTGTCTGGGCATCTCGCTGCTCACCGGCGTGGATATCAATACTCTGCGTACCCAGAACAATCTGGACGAAGCCTGCTCCTTGATGGTGGGACAGAAGCTGTTGCTGGGAACCGTGCAGGAACCCACCGCCACCGAAGGCCCCGCCCCCCCCGACACCCCGGTGCTGCCCACCCCCACGGCCTTTAACGGCAGCGGTCAGGTGTGCATCTACCTGTTCAACGACATCAACGGCAATGCCGTTCCTGATGGCGGCGAGACGCAACTGGGCGGCGGTGCAGTATCACTCAGTGACAACGCCGGCAAGGTATCTTTGACCGGCGACACCCAGGAAGGCGCGGCGCCACTGTGCTATTCTGAAATCCCCGAGGGCGATTACAACATCAGCGTGGCGCCCCCCGAGGGCTTCAATTCCACCACCGCCATGAACTTCCCCCTGGTTGTCAAAGCAGGTGATTCTCATTCCATCAACTTTGGCGCACAGGTCGGTTCGCAGGGCCCGGTGGATGACCCCGGGGCAGGGCAAACCACCAGCACCTCGCCATTGCTTGCCATTCTGGGCGGCATGTTGCTTTTGGGCGGCGTTGGCCTGGGGATTTACGTTTGGCGCATGAAAGGCAGTTTCAGCGGATAACATTTGTTTTTATCACGCACTCACCACCCCGCGCCACCGGATAACGGCTCGCGGGGTGTTCTTTTTCAATCCTTTATCGGGCAGCTAAATATTTGTCCCGCTTTACCGCTCATGGTACAATCATAAAAACTGGGGGCATGAAGCGATTTCCGGCCCCCGAGGGATTTAACCACCACTGAACAGCGGGAAATCGCCAGTGGAATATTGCGATTGGAAAATCAACGAATGAACGTCAGGGAGCTTGCCTGGCATGATCTGGTAACCCTCTACAAATATCGCGGTGAGATCCTTGCGCTGGACAAGACCCAGCTCCTCACCCGCGGCAGCCCCATCGGGTTTGCGGCATCGCTGACCACGCTGCACCCTGCCTACAGCACCTATTCCAGCATTGTGCGCGGTGATAAATCCATCCAGCCCTTGATGGGCAGCATGCAGTACCGAATGGGCAACCGCTCGGCGCGTCTGTCTTATTTGGCGCCGGAACGGGCAATTGCCACTCCAGCCCTCAACCTGCTGCTGGAGGATATGGCTGCCCATGCCGGTGATTGGGGAGCGCTCACCCTGCTGGCTGAACTTGAAGAAACCTCGCCTGCTTTTGAAGCCGTGCGCAAAGCAGGATTCAATGTATATGCATGGCAACGCATCTGGCGCTTTACTGGCAGCGGCTCGAACGGCAATGGATCCGGCGATGCCCCAACCAGAACAGTGTGGAAACCGGCCGTCAGTCTGGACGAAATTCCTGTTCGCAACCTGTACCAATGTCTGGTCCCCCCTTTGGTGCAAGGTGCTGAGGCTTTCCCCAATGAACGGCTGCAGCCCCGTATCACTTATCAGGGGCTGGTGTATCGGCAGGATGATGAAGTTCTCGGATTTGTGGAGACCAACCATGGACCTCAAGGTATTTTTCTAAACCCCATTATTCATCCTTCGGTGAGTAACGCTGGAGGATTGCTGTCTGCCCTGTGCGAACAGCTTTCTCCACTGTTGGGCCGGCCCATTTACCTGGCGGTGCGATCATACCAGGCGTGGCTGGAACCCCTGTTGAACAATCTGGCCGCCGAGCCGGGCATGCGCACCGCACTGCTGGTGAAACATCTGGCGCGCCTGCAACGTTCAACCGTCACCAGCCCGCGTTTGGGCGTGATCGACAAAGTGAAAACCGAACCCGGCGCGAGCATCACGCGCCAGTCGTCGCGCAGCAATGCCACGACGGCTCACGATTGAACCTTTTTTGATCATTCCGTGCGGCTGGTACATCAAGAGCCGCATACAGGTGGATAAGAGTTTTATGACACAAAGAAGAATAACTGATGATTTGCAGGCGCTCATGAGCGTCCTGCCGCCGCATATCGCCCAGGCGGTCAAGGAAATCAACAACCAGGACAATCTCCTGGAAATCGTCATGGACCTGGGTCGGGTGCCTTTCGCGCGTTATGTGGATGGCGAAGTACAGTTGACCGACCAGGAGATTACAGAAGAAGACATCAAACTGGTCACCGAGCGTATCGGTGCATTTGACGCCGACAACCGCGCCGGTCTGGAACGCACCCTGCACCGCATCTCAGCCATTCGCAGCCGACGCGGGCACATCGTTGGGCTTACTTCGCGCGTTGGCCGCGCTGTGTACGGCACAATCGACATCATCGAGGACCTGATCACATCGGACAAAAGCGTATTGATCCTCGGCCAGCCTGGCATCGGCAAGACCACCATGCTGCGCGAATCAGCGCGCATCCTGGCTGAAAAGAAACGCGTAATCATCGTTGACACCTCAAACGAAATCGGCGGCGACGGCGATGTGCCCCACCCTGCGGTGGGCAAGGCGCGCCGCATGCAAGTTGCCATGCCATCGCTGCAGCACGAGGTGATGATCGAGGCGGTGGAAAATCACAATCCCGAAGTGATCGTGATCGACGAGATTGGCCGCGAGCAGGAAGCCCAGGCCGCCCGCACCATCGCAGAACGCGGTGTGCAACTGGTGGGCACTGCCCACGGGCGCACGCTGGAAAACCTGCTGCTCAATCCAACCCTCTCAGACCTGATCGGCGGCATCGAAAGCGTCACCCTGTCTGACGAGGAAGCCCGCCGGCGCGGCACACAGAAAACCGTGCTGGAACGGCGCGCCCCACCCACTTTTGACGTGTTGATCGAGATCCAGGAGCGCGACTACCTGGTGATCCACGCCGACGTTTCCACCGCGGTGGACGCCCTGCTGCGCGGCTACCCACCCCAGCCGGAGATCCGCTACCGCGACCAGGACGGCAACCTGCACATTGAGAAACCGAGCATCCCCGCCCTGCCCCCACGCCCGCTGGGCCGCGAGCCTGCCAATGGCGGCACTCGTCGGGGAGACCGCACCCCCTCCCGCGAGATGGCCAGCGGACCGGTGCGGCGGGATAACCGCGAAGTGCGCCGCGATGAAGAGCTGGAATTGCCACTTTATCACGGTGAGATTTCCGGCCAATATTCCGGAGATGTGTCGCGCGTCCAGCCCATCAAGGTGTACCCATACGGGTTGGCCCGCAGCCGGCTGGTACAGGCCGCCAAACGGCTTGGCTTGCCCGTGCTGGTGGTCCGGGACCTGGCAGATGCCGAAGTGCTCATCACCCTGCGCACCTATTACCGCAACCGGCAGCAGCCCATCGTTGAAGCTGAGGACCGCGGCATGCCCATTTATGTATTGCGCGCCAACACCATCAGCCAGATGGAACAATCACTGGCTGAGATGTTCAACCTGAGCGTTGAGACCAACTCGGGCAATGGCAATGCCGACAGCATCTCCATTCAAACCCGCCAGGCAATTGATACGGTACTCAACGGGCAGCGCTGGGTGGACCTGCCGCCCGCCACCGCCGCCGTGCGGCGCATGCAGCATGAGATGGCCCGTCAGGCGCAACTGGTGTCCCATTCCTACGG
>DAOUGC010000191.1:0-4316 GCA_034429695.1 Levilinea sp.
CTGTGTGGCGAGCCGGCGGCTCTGTGTAGGGCGGCTTGGTGCTTTTCCAAGCCGCCGATTCGTAACCGATCCGTAGCTGTTGGGCAGGTTCGCTTTTGAACCCGCCGTTTTTGTGGATGTGGAAATGTATAAAGGTTTTATCACGACGGCACGAACGAGAAATCTTCGTAAATTTCGTCGTTCGTGGAATCCGTGTTATATTTTTCGGGGTGGGGGAAAAGCAAACACGAAAGTCACGAAAAATCGAATGACACGAATGGAACGCGAGACGTTCTTCCAACCCGTCGTTTATGACATCCGATCTTCCTCGGGGCGCACGGCGTATGCCGACAATGGACCCCTTATCGGGACGGGCCATGCCGCGCCGGGATGATTTACCTGGCTCCTCCCGCCCGTCCCCTACAAAAACCTGCCGATTGTTGAGGCGCGGCGTGAAAATGCGCATTCATTGGTGGTTACATCCATGCCTGTGCCATCACCCACACCTGAAAGTCAACCCTGGATGTCCGTATCCGCTTACTCTTTTTCCATTCGTAGACGGCCAACCCGCCGTTCCCAATTTCCAATATCCGCTGAGAGGTTCAACCTTACTTCGTCAGACTGGCCAGCTCTGCTTCGGCAGCCTGAATTCTGGCCGTTGTCTGCGCCAGTTCTGCCCCCACCGCATCCTTCACCGCCGATTTTTGTATGGCTTCGGAGATCTGATTGCCCAGCAAGTAGATGATTGGCAGCGAGAGCAGCCCGCACAAAATGCCGATCATAAACTGCGAACCCCAAGCCACCACCGCCGCAGCAATTCCCCCACCAACCACCCACACCGCCAGCGATACCTGGCAGCCCGCTCCCGCGCGCAGCACCGCCAGCCCGGCAGGCAGTGCGCAGCCCAACCCGATGTACAGGGCAATATCCTGCGGCAACCTTAAAACCAGACCACAAAAAATGGCCACCAGCACCGCCAGAATGATCCACAACCACCACAGGTTGGGTACTGGATGACTGGAAAGGATGCGGTCATAAACACGAGCCGCATCGGGGCTGTTCTTTGGATGGGTTCCCGCCTGCGCATCGCGCCAGCCTTCCTGATTGGCTTTTTCACGACGGATGATCTCATTAAGCTCGGTGATCCTCCCCCGATTCTGCTGGAGGCGCTTTTCCTTGCGCTGTTCAATTTCATAAGCTCTGAAATCAAACCCACACTGGCTGCAATAATGGACATTCACCCGGTTGACCGTCAGGCAGGACGGACATTCCTTGCCGATTTGCGTATTGCAGTGCTGGCAATAACGCGCATGTGCGGGGTTGTCAAAATGACAGGCCGGACAGTGTCCTTCCCGTTCCGTGGTGGGGTGTTCCGGCGCAGGTGAATCAGCGAGTGGAGCTTGAGGGGATGGCAAATGACCATTTCCCCCCGGTAAAGCCGCCGGCGCTTCTGTCTGGACGCTGATCGGATTGGCAGCAAGATGCCCCCCATTCTCCGGGACACTCTGAGCAGGGATGACAAGCGGTTGGGTTTGTTCCACCTGCTCCCATTTGCCAGAAGTTTCCCCGTTGTCCACCAGGGGAGATGAAACCGGTGAGGACGCAGGTTCAGCGACCACTCGCTCATCAGAAACAGGGGCAGCATCCCCCTCGGCAGGATATGTCAAAAGCACCTGCCTGGCTTCCAGGAGGAACTGATAATATTTATTGGCTTTTCGGGCAACTTCGGGGTCAGAGTGTGAAACCAAACCCAGGCACTGCTCCAGCCGATCATTAATCAGCGCTTCAATCTCAGCCAGTGAAGCCTCAGGCGATACACCCAGAATTCTTCGATGATCCTTCATCGTCCCGGTCCCTCCCCGCGCCTGTTCCCATACGGAACAAGCAGGATGGAATAAACCACACATCATCCATGATCAACGACTTGCTCGAGCATTAAAAAGAGTATAGCACATGCCATCGATCCGGCTGCGAATAAATCCGCTCTAAGTTTGAATTTTTTCATGAACCCATTGGGCGTGGCTATGCGCAGCCATCGCGGCCTTTCCCCGGCTGCACAGGACAAAAAAAGGGCTGGAGCTTCCCAACCCTTACTTTATTCTCATTCCGGTTTTCGGCTGTGCGCTTCATCTGGATAATGAGATGGCGCGGAACTCCAGAAGCGTACCCCGTGCCGCTCCACCACCTGCGCCCGCCCGCTGGCGTCCAGGTCAGACAGCACCTGCTGAACCCTGCCCGGCGACCAGCGCGACAGCGTGCGCTCCAGCTCGGTTTCGCGCATCGGATGCCGTGTGATGATCGCCAGAATGGCATCCAACGGGTCATCATACCCGCTCAAGTCAAAGCTGCCTTCCGCTGGATGCACCACCACGGCAACATCCCCCAGGATCGCCAGTGCTTGCAACAACCCCTCTTCGCTGGCTGGATGAACCCAGGTTTCCACCGGCGGGCGGGTGGGCAGGTTGATGTGAACCGCATCGGGCTGCACCTTTTCCAGCACCGCAGCCAGATCGCGCAGGGCTTCGGGCGTGTCGTTCACCCCCTGCAACAGCATCACCTCCACCCACAACCGGCCCTGATATTCACGCCGGAAGGTGACCAGCCCATCCACCTGCCGCTTGAACGTGCTCCCGGCGTGCGGGCGGTTGATCTTGCGATACAGTGCTTCACTACCTGCGTCCAGCGTCGGCAGCACGGCATCAGCCGCCAGCAGCTCCTCACGCACCTCAGGCAAATACAATAACGACCCATTGGTGATCACTGCCACAGGCAGATCTGTATTCTGCTTCACCTGGCGGATCAGCCAGCCCATGCTCTCATGCAACAGCGGTTCACCCGAACCGACAAAGGTCACCCAATCGATCTCACCAGGCCGGTGCGCCTGCAGGGTTTCCCGCACTTCTGCCACAATTTCTTCTGGCGGGTAATACTGCTTGCGCAGATTGGTGACCGGCTGGGTGCGCCCCAACTGGCAGTAGACGCAGTTCCAGTTGCACGTCTTCAACGGGATCGTATCCACCCCCAGCGATTGCCCCAACCGTTTGGATGGAACCGGGCCAAACACGTATTTCATGCCTTTTCGACCCTTCGCGCTCCCGCCAGGAGCATCTGCATTCCCACCGGCTGAGCCACATGAGCCGCCACCAGCGGGCATTTGACCTTGAACAGAAAAAAGATGTTCCCCGGGGCGTCATTGAGGGTCTCAAAATTGCCCTGCCCCTTGGAGATGATCAGATCGGCGTTGTCAAAACGTGAACGGAACTCCGCGCTGCAATCCGACAGGAGCGTTCCCGGTGCATCCGAGCCGTTATCGATCACATGCACCACGCGATCCAGGCCCACATCCCGCGCATCATCAAGCGTGGCATCATTGATCACCGGCCCGCCCCGCACCACCAGCGTAACCCGCGGCGGTGAGAGCTGCTCGATCAAAAAACGGTCAAAGGCGATTTCACCGGCATTATCCGCCAGGTATAAAATGGACTTAGCTTCTGCCACACTGCGGCGAAATTCGTCCATCTCACCATATAATGGCTCGGTAAAGGCGTTTTTCACCGCCAGGTGCACATCCGATTCCTTCCAGTTTCCGTTGGCTCCCAGATCGATGATGTTGCCAGCAATGGCAAGCCGGGCTGCTATCAGCAGCGGGTCGGCGGAGGTCTCGATCTCAGCCCGCAGCGATGGGACCAGTTCCATCGCCAGACGGTTGGTGCGGTCTTTGATCGCGCGGTAAGGATCGTTCACACCGATCACCTTGCGCAGGTGGCGGTGGACATATTGCGCCATCTCGGGCGGCGACAGGCTGAAATCCACTTCGGCCGCCCATCGCAGCGTATCACGCAGCGCCTGTTGGTGAACGCATGGATCAGGTGAAACGATACGGGCAGCGTCCAGCGTCTGCCGCATGATGCACGGAATGCAATCCAACGAGGTCTTCATCCTGCTTTGACTTTATGGAGCGCATCACGCAGGGTGGAAACCGCCAGACTGGCGCAGTGCTGGTGATCTTCCGGCAAACCGCCCAGCGCATTAACGAGATCAGCCGGAGAAATGCGTTCCGCTTCTGCCACAGACATGGCTTGTACCATGTGCGTGATCATGCTCCCACAGGCATGGGTCGCCCAGCAGCCGTCAGTGATGTAGCGCGCCTCTTTGATCAATCCCCCCATCAAACGCAGATCGATCTGCATGGTATCGCCGCACCATCCGGCGATCCTGCCGCGGGCATCCGGGTGATCAATGCAGCCCAGGGTCTCTCTCGAAGCAATCATCTTCCATGCGGCCTCAGACAACGAGTTGGGTCCAAACCCTTCAGAGACCGGTTCATTTGCAACGTC
>DAOUGC010000192.1:0-13241 GCA_034429695.1 Levilinea sp.
CCCCCATTCCTCCCGAGGATATGCCCGACCTGGTTTACCCCATTTACTGTGAAGAGGTGGATACGCTGTCGGGTAACACCACGCATCTGGTGGATGACGCCGGCGGTCCTGGCGACCGGGTGCGTGTGGTGCTCACTTACCGCCACACCCTCATCACGCCCTTCATCAGCAACTGGTGGCCCACCCTGCGCCTGACCTCGCAGCGCGAAGGCCTGGTGGAAAAATTCCGCACCTCCCGCGTCACCGGTCTGGCGGGTTCCATTGCGGTTGGCAACACGTACACTTACACCCCCACCACATCATTGACCCCAACCGAAACATCCACTTTCACCCTGGTTCCAACCTCTTCGATCACCACAACCATCACCCTGACACCCACCAAGACATTAACCCCCACCCCCGCCACCTGTGACAATACCGGTACGATCTTGCGGGAGTACTGGGAGGGTATCAGCGGCTCAGCCGTACGAGACCTAGAAAACAGCCCATATTACCCATCCAGCCCGTCGGGTTATGAATACGACACCGACTTCCAGGCTCCCACCAGTTTTGGAAATTACTACGGTCAAACCTATCGCGGCTACCTGTGCCCGCCTTATGACGGCGCTTACACCTTCTGGAGCGTTTCTGACGATGCCTCTGATTTTTACATCAGCTCCGACCTCAATCCTGCCAATAAACAACGGGTCTCGTGGACATCGGGCTGGGCGTCTGCTTTAAACTGGAATGATTCAGATGTATATGAATCTACTCCCATTCCACTGCAAGCCGGCCAGTTCTACTACGTTGAGTCCCGCCACAAGGAAGGCAGCGGCGGCGACAACTTCGCAGTCGGCTGGTCAGGCCCTGGCATTGCCGGCCCTGTGGTAATCGCCGGACAATACCTGGCGCCGGTCCAGTATGTGGCGGTTTCCACGCGCACCCCAACCGCCACCCCCACCCCTGACTGCTCGCAGTTGGATGTGATCACGGGTTATGAGGATCTGACCATTCAGGACCTGGTTCCCTCATCCAGTTACTACGGGCGCACCCTGGAGACCTATCTCAAGAATCTGGGGCCCTTCCCAATTGACATCTACGGGGCGCGCATGGCTTACAACGGCGACTATCATAACGAGGTCGAAAGCCCGCCCAGCGGTCATACCTTTGACAAGTACACCAAGAACCGCTATTCAAGCCTGGCCAATATCTACGATCCGGCCAATGTCAGCAACTATCCATTCCAGCATAATTTTGCCAACCAGCGTATCAACGCCGGCAGCAGCATCTGGTTCCACTGGGATTACCTCTCCCCGTTCTACTTCTACGCCTATCCGTTCATGAGCGATAACCCCGGCCCGTCAGACTACCAGTCCTTCTTCTGGACATCTGATTTCACCGGAACCATTAACTATCGCGTCAACGGTACATTGAATTGTTCGTTGGATGTGACCGGCCGGGAAGGTCCCGAATTTACCATCTCGTACTCCGGCACACCCGGTTCGGTCAGCGGCCCGTTCTGGGTGCGCGCCAACACCAATTTCAACGGGCTGAGCCGTGACTACACCTACATGTACGTCTACGACTCTACCGGAACCCTGGTGCACTGGGTGAAAAATTCCGGCTCCAACAGCACCTGTCTGTTTGGCATGAGCGGCAACAACTGCATCAGCGCCACCCCGTATGTGGACTACTGGAAGTTCAACGGTGTCAACAACAAGATTATTGAGTCGGGCAACTACACGGTGTACATCCTGGCACGCGGGCGTACCAGCAAAATTCAAAATTACTACCGCGTCAAGTCAAACCTGGAGCGGGTCTCCTTCCAGATCTCGGCCAACACGCCCACACCCACCCGCACCAGCACCATCACGCGTACACCCACCAAGTCCATGACGCCCACCAAGTCCATGACGCCAACCATCACGTTGTCACCCACCCGCACCGGAACACGTACGCCAACGCGCACCATTACACGCACGCCCACCCGTACGTACACCCGCACCATCACGCAGACGCGCACCATCACGCGCACGCCCACCCAGACCACCACGGTCATGCCGTCAGCCACCCCCACCCTGTGCCAGACACCGGGCGACCTGGGCGGCTGCCGCTAACATTTGATGCGTTCTGCACCGGAGCAACCTGATCAATAAAAATGCCGCCCCGCCGGATCCAACCGACGGGGCGGCCTGCTTGCCCACAAATGTCAAAAAAACAACTCTTGCGAACCCTGCTCATTCTCCTGCTGGCGCTGGCTTTTTTTGGCCTGGTCTTTCTGGCGCTGCGCCTGTCGCTTGCCGCTGATCAACCCGTGGAGCGCAAGCTGGGTATGCTGCTGGCCCTGGCAACCTTTTCGCTGCTGATCAGCGCCGCCGGTATGAAGTGGGCGCTGGCAGCCCGCTCCGGTTCGCCAATTGAGTTTGGGTTTCCATCCCAGGCGCTGCTGGCGCTCATATGCGCCTACGGTTTGCCCTTTCTGTTGTTCACCCTGCCCGACATGCTGGCCGCCTGGACGGAGTATTACCGTCCGGTGCACCCCCTGCTGCTGCCAGGGGCGGGTTTTCCATGGTTTATCCTGTGGAGCAGCCTCGTTCTGCTGGCAATCCTGATGATCAACCTGCCGGCATCCCTGCGAAAAATCAGCCCGGTCCGTCTTCCGTTGTCAACCCTGGTTGCGGGCGGGCTGGCGGGGCTGGGGTGTTTTCTGACTGGCGCATTTTTGCTGCAATTGATCGGTTCCCCCGATCAGCTTGCCCGCCCGGACCTGGGTGCTCCCGGCGCTCTCATCTGGGTGGTCATCGCCGCGTGTGCGCTGATCATCAATCCGCTCGCCGCCGGATGGTTCTGGCGGGTGTGGATGCTGGAACGCGCACCCGCCCGCCTGTCACCATCGGCATGGCTGGTTGTTACTGCGGTGCTTTTCGCCGCGGCGCAACTGCGCCCTTTGCTGCTGCTGCCTGCTTTTGTTCTCGGTCTGGTGTGCGCCTGGCTGGCTGAACAAACCCGCAGTCTCATTCCAGCCATGATCGCTCACGCTGTGTTTAACCTGCTGATGCTGCTGCTGACCCCCACCGCCCTGCTCTAATTCAGGCTTTCCACCACAACCGTATCCGTGCCATCCTCCAGTTCGGTGAGGCTCTCCAGATACTGCTCCTCACGGCGCAGGCCGTTCCAGCGGAGAATCAGACTGGCGACATAGCCAGCCATGCTGATAAAAATCACCGCATAACCGGCGATCATGTAATTTAACGTATCGGCTGGTGCATCCATGTTTTCCTCCCTTTATTCAGCCAGGCCCAGACGGCGCTGCTCGAGCCGGTCAGCATAATGGCCCAGGCGCATGCGGTGCCAGAAGATATCGACAAACAGGACCGAAAAGACCGCCAGACTGAACAGGAAAGTCTGCAGCATGGTGGTGGTCATGTCAAACGCGCCGGTGGCATTCGGGTCACCTGAACCGATCACCACCGGATGGATGGTGCGGAACAGCCGGATCGAGAAGAACGTGATCGGCACACTGACAAAACCGATGATGGCATACACCGCGCCAAAACGCGCGCGCCGGTCGGGGTCTTCAATGCCGGTGCGCAGCATCAGGTAGGCAGCGTACACCAGTTCCATGATGGTGGATGTGGTCAAACGCGGGTCCCACGTCCACCACGCATTCCAGATCGGCCTGGCCCAGATGGCGCCGGTGACGATGTTGATCAGCATGAACACCATGCCGATCTCCACCCCCGCCACAGAAGCGATATCCCAGCGCCGGTCGCGCCGCGCCAGGTACACCCCACCGCAGATCGCAGCAGCCAGAAAGCTGAGCATGCCCACCCAACCAGCTGCCACGTGAAAGTAAAACACTTTTTGCACCGGCCCCATCACGGCTTCCACCGGCGCATAAAAGAATACCATGGCGGTGGCAGCCGCCAGTAACAATCCGCTGACCACATCCAGCACGGTCAATGCTTTTGGTTGAGACTTCAATTTTCCCTCCTCGGATCTCATTATTCATCCACCACGGCGTCAAACACCATGAACGCCAGGGCGGTAAATATTACGTCATAACCCACCAGCAAATTCACCCAGGGGACAATATCGCCAACCGGCAGCGCCTGCAAAAAACCCGAACTGGCTTTCACCGCAGCGATGACCACAGGAATGGCGACCGGAAACAACAAAATGGGAAGCAAAATATCGCGCGTGCGCGCCTGCACTGCCATGGCGCTCAACAGCGTGCCCACCGCAACATACCCCCATGTACCCAGCAGGATCACGCCGATCAACCCCGGTTGAAAAACATTGACATTGTAAAATAACGCGTACACCGGCAGGATGATCACCACCACCAACAGCAGGAACAACCAGTTGCCCAGCAGCTTGCCAAAATAAATCGCCGAACGGTCAACCGGCGCCAGCAACAGACCATCCAGGCAGCCGCGGTCTTTTTCGACTGCCATCGAACGGTTTAGCCCAAGCGTTCCGGCAAACACAAACGTGGTCCACAACACCCCGGCGGTCACGTCTGAACGCGTGCGCGGGTCCAGTTCAAGCGCAAAGTTAAAGATGAACACCACCAGCAGCGCAAAGATCAACATCGAGGTGATCAGTTCGCGACTGCGGCGTTCGCTGATCAGGTCCTTCCACACAACCGCCCACATGGCGCGCAGGAAAGGAGTCATGCTGGGACCTTTCCGGCTTTTCGCACTGCTTTTTCCAACGATGTGCGATAAAACGCCTGCAGGCCGTCCTGCGCCAGGTCGGCGCGCGCAGTACTGGCCACAATGCGTCCTTCGGTCAGCACATCAAAACGGGATGCCAGGGCTTCTGCGCGGGTAAAGTCGTGTGAGGTCATCACCACCGTGCGGCCCTCACTGGTCACCCGCCGCAGCACACTGTCGAGCATCTCACATGCCTGCTGATCCAGCCCGGTATGAGGCTCATCCAGCAGCAATACATCGGGGTCGTGCAGCACCGCCCGCCCAATCGCCAGGCGCTGCTGCATGCCGCGCGAAAAGGTTCTCACCAGGTCTTTGCGTCGTTTTGCCAGCCCGACGTTTTCCAGCACTGCGTTGATTTTGTTTTCGACGTCTGAAAGGGCATACATGCGTGCATAAAAGCGCAGGTTTTCCTCAGCTGTCAGATCGCCATACAGCAGGGGCTGGTGGGTCACCACCCCCAGCCGCCGCCGCACTGCCGCGGCTTCATCCGGCAGCCAGTGCCCCGCCACCTGCACGCGCCCGCTGCTTGCCCGCGAGAGCGAGGACAGGATGCGCAGCAGCGTGGTCTTGCCTGCCCCGTTGGGCCCAAGCAGGGCGACAAACTCACCTGTACTGGCAGTAAAGTCCACAGCCCGCAGCACAATTTTGACGCCAAAACGCTTGGATAGTCGCTCGGTTTTAATCACACCAGCGCCCTCGCCTGACTGCATATCCTCTCCGCCCTTCAGTATGGTTTGCGTTGCTTATCTCTGATCCGCCTGCATGGAGCGGGCGCGGCGCAATCGTTCCTTGAGTTCGCCGCGGCGCATCTGGTAGGCGTCATCCGGCAGATTGCCGGCTCTGTGCATGTCATCCAGCGCCACAATGGCGTCCAACAGGCCTTCCACATCATCCTGCTGTTCCGGCTCGCCAACCGGTGCTTTGCGCTGCTGTTGCGTCCCGCGCCACCACAAACCGGTGAAAATCAACGCCACCCCAAACGCCAGCCCACCCAGCACCAGCCCCGTGGTGGTTCCACCGGTGAGGGTTGAACCACTGCTGCGCGCCCTGCCGCTCAGGTTGATACTCAACTGGCTGCCTGCCGGCATGTCACTGGCGCCATACATGTGCATGCTGGTTCCCTGCACCTGACGTTCGCCTGAGTCCAACAATTGCTCACTCTGCAGATGCACCCCGTTGCCGCCCGGCGCCGCCACCACCACTGCACGCACAGGCAGCGGCATGCTCAACTGAATATTCGCCTTGCCATTATAGGGCAACCGGTATCCAAACAGGACCTGATGCTGGGCATTACCGGGCAGCACGCTTTGCGTATCGCCAAAGCCACCCGGAATTTCCACAAAGCGCCCGCCCAGCTCGCCATTCTCAAACTGCAAATCGGTGGCGCCCTCGGGCAGGTCAAAGCGGATCACCGGCATGCCTTCACTCTCACCCGCCACAACCCGGTCAGAGCGGTTGGAGATGATGAATAATTCCACAATGCTGACCGAACCCGGCTCGCTAAAATCAAAGAAGATGTGCCCGCGTTCCGCCACCAGGTTTGCCAGGTTGGTGGTGCTTTCATAAATTTGCAGCGGCAATGAAACCATGTCACCCGGGCGGATCTGGGCGCTCTCCAGGATGTCTGAATAGAACATCGTGTTTTGATACTGCATCATCAATACAAACCCGCGCCCTGATTCCAGCTCGATGTTGGTGAACTGATACGAGCCGTCCTTCTCCACCGGAGCTTCCTTCATCAATACCTGCTGCATGTTATCAAACCCCAGCAATTGCACCGTCATGCCATCCGCCAGCGGCGCACCTGAGCCATTGGTAACCTGTCCGTGAATACGGAAGCTGCCAGCCAGAGTGGGTTCAACCTCAGGTGATTGCCCGATCAGGTCGCCATCCTGGGCAAAACTGAGCGAACGCACGAACCATGTCACCTGGCGCCGCTCTTCCACATTCAACACACCGGTGTAACCGGGCATTTCGCCCTCACCGTTGGCAATCACCACCTCCATGCGGTGATCCGAAAAATCAATCAGCCGCCTGGGGTCCTGCCAGCTTGGAACATTGACCCCGTTATCCTGCGCGCGTTCACCATCCCCCCCACCGGCAGGACCATGACACGACTGGCAGGTTTCGCGGTAAACCTGCTCACCCGCTGCCAGGTCATCCTGGCTGGCGCGCAGGGTGAAGGCATAAGCCACCACATCCCAGATCTGGCGTTCGGTGAGGCTGCCTGAGAAAGGCGGCATGAAACGCTCCAGATTGCCATTGCTTACCATGTCGAACCACAGGTCGGGACGGGCAAGCTGCACCAGGTCAGGATTGGAAAGGGCGGGAACCGGAACCGGCAGTTCTCCTGCCTGTGCGCCGTCGCCCAGCCCGGCAGGCCCGTGACATGCGGCGCATTTCTCAGCGTAGATCGCCGCCCCCTGCGATGGGTCAGGCGGGACCATGGGCAGCGAAACCGCCTTGTCCGGCGTCACCTGTGTTTGTGGAGATTGAAAATTTTCCGGCGGCAGAATGTCCTGAGCCAGAGAGAAGGAACACCCGCTCAGCAGCACAGCCGCGACGATCAACAGCGCAAGCCACGCCAGCCGCGCACCGCTTTTCAGCCCTGCGCGTTTCACGCTGCACCTCCGCCCCGGTTGAGCGCTGTGCCGCACCCCGAACAAAATTGATCGGTCTTCTGTACCGGCTTGCCGCATTGCGGGCAAAAACCGGCGGCTTTCTCCTGCCGGTTGCGGCGGTGCTGCAGGATCATCTCCTCCAGCTCATCCATTTCACCGCGTCTGCCGGTGGCCTGTACAGAAGAACCATCCATGCGCTGACCATTTTGCCCTGCCGCCGCGTCCGTCTGGGGTTCAAGCTCATTCAACTTGCGTAACACAGCAACGCCAGCTTCCACCAGCGCCTGCCGCTGGGTGGGGTAATCGCTCTCCGGTATCTTCCCCATCACATGGTCAAAGTCCAGCTCGCGCAGAGCCAGCACCAGCCGTTCACGTTCCGCCAGCAGGTGTGAGCGTTCATGTTCCTGCGGTGTGATCGGCTGGACAGCGGGTTGTTCCGCCACCGGCGTAAAGAAGGGTCTGGCGATATACACACCCACCAGCAATGCCAGCGCCATGATCATAAGGATTGAACCGATATCCATGCGTTCTCCGACTGTTTATTTTATTAATTGCGAGCGCAATACTTCATCGATTACGCCTTGAATCTCACCAACTGATGAAAATGGACCCTTTTTGACAAACACCAGCATGCCTTCAGGGTCAATCACGTAAGTCTCAGGCACGCCCACAATACGGAATGCCTGCGAAACCCGCGTACCCAGGTCAGGCCCATTAAAATAGGTTACGTCAAACTTATCAAGGTAAGCCAGTGCATCCGGCTCGGTGTCAACGTAGTTGACGCCCACAAAGACCACATCATCTTCCGAGTTGTAAGCCCGCCAGGCGCTTTCCAGGTCGGCTGCCTCTTCCTCGCAGGGTGCACACCATGACGCCCAGAAGTTCACCACCACCACCTTGCCGGCAAGTTGCGCCGAGTTCAGCCGCTGACCATCAAAGCCGGTCAACTCAAATTGAGGCGCTTTCTGTCCCACGGCCACCGGCCCCTGCTGGGCGCGGTTTAGCCCCCATGCCACCAGGCCAAGAAAACCAGCCAGCACGGCAAAAGCCAGCAGGATCACCCATAAGGGCAGACCACGTTTGGTTTTGGTTTCATCCATTTGCCCTTCAGCCATTTTTACTCATCCCTGCGCGCCAGTTCTTCCAGTTCGCGCGCGTAACGTTCATCATCACTCTCGGGCAGCGCCTGAGAGGGTCGGTCTTTTCGGGTCTCAATATTCCCGCGGCGGGCGTTCATGATCAGGCGCACCGCCACCCCCACGATGATTACCCCGGCAACCGGCGGCACGATGTATACCAGCCAGTTCAAGCCCTGCGCCGGTGGGGTGGAAAGCACCCGGTCGCCGTATTGTTCGGCAAAATACTGGCGCACCTCATCCTCGCTCATCCCTTCCGACAGCTTCAAACGGATCAATTCACGCCACTGCGAGCAGGCTTTGGTGGGGCACACATCCAGCGGAATGTTCTCACACACCGGGCAGTAGAGGTTTTTTGCCACTTCGTTAACCTGGTCATCGCTCACCGGCGGCGGGGTGGGCTCCTGTGCGGATACCGGGGTAAACCATCCCAACCCAAACGCAAGCGCCAGCCACGCGGCGGCAAGCAGGCGGAACCACAAGCGTTGTTTTTGCGTTTTGTGAGTGGCGTCCATGGTCATCGGATGCGTGTTCATGCGTGTTGACAAATCCTCGTTTCTTCGATACCCTTGTCTGACTTTATCCGTGACAAAGGCAACCATGCAAAAATATTACCGTTTCGCGTTCACCATCATCCTGTTAATTATCGTGCAACTGGCCTGCAGCATGCCAGCCGCTTTGATCTCGCTGCCGCCCGAGGAAGTCACCCCGCACCTGATCTCGCGCACCCGCCCCGATGACTGGATGGGCTGGATCCGCAAATTATCCGGCGAGGAGGGTGTGATCATCAACGGTCAACCGGCCGTAATCAGCTCCCGCTACAATTATGCCATGTTCACCGGTCAGGACAACGCCCGCGCCTTCGACTATTTGCTGGAGCAGGTGTATTCCATGGTTCCCGCCGATCAGGTGGAGATTGACCCTTACACCTACACCGACGCCGAACGCAGTTACACATGGCAAAACATCATCGTCACCCTGCCCGGCAAAAGTCGCCCGCAGGAAATTGTAATATTGAGCGCGCATTATGACAGCATTGTGGTGCGCGAGGGCGACCCATTAATCTACGCCCCCGGCGCGGATGACAACGCCACCGGCACGGCTGCCTTGCTGGAAGGCTTGCGATTATTAAAGGACTACAACTACGAGCGCACCATCCGCATTGTGTTCTTCAGCGGCGAAGAACACAGCCTGGCCGGTTCAGATGCCTACACCGACGACCATGACATGAGCAGCGTGGTGGGCGTGGTCAACCTGGACATGTTTGGTTATGACTCCAACAACGACCGCTGCTTCGAGATCCACGCCGGCAACCTGCCCGGTTCAGATGCCATCGGTCAGGCCATGATCTCCAGTATCGTGCGCTACAACCTCAACCTGCATTTCGACTATCTCACTGCCGCCGCCACCGACCGCTCTGACCATGCTTCCTTCTGGGTGGACGGCGTTCCGGCGATTACCGTGATCGAAAACTTCTTTGACAACGGGCTGCCCTCCGGTTGCGCCGGTGTGGATGGCAACCCGCATTATCACAAGCCCGCCGACACGGTTGCAAACATCAACGTCGGCACGGGGTTTTCCATCATGCAGGCGGCTCTCGCCACCATTTCAGACCTGGCAATTCCGATGGAGTCCGACCTGGCAGTTCCATGAAAGTGCAGCAATGTTTCTGTTAATGTTCACGAAGAAAATCGGGCGCCCTGCCCGGTTTTTTTATGCTTAAACAGCATCCAGACGGCGCTCAACACGACTTTCGGCCTGCTTCGCCCGTTCACGTTCCCATTCGGGGTCACGCTCACCGGCGGCTGCCACCAGTGTGCCGAACACAAAGACAAAACCGCCCAGCCACAGCCAGTTAATCAGTGGGTTGTGATACACCTTGAAGGTGGCAGCGCCCTCGGTAATGGGTTCCCATTCCACCAGCAGCACGTACAGATCATCCTCCATGGTGCTGCGCACGCCGGGGATGGTCATGGATTGCTGCGAGTCGTAGTAGAAATCGCGGCGGGGGTGCAGCTCACCCAGCGGTTTGCCGTCCTTGCTCACCGAGACCACCGCGCGCGCCACATTGCGCCCGTCAATATAATCAAACTGTGCCAGATCCTGGTAGGTCACGGTATACCCCTGCAAAGAGACGCTCTCTCCGCGCTCCAGTTTGGACTGGGTCTCGGTCTGGAACATCTCAATGCCAACAATGCCAATTGCCATCAAAACCACACCCAGGTGAATGATGTAGCCGCCGTAGCGCCGCCGGTTGCGTCCTGCCAGCCGCCACAGCGCCAGTCCAAAATTCTCCTTGCGCGTACGGCTGCGTGCCATTGCACCGCGCCAGAACTCATACAGGGTGACAAACACCACCAGCCCGCACAGCCAGAAAGCCAGCAGCGCAAACGGGTTGCGCGTACCGGTAAATGCCAGCACTGCCACCATCAGCGTGGCAAGCAGGGCGGGTTTCCACACCGCACGGCCCAGCGTCTTCCAGGTGGAACGCCCCCACGCGCTCAAAGGCGCTACGCCCATCAGCAGCAACAGTGCCGCAAACAGCGGGCCAGTGGCGCTTTCGTAGAAGGGCGGACCCATGGTCACTTTTTGGCCCGTCAGCAGTTCTGAGATCAACGGATAATTGATGCCCCAGAAGCACACCACCAGGATCAGCATGAAGACCACGTTGTTGAGCAGGAACAGCGTCTCACGCGACAGCAGCGAATCGAGCTGCCGCTCCGAGGTCAACGACCGCCAGCGCCAGAGCAACAGTCCCAGCGAAACCGCGAAGGTCAGCGCGATAAAACCAAAGAACATGGGCCCAATGGCGCTTTGCGCGAACGAGTGCACCGATGAAAGCACGCCGGAGCGCGTCAGGAAGGTTCCGTAGATCACCAGTGCATAGGTGAGGATGATCAACACCATGTTCCAGCGTTTGAACATGCCGGTCTTTTCCTGGATCATCACCGAGTGCAGGAACGCCGTACCTGCCAACCAGGGTTGGAAGGCCGCGATCTCCACCGGGTCCCATCCCCAGTAACCGCCCCAGCCCAGCACGTCGTACGCCCAGCGGCTGCCCAGCACCAGCCCAAGCGAGAGGAACAGCCATGCCACCAGCGTCCAGCGCCGCGTGACACGGATCCAGCGGTCATCAGAACGCCCTGTCACCAGCGCCGCCACCGCAAAGGCAAACGGCACCACAAACGCCACAAACCCCAGATACAGCATGGGCGGGTGAATGATCATGCCGGGATGGCGCAGCAGCGGGTTCAACCCGCGCCCATCCGCCGGAGCCAGCAATGTGCCGCCCGCCGGCTGGAACATGGCGACGATCTGATCACCGCGCGCCGTCTGCCAGAAGCGCACAAACGGGTTTTCATAGAAAATGATCAAGATCAGGAAGAACATCAGGGTGACCAGCGAAACCACGATCACCCACGGGAGAAACTCACGGTCGCGATCCCAGCGGCGCAGCGTGACTGCCGCGGCAAACGTGCTCAGCAGCCAGGCCCAGAACAACAGCGAGCCAGCCTGCCCACCCCACAATGCGGTGATCTTGAGATAATCGGGCATGCTCTCTGAGGTGACGTTGAAAACGTACTGCACGTCGTAGCTGCCCGAAAGCAGCAGCGCAATCAGCGCAAAAGCGGACAGCGTAATCAGCGGGAAGGTGAGCAACATCGCCGAGCGGGCGCTCTCCAGCCACGCCGGACTGCGCTTGCCCGTGGCGGCGTACACTGCGGCAAAAATACCGTAGACCCCCACCAGCAAAGCGATTAAAAGCGCCCCATAGCCAAAGTTTGCGATCATGTTCCGGGCTCCTCCGCCGGCCTAAGGCTCAGCCTGCACGGCCTGTTCTGGCACAGCTTCTTCATACTTGGTGGGGCATTTCAGCAACAATTCATCCGCGTGAAAGACGCCCTGCTCATCCAACCGCCCGGTCATGATCGCCTGGGCTTCGTTCTTCAACAGGTCAGGCCGCACGCCTTCGTACACAACCGTTACCTTTGCCAGACTGGTATCCAACGAAGCATTATGCAGCACCATGGCGATGCCGCCCGCCGCCTCGATCTCGTCCATGTCGCCGGGGATATGGGCTACATCAAACTGCAGCACCAGGTTCTCATCATCGTACTGGATGCTGTCACCCAGCACCACACCCGAGACACGCGCCGGCTTGCCGGTCATCTCGGCTTTGCGCTCCACCAGCTCCTCAACGGTCAGATAATACTGTGAGCCCTGCCCCATACTGGAAACGATTAAATAAACGGCGGCAGCCAGGATCAACGCCCCGCCAATCAAGAACTTTAATTTCATTCCATCCTCCCTGAATACCGGCTGTTTTCCCCCATCGCAATGCTGCCAGGCAATTCCAACATCGTGTCATCCTCCGGCTAGCCCGATTTCAATCAGAGTAATTTTATCCCTATTTTAACAGATCTGCATTAAGTTTGAATAAGATTTGAAGCAGAGAGTCTGGAAGGAAGATTAACAAATAGTGATTTTTCTCCCCTCACCCTGCCTCTCCCCATCGGAGGGAGGAGAAGAACGCGCCGTATTTCCTTCGCCCTTTCAGGGAGAAGGTGGTTTTGAGCCGTTCTTTGCTCAAAACCGGATGAGGGTGGTTGTAGACCAAGATCGCCCCTCACCCTGCCTCTCCCCGTCGGGGAGAGGACCCTCTGTGCCTATAATAGTGAGACAACATCGCCACCGAGATAAGGGGAGGGCGGAGGAGAAGCAAGATGACAGGGAATGGTAAACTGAAGGTGGAGATACCGCAGACAGAGGTGATTGCCACGGCACAG
>DAOUGC010000193.1:0-54179 GCA_034429695.1 Levilinea sp.
CCCATGCCGGCACAGGTGCGCATGGTCAATGTGAACGAGGGTGATTGGGTGGAGAAGGGCGCCACGCTGCTGTTACTGGAAGCGATGAAAATGGAGATCCGCATCCGCGCACCCATGGATGGGCGCATTTCACGCATCATGGTAAAGGTTGGTCAAACGGTGGAAAAAGAACAATTGCTGATGGAAATGGGAGGGACGCGGGATGACCGGTAAATATTTTGAGGATCTCAATGTTGGGGATCGCTTCAGTCATCCCCAGGGCAGGACAGTGACAGAGATGGACAACACCCTTTTTTGCGCGCTCACCATGAACACCCAGCCGCTGCATCTCAATGCTGACTTTGCCGCCGGAACCCAGTTTGGTCAGCGGATTGTGAACGGCCTGTTCATCATGTCGCTGGTGGTGGGGTTGACTGTCCCGGAACTGACCGAAGGTACGGTGATCGCCAATCTGGGGTACGAACATGTGCAGCATCCCAACCCGGTATATCATGGAGACACCATTTACGTCGAGACCGAGGTGCTGGAAAAGCGTGAATCAAAAAGCAAGCCAGACCGCGGGGTGATCCGGTTTAAGCACACCGGTAGAAAACCGGATGGCACCGTGGTGGTGGAGTTGGAACGAAGTGTGTTATTTTTGAAAAGGCATGGCAAGGGAGCATAACCGTGAACCATCCCGGGAGGGGAAAATGAGAGTCAGAAGAGCATTGTTGTATATGCCAGGCGATGATCTACACAAGATTGAAAAAGCGACCACGCTTGGGGTGGATTGCATATGCATGGATATTGAAGACGGTGTGGCACTCAATCGGAAGGAAGCAGCCCGTTCGACCATTGCCCATGCATTAAGAACGCTTGATTTTGGTCATAGTGAACGATTGGTGCGCATCAACCCGGTGGATGGTGGCATGCTGGAGGAAGACCTGGCTGCAGTCCTGCCGGGCCATCCTGATGGTATTGTCATTCCGAAGGTATCAAGTGCTGTCCATCTGCACACGGTTAGCCGGATGTTGGCTGAGGCAGAAAAACAGAATGATTGGGCATCCGGGTCAATCGTGCTGCTGGCAATCGTTGAAACCGCGCGCGGGATCGTGCATCTGGCGGACATCGCCGGGGCGGTTGCACGCCTGCAAGCATTGATTTTTGGCGCGGAGGATCTGGCGGGTGACATTGGTGCGGTTCGCACCAGGGAAGGCATGGAGATCTTCCATGCACGCAGCGCAGTGGTGACCCATGCGGCTGCATTTGGTCTGCAGGCTATCGACATGGTCTTCATGGATTTATCGGACATGGATGGTTTGCGCGCCGAGTGCGCTGAAGGGGCACGGATGGCATATACAGGCAAGCAAATCATTCATCCCAGGCAGGTGCAGCCGGTTCAGGAGGAATTTTCCCCCAGTGACGAAGCCATTCAGCGGGCATTGCGCGTGGTTCAGGCGGCGGAGGAACATCAACAGGCGGGCAGGGGGGCGTTTGCACTGGATGGACGCATGGTGGATGCACCGGTGGTGAAAGCTGCCGAATGGGTGCTGGCGCGCGCCAGGGCGGCGGGAAAGCTCCCACAGGACTGAACCTTATACGACGAAGAGGTCAACCAGGTTCGTTACTGGCGTGCAATCGAGATCGGCGGGACGTTCAAATAAGTTGAGAATGGCATTAATTTGTTTGGAGGCAAAGCGACCGGACAAATTTGTCTTGAACTTTTCCTTCAACAGTGGTGTGGCCTCCGCCCTTCTTTTGCGATGCCCCAGGGGATACTCTACCATGACCGGTCCGAGACTGCTGCCATCAGAAAACCTGACCAGCAGACCATTTGCAATGGAACGTTTTTCCGGATCGAGATAATCGACGGAAAATTCGGGCGATTCAACGCACACCATGCGTTCACGCAGGGCGTCTATTCTTGGATCTGAAGCGACCTCATCTTCATAATGCCGGGCGGTCAGGTCCCCAAAGAGCAGCGGAACCGCCGTCATGTACTGGATGCAATGGTCGCGGTCAGAAGGGTTGTGGAGCGGCCCCTGTTTGTCAATGATCCGCATGGCTGACTCCTGTGTAATTATGGTGATGGATTCAACCTCATTGATGCGGTCTTTTACCAGGGGATGAATTTGCAGGGCAGCTTCCACCGCGGTTTGGGCGTGGAACTCAGCCGGAAAAGCCACTTTGAACAGAATATTCTCCATCACATACCAGCCGAACGGGCGGCTGGTGGTGATTGCCTGTCCATCCAGCAGGACATCCGAAAAACCCCATTGAGAAGCAGAAATGGCGGATGGATAACCCATTTCACCCCGGCTGGCAAGCCATGCCAGCAACACACCCCGGCTGGAGGCATCACCGGCAGCCCACGATTTACGCGAACCGGTGTTGGGTGAATGTCGGTAGGTGCGCAAAGCGCCGCCGTCCACAAAGGCGTTGGAAACGGCGTTGATGATTTCCTCACGGGTGCAACCCAGCAATCCAGCGATCACGGCTGTGGTAGCCACCCTGACCAGCAGGACGTGGTCAAGCCCATGCCGGTTGAAACTGTTTTCCAGCGCGAGAACACCCTGTATTTCATATGCCTTGATCATGGCAACCAAGATTTCATGGATGGTAAGGGTTTTGTGCAATGTAACAGCAGTTTGACGCGAGAGCCAATCGGCTGTCATGAGAATGCCGCCAAGATTGTCAGATGGATGCCCCCACTCAGCCGCCAGCCATGTGTCGTTATAATCCAACCAGCGGATCATGGCTCCAAAATCGAAGGCGGCTTTAACCGGGTCGAGCTGGAAGGCGGTGCCGGGTACGCGAGCGCCATTGTTTGTGACCGTGCCGGGGGTTAATGGTCCAAGGATTTTTGTGCAGGCAGGAAAAGCCAGTGCTGCCATGGCACAACCCAGCGCATCCATCAGGCACAGCCGGGCTGTTGCCACGGCTTCTTCGGAGGGCTGCAAATCGGCGAGGATGTAATCGGCTATCTGTCCCAGCAAGGGGTCCGGCTGGGGGCGGAGGTTATACGTAATGGTGTGCATGCATCAATAGCGCTTGTCGAGCGGGACGAAATCCTGAGGGATGGGTCCAATATATTCAGCGCTTGGGCGGATGATCTTGCGGTGAGCGCGTTGTTCCAGAATATGGGCAGACCAGCCTGCGGTGCGCGCCATTACGAACAGCGGAGTGAACATGCGTGTGGGGATGCCCATCACCCGGTAAACCACGGCACTATACCAGTCGAGATTGGGGAACATGCGTTTCTCATCCCACATGACCTGCTCAATGCGCTCGGCGATATCCATGAGCACCGATACACGAGCTTCATCAGCGAGCGCGCGGGCATGCGCTTTGATAATGTCAGAACGGGGATCCTGAATGGTATAAACAGGATGCCCGAACCCCAGTACGATCTCCCCCTCGTGAAGCATCTCCTTGATACCCCGTTCAGCTTCCTCTGGATTGCGGAAACGGTCGATTAACTCCATGGCGCCTTCATTGGCGCCTCCGTGTTTGAAACCGCGTAAAGCGCCGATGGCTCCTGTGATGGCGGAGTACATGTCAGAACCTGTTCCGGAAATGACCCGACTGGTGAAGGTTGATGCATTAAATTCGTGTTCGGCATAGAGAATGAGGGATACATCCAGCGCGCGGATGTGCGATTCGATGGCCTGCCGACCCTGCAACATGCGCAGGAAGTGAGCCGCGATGGAAGGCTCTTCGGTTTCCACGTCAATCCGGCGGCCGTTGCGGGCATAGTGATACCAGTAAACCAGCATGGATGGGATCGAGGACAGCAATCGGTCGGCAATGTTGCGTGCTTCACCCAGGTGCTGATCGTCCCGTTCGGGAAGAACGGTACCGAGGGCGGATACCCCGGTGCGTAACACATCCATGGGTTGGGCAGCGGTCGGGACCTGTTCCAGTACACCACGCACCGGCGCCGGAAGGCCGCGCATGGACTGTAGTTTTTCTTTATACCGCTCCAGCATGTAGGTGTTGGGCAAGTCTTCATGCACCAGCAAAAAAGCCACTTCTTCAAAAGTTGCCTTTTTGGCCAGGTCGTGAATATCATAGCCGCGGTAGCGCAGTTCCTTGCCGTTTGCCCCCACAGTGCAAATGGCAGTTTGGCCCGCCGGTACGCCAGAGAGAGCCACAGACTTCTTCCCGGGGGTACGCATCTCCGTTTTTACCGGTTCAATGGGATTGCTCATTAATTTTTCTCCTTCCCTGACGCAAATAAATCATCCAGTTTTTGTTCGTAGGCATGATAATCAAGCAGTTCATAAAGTTGGTCGCGGGTTTGCATTTGATCAAGAATGGGGAGTTGTGTACCATTCTTGCGAATGGTTGAGTAGGTGAGTTCTGCAGCCTGGCTCATGGCGCGGAAGGCAGAGAGCGGATAGAGGACCATGTCAACCGAATGGGCGGCCAGATCAGGGGCGGTCAGCAGGGGGGAGTGGCCAAATTCGGTCATGTTGGCGAGAACCGGCAAGCCGGAAGCACGGGCAAACCCAGCATAGTGGTGAGGGTCGGTGACGGCTTCGGCAAAGAGAAAATCAGCACCTGCCTGCGCATAGGCATACGCGCGGTCAAGTGCGGCGGACAGACCCTCCACAGCGAGAGCGTCAGTGCGCGCCATGATGCCAAATGCCGGGTCTGTACGGGCATCCACAGCAGCCTTGATGCGATCCACCATCTCTGCAGTACTGACCAGGGCTTTTCCAGGGCGGTGCCCACACCGTTTTGCCTGCACCTGATCTTCAATATGGACAACCGCAGCGCCAGCACGGATCATGGAGCGAATGGTCCTGGCGATCTGGAAAGCTCCGCCAAATCCGGTGTCAATATCCACCAGGAGAGGCAGGGAACAGGCGGATGTGATGCGCTGAACATCGGTGAGGACATCGTCCAGGGTGGTGATGCCCAGATCGGGCAGACCGAGGGAAGCCGCCGCCACGCCGCTGCCCGATAGATAAATGGCGCGAAACCCTGCCTTCTTTGCTTGAAGGGCTGCGTAAGCATTGATTACCCCAACGATTTGCAATGGCTTGTCAGATGCGAGTGCATTGCGAAACAGCACTCCCGGAGACGATGATTCCTGCATGCCCACCTCGATCAATTCGCCAACCTGTATTAATTAGATATTTTAAATCAAAATATTATTAAAATCAAATGCCACCTTTCAATTTTGATCAACCATGATGAGGTACACCGGGGATGATTTTCAAAAAATTGTGGTAAATTTTACACACATCAACTTTAAAGGAATTGACTTATGGCAAACAATACCGCCGCCCGGGTCCACCTGATCCGGCATGCAACCCCGGATTGGTCAAGGAAGGATATTGCCTATCACATTCCGCCCGGTCCACCCCTGTGTGAGCAGGGTCTTATGGAAGCCAGACAACTGGCAGATTTTGTTAAAGACTTATCCATCACTCATTTCCGTTCCAGTCCACTTGAACGATGTTTGAGAACCGCAACCATTGCGGCCCTTTCAGTGAGAATGGAAGTAACCATTGAACCGGCGCTGATGGAGGTGCAACCCCAGGAAAATCGTGAAGACATCGTCAGGCGGGCTGCGCCCATTCTTGAGCAGGCATACCAACACAGCCTGAAGCATGGTGCGGTGGCGCTGGTGACGCACGGTGGGGTCATTCACAGCCTGTTATCGTGGATGGGTATGAGCGACGCGGAGTTGAACCGGTGGAAGAAATTTGACCATGGCAACCCGGTACCGCCGGCTGGCGTCTGGAGTGTCGAAAAGGACACGAACGGCCAGTGGATAATGGAACTTATTTTTACGCCGCTACCTGTTGTATAAACACACACTTATCAGGATTGAGATCATGAGGATATTTGTCACGGGTGGTACAGGCTTCATCGGAAAGCATCTGGTGCACAGGTTGGCACACGATGGTCATGAAGTGGTGTGCCTGGTACGAAGCGCCAAAAAAGCAGCAGCCATACAAATGCCAGGCGTTCACTTTGTGAATGGAGAAATTGGTGACCGGCAGGCAGTGATGGACGGCATGCGGGGTTGTGACCGCGTCGTGCACCTCGCCAATGTCTATTCCATGTGGCTGCGCAACGCCAGCGAGTTTCAGCGGGTGAATGTGGACGGCACCCGATTGGTGATGGAGTGCGCCCTGGAATCGGGAATTGAGAGGGTTGTCTATGTATCAACCGTGGCTGTCTTTGGAAGGCCCGAAGAAATCCCATTTAACGAGGACAGCCAGCCAGGGGAGAGATTTTTTAGTCAGTATGCCGCCACCAAGGCTGAAGGCAACCGGATTGCGTGGGAATTGCACCGCGAAAAGGGGCTTCCGCTGGTGGTGTTGTACCCCGGTATAGTGCTGGGTGAGGGGGATGACAAAGCCAGTGGACAGTATATTCAGGATGTCATCTTTCAGCGTGTACCCAGCACCATCTTTCATGACTCTAAAGCCATTTATGTATATGTTGAGGATGTTGTGGATGCCATCATTGCAGCCTGCCAGTTACCGAATGTGGTTGGCAAGCGTTACCTGGTTGGGGGGCACTGTCTGGATGGCAAGCAGTATGTGAAACTAATGTCAGAGATATCGGGCTGCAGATTGCCCATCCTCCATTTGCCCGACTGGTTTGTGTTAATGGCTTCGCATTTATTCACCGCCATCTCCAACCTGACCGGCTGGAAGCCGATATGGGGCCTGTCTGTGGATGCGGGCCGGACGCTGAAAGCTGGTTTTGTATTCGACGGCAGCCGGGCTGTGAAGGAGTTGGGAATACACTACACACCGATACGCCAGGCGTTAACCGAAGCAATAAGCTCATATAGATCCAAAAAATAGTCAGGCTTTTCATAAATCAAGCACCCTCCGGTGATGTTGACCGGAGGGTGCTTGATATTTAAAGATTATGAAACTTACTCACCCAATTTGCGACGGACCAGTTTGAAGAGTTCCACTGAAAGGAACAGGCCGGTGCTGATACCGATGCACAAGGAGAGTTCACCAATTGAAAGCGGGACGGTTCCAAAGACATTTTGCAGGAACGGAACGTAGATGACCGCCAGTTGCAACAAGATGGTTGACAGTACTGCCAGGATCATGGCTTTGTTGGAGAACAATCCGATCTGAAACAACATAAAGTGATCACTGCGGGTGGCAAGCGCGTTACCCATCTGGGCAAAGGTTAGGGTGGTAAAGACCATGGTCTGCCATGCCGGGTTGCCGTTGCGGTAGGCAAATATACCGGCCGCCAATGAGAGCATCCCCATCAGAATACCGATCCAGACGATGTCGCGTGCCATACCCCGTGCAAATATATTCTCAGTCGGAGGGTACGGTTTGCGTTGCATTACATCTTTTTCGGCTGGCTCCACAGAAAGGGCCAATCCAGGGACACCGTCAGTCACCAAATTGATCCACAGGATCTGCAATGGGGTGAGGGGCATGGGCATCCCCAGGAAGGGACCAACCAGCATGGCGATGATTTCGCCTGCATTGGATGCGGCGGCATAACGGATGAATTTGCGGATGTTATCGTAGATGCG
This sequence comes from Levilinea sp., assembly GCA_034429695.1. Taxonomy (GTDB): domain Bacteria; phylum Chloroflexota; class Anaerolineae; order Anaerolineales; family Anaerolineaceae; genus DAOUGC01. The sequence goes on from DAOUGC010000193.1 coordinate 7,517, forward strand.
GCGACCCTCTTCGACCGCGGCAACAATGGTGGCAAAATTATCGTCCAGTAGAACCATGTCCGCGGCTTCCTTGGAGACATCAGTACCGGTGATGCCCATGGCCACACCGATATTGGCGCGTTTGAGGGCGGGGGCGTCGTTGACTCCATCGCCTGTCATGGCGGTAATTTCACCCTGATTTTGCAGCGCTTCCACGATGCGCAGCTTATGCTCGGGAGACACCCTGGCAAAAACACTTACGCGACACACCTGTTTTTCCAGTTCAGATGCTTCAATGTCCACCAGCTCAGTTCCGATCATGGAAATGCTATTTTCGTCTGCAATGCCAAGCTCACGGGCGATGAACATTGCGGTGAGTGGGTGGTCGCCGGTGATCATGATCGGGCGGATGCCTGCGCTCTTGGCTGTTGCCACAGCATCGCGGACTTCGGCGCGGGCAGGGTCGATCATGCCAAACATACCGATGAAGATCAATCGATCTTCAAGCATGTCTGATGGGTCATCGGTGTTGGCATTGCCGCGCACCCTGAAGGCGACCCCAAGTACGCGCATGCCATTCATGGCCATCTCATTGTTGGCATTTTGAATACGTTCGCACCACTCATCTGTCAATGGAATGGCACGGTTTTCATGCCAAACGTGCGATGATATGGTCAACAGCCCATCCACTGCACCCTTGGTGATTGAAACAAACTCGTTTTGACCAAACTCCGGATGATGTTCCAAAATGGGCGTCAGTGGAGCCGGAACATTCTTCGGGAAGCGGTGAACGGTGGTCATGCGTTTGCGATCAGAGTCGAATGGCAATTCGGCCACACGCGGCATGGCCTTTTCCAGTTCCGCCTTCCACAGGCCAACCCTGGCTGCGGCGATCACCAACGCGCCTTCAGTTGGATCGCCAACAGTTACATAACCAATATCAGGGTTGTCTGATTTTTCAATCAAGGCGTCATTGCACAACGAACCACCAGTAAGCATGAGGGCAATGGATGGCTCGGAAAGGATCTGGTCTGCGTTTGGTTCCACCTCTGTAAAGGTGGGTGAGAAGAAACGCAGGGTTTCTTTGAGATCCACCTGATTACCGGCAACGTCCAGCATGGTGACCGTCATGCGGTTTTCGGTAAGGGTGCCGGTCTTATCCGAACAAATCACCGTGACTGAACCGAGGGTTTCCACGGCAGGCAGCTTGCGGATCAGGGCGTTGCGTTTGAGCATGCGCTGTGCGCCCAGCGCCAGGGCGATGGTGACCACAGCGGGCAGCCCTTCGGGTACAGCCGCCACTGCCATGCTGATGGCAGTGAGGATCATGATGCGAAATTCCTCGCCGCGTAAGACTCCAAGCCCAAAAACAACACCGACAATGACCAGTGCGGCCACAGCCAGGCCCTTACCCAGTTGATCGAGGCGTTTCTGCAAGGGGGTTTGTTCCTGCGTCAAGCCCTGGATCATGTCGGCGATCTTACCCAGTTCAGTGCGCATTCCGGTATCGGTGACCACAGCGGAACCACGCCCGTAGGTGACCACAGTGCCCATGTACAGCATGTTTCTGCGGTCGCCAATGGTCAGGTTGTCGGCGGTGATTACCTCAGGGTGTTTTTCCACCGGTTCCGATTCTCCTGTAAGTACGGCTTCCTGTACACGCAGGTTGGCTGATTCCAACAGGCGCGAGTCTGCCGGGATGGCACTGCCGGCTTCCACCTGAATAATATCGCCGGGCACCAGTTCACTGGCGGTCACTTCCCTTAGATGGCCGTTACGCCTGACGCGAACAAGGGGTACAGCCAGCTTTTTTAGGGCTGCCATGGCTCTTTCGGCGCGGTACTCCTGGGTGAAGCCAAGCAGGGTGTTGAGTACGACAATCACCAGGATAACGATTGCGTCAGTGGCTTCGTGAAGAAAAAAAGAGATTATGGCAGCAATGATTAATATCACCGTCATAATCCCGGATAGTTGTTGCCATAGAATGAGCCATGGACTTTTTACTCCCCGTTCAATCAGTTCATTTGGCCCGTATTGTTCACGACGTTTTGCCACCTCTTCTTCTGTCAAGCCATTGGTACTGTCGGTCTGTAATTCTGTAATCACTTGATTTTCGGTTATCTGGTAATAATTTTCCATATTCTCTTCTCCCTCATCTATGCTTGAGTATAAAAGATTACTTAAATGAAAACCACCATTAATTTCTTAATGATGGTCTCGCGTTTCGCACAGGCGACAGGGATGCCGGGGCGTTTTTTACCCGTTTTGACGACATTCCTGAAAATTTACGCTACTCCCCAACAAGTTTTAGTTTACCTCAAGACAATAATCCGGGTCAAGCTTGTTCATACCTTGATTACCCCATATTATCTGTGGTTTCCAATTGTCGGGCTTTTCGAGGGTCCTTCAATGAAACCAACAAAATAACCGTAATGATTGAAAATCCGGCGGCAGCCAAGAAGGTGACCGGATAACCGGCTGTATCAGCCAGCCAGCCGCCAAGCAGCGGAGCGAGGATGGCGCTGGGTGAAATAAGGGTGTTTGCCATTCCAACGTAAGTGGGGCGCTCTTCCTCGGGGCCAAATTCGAGGGTGAGGGCAATGCTGATGGACCAGAATGCAGTTGAGGCAACGCCAGCAAGAATGAAAATGGCGGCAAACCAATCGAGGCTGGGCGCGAAGACAGCCAGCAGGGCACTTAGCGTACCGGAAACTGCTCCGATCACCAGCACCCATTTGCGGCTCCATTTATCTGAAAGGCGGCCAAGTAAAGGGTTGGATGCCACCTGGGTGATGAACAGGATGCTGGTCATGATCCCTGCCGATATTTCGGTCATGCCCATATATTTGACGGCATAAACGGTGTAGAAAGCAGATGCCATCATGCCAAACTGCGACAGGTTGCGGGTGATCAGATACAGACGGAAATTGGCGTTTGACTTGAGAATGCCCATTACACTCTTCCAGAAATCCCGCCGGCTTTCTGGTTGAATGGTGATCTCGCGGGCTGGTTCGCGGGTGAGGCTGATGAAAATGAACGATATTGCCATTAAGCCACCCGCAATGGCAAAATTAATCGCAAAATTAAATGGGCCGGCAACCCGATCAAGGATGTACCCGGCAAATATGGCGCCTGCAGCAGCCGTCAGATTGGCGCCGGCAGATTGAAAGCCAAAAAATGTGGCCAGGTAATCTGAGGGAATCACACGTCCGATCATGTTTTGCCAGGGGTTGGCGGTAAAACCGCCGCCAAGACCCTGCCAGATGAGAAAAAAGAAGGTCAACCAGAGTGCAGCCCGAATACCGATGGTTGGAACCAGCAAGGCAACCATTGCGAGACCGAGGAAAGGGACGCGTTCCTGAATGGTGGCAAGCACAGTAAATGGTTTAAAGCGCGGCTGGCGAGCGATCCAACTGGCGAGAAAGAGCTGGGGTAACTGCCAGCCCATGGTGTGAATGGCAGGAATTAACCCGATCAACACGGCGGAGTCGGTAAGTTGTGAAACAAACAGAGGGATGATGGTGGAAAAAGACGCAAAGCCAATGCCAAACCCAAAAAATGTGCCATCCAGCACATTTACCACGTAATTGTGTTTCAGATTCTGGCGGATTGTATCACTACCTGTTGATGCCATACGACCTCTGTACTGATTACCACCCAACTCTTGAGAAAAAAAGATCCCGGTGACAACCGGGATCTGTCAATGCCTCCGAGGTTGTTTTGAGGTGCGAGTTAGAACTCGTCACCTTCTTCGTCCATCCAAACTTCTTCCTCTTCTTCGTCGCCTTCTTCTGCTTCTTCCCACTCATCCAATTCTTCTTCTTCTTCCCAACCTTCATCAGACTCAACTTCAGAATTGGGCGAATAGGTCATGCATCCGGCATCCGGATCCAGCTCGATCGCCGCCGCACTGCAAAATCCATCGTCAAGGAAAGCGCAATCCAGATAATGGCATCTAATTCGGGGCATAGGATTCCTCCTGGCAAGATGTAATGGGGTTGAGAAGCTGTGGCCTTTTTGCTCTAAAAACAAAAAATTAGTCCAGCAACCATGCATTCACTTCTGATCGTTCAGCAAGCGATTTTACACCAGAGGGCACGATCAGTAAAGCATTTGCCTGCACCAAAGAGAACAGATTTCCTGACCCTTGATGCCCGGTCAGATGGGCATGAGGGCCATCCGGCTGATGAGTGACGATCCCGCGCAGGTAGGTCTCGCGGCCATCCGAGTGAAGGGGTTGATCAAGAATGGCCCGGATGATTTTTCTGGGCTGTTCCAGCATGCCGCTCATTTTCTGGATGATGGGTTGCACAAACACCAGAAATCCGACATAAGAGGAGACCGGGTTGCCCGGCAGGCCCACCAGCGGGATGCCGCGGTACTGGCCAAACGCCATGGGCTTGCCAGGGCGCATATTGACCTTCCAGAAGTCGAGCGAGCCATTTTCTTCCACGACCTGGCGAACATAATCATACACCCCCATACTCACACCGGCGGAAGTGATGATCAGGTCAACCTGGCTTGAGAAAGCCTGCTCGAGCCGTTGGCGAATTTCTTCCGGACGATCAGGTGAGGTGGACAGCACCACAGGTATACCACCTGCCTGACAGATGAGACCAGTGAGGACATATGAGTTTGATTCGCGGATTTTGCCGGGGCCGAGGGGTTGATCGGGGGGAACGAGTTCATCACCAGTGGCAAAGACTGCCACACGAGGTTTTCGATAAACGGCAACACTGGTCATGCCAATGCTTGCCAGGAGCCCGACCTCGGAAGGGGTGAGGGTTTGCCCCGGCGACATGAGTACCTCGCCTTTGCGTATATCCATCCCGGCAGGGCGGGTGTTGGTGTGGGGTTCAACCTGCAGATATATTTCGATCTCTTCAGGCAGCCGGGACCCCGGGTCGTAACTGGCATTGGTCTCTTCCACCTGCACAACGGCATCTGCGCCATCAGGCATGGGGGCGCCGGTCATGATGCGCATGACTTGCCCGGGTTGAATGGCATGAGCGGGGTTGCTTCCAGCAGGGATGTCTCCCACAACAGGCAGACATTTGGGGGTGGTGCGGCTGGCGCCGGCGGTGTCGGCAGCATGGACAGCAAAACCATCCATACTTGAATTATCAAACGGAGGCAGATCTTCCAAAGATACCACCTGCTCCGCCAGTATGCGGTGATAGGCATCCGACAGACCGACCGATTCGGTCTGTCCGGGATGAATTTCTTTCAGAATTCGTGCGAGGGCATCCTGTACAGAAAGCATTATTGTGTTTGTGTTTATCCCGGTTTCAGCCGGTGGGCTTCCATTACATTGGGCAGGTTCTCAATACGGGTAAGCACCCTGCTCAATTGACCAATATCCCCAATTTCAACAACCAGATGAAGTGTAGCAAGATTATGGGACACTTTCAAGTTAATATCAACCAGGTTGATATTTTCATTGTAGAGGATGTTGTAAATATCGCCCATCAGACCCTGGCGATCATAAGCTTTGATTTCCAGCGCCACAGGATAGGTGGTTTGAGCCTCGCCCCATGAGACCTTGACAATTCTTTCGCGGTCATTCATGCGTAACATGTTGGGACAATCCTGTCGGTGGATGGTGGCGCCTCTGCCTCGGGTGATATAGCCTACAATCTGGTCGCCCGGGGCGGGGTTGCAACAGCGGGCAAAGGTGGTGAGCAAGCCTTTCAAACCGAGCACGGTTACGCCATTGCCATTATGGCGGGGTTCCACGACCGTATCGGTGGGGGGCATTTGCAGCGTTTCTTTTGCCTTGCCCATTTCGCTCAGTTTGTTGATGATCCGGCCGAGAGAAAGATCTCCACAACCCAACGAAACGTAGAGTTCTTCAACGTTGTGCTGATCAAATGTTCGGGCAAGGTTTTCAAGATCGATCACCTCGCCCAGGCCCAGGCGGCGCAATTCTTTTTCCAGCATGGCGCGACCCTGGGTGAGGTTTTGCTCACGATCCTGACGTTTGAACCACTGGCGGATCTTGGAGCGCGCGCGCTGGGTTTTAACCAGACCGAGGTTGTAATTCAACCAGTCACGGCTGGGACCGCCGTGTTTGGAGGTTAAAATCTCCACCTGGTCACCGGTCTTTAGCTGATAATCCAGACCAACCAGTTTGCCGTTGATCTTTGCTCCACGGCAGCGGTTGCCAATTTCGGTATGGACGTGATAGGCAAAATCAATTGGTGTTGAGCCGGAGGGCAGGTCAATGATATCGCCACGGGGTGTAAAGACGTACACGCGGTCCTCAAAGACATCGGACTTCATACCGTCCACAAATTCCTGGGCATCTTCAACGTCCTGTCGCCATTCCATTAAGCGGCGCAGCCAGTTGATGCGCTGTTCGTAGGTGTCGTCGCGCTTGCCCTTTTCCTTGTCTTTGTACCGCCAGTGAGCCGCAATACCGAATTCTGCATTCTGATGCATTTCAGCGGTGCGAATCTGTACTTCGAGCGGTTTGCCGTCGTCATAAATGACCGCAGTGTGCAGCGATTGATAGAAATTGTCTTTGGGCGACGCAATGTAATCGTCAAACTCGTGTGGAATGGGGCGCCAGTGCTGGTGGATGACACCCAGCGCTGCATAGCAGGACGGGATGTCCGGAACGATCAGTCTCACACCGCGCAGATCGCGCACCATCTCAAAAGGTTTGTCCTTTTCCACCATCTTGCGATAGATGGAATAGATGTGTTTGGGACGGCCAGTGATGTCAACGCGAATTCCGGCTTGATCCAGAATGATTTTCAGGCGCTCGATGATGGTATGGACAGCAATCTCGCGGTCGGTTCTCCGTTCCGCGAGATTCTCAGCGATTTCCTTATATTTTTCGGGATTGACGTATCGGAAGGACAGGTCCTCGAGTTCCCACTTGATGCGCCAGATACCCAGACGGTTTGCCAGTGGGGCAAAAATGTCAAGGGTCTCCTGGGCAATCAACAGCCGCTTATGTTCGGGCATATAACCCAGGGTGCGCATGTTATGCAAACGGTCGGCGAGTTTGATCAACACCACACGGATGTCATCACCCATTGCCATGAAGGTCTTGCGCAATGTTTCATTTCGGAGATCCCTGCGGCGCGAGCGCACACCGGCGATGTCGCTGGTCAGGGTCGGTTCCATCTCCATGGCTTCACTGGCATGTTCACCACGTGATACCCTGGGCAGATTGGTCAGTTTGGTGACACCATCCACCATTTTGGCCGTTTCCTCGCCGAACTCCCTGCGAATATCCTCCAGGGAAATGTCGGTATCTTCAACGGTATCATGAAGAAGGCCGGCAATAATCATCACCGGAGGGACGCGCAACTCAGCCAGGATGCCCGCCACATTGACGCAGTGGGTGATGTATGGCTCACCCGAGGCGCGCGTTTGACCGGCATGCGCTTCTTCGGCAAACTGATAAGCGCGCATGATTAACTCGCGGTCAACCACGGTATATGATTCGGGTAAGTACTCCATCAAGATTTCGATTTTCATTGGCTACCCTGCGGCCACAACCGCTGTGGTGAAGATCACCTGTCTGGCGTTGGTGGGTCAAGTATACCCTTAGTGAGCCTGTGGTATCAAGTATTTATATCACCTGCGGCGATGCAAGCCATCACATATAAAGGATCCATGTCAACCGTATAATCCTGTACAGACAGAGGGATGCGATTAAGGGCATGGGCGATCATCTGATCCAGTGGTGATGTGGCAGCGGGGATGGCATGTTTCTCAGGGGCGGCGGTGGATGTGATTTGCGAGTCACCAGTCGCTTCGCCCAACTCGGATAAAGCCTGAGCAGCAAGCTGTCTTTCGGCTCCGTGAAGTTGCTGGACTTGTTGACCCAACCAGCCGACCAGTTTGCGGATTTGCATCCGATAGAGACCTTTGTGGGTGGTATGACCATGACGGACGAGCGCCAGCAGAATTAGCCCTGTCAGGCGTGGGTCATCCTTCCAGGAACCGTTGGGACTCTGCGTGCGGATCAAATAACGCAAGTAGTCCTTGGGGGAGTGTTTGGACAGGATCTCTTCCAATTCGGATTTTTCCTGATCCTGGTGTTCAATGGGCGTTGCCTCACCTAAATGCCCCGATGACATGCTTCTGGGGGTGGAGAAAGCATCCATGACAGTACCATGCAGAGACATGGGTCTCGGTGATGTAGTCATACGTTTTAACAGCGCTCCACGTGGGGCAACCGGCATGGGGGAGGGAGGGGCAAACCCGGCGGGCTCCAGGTGTTGAGGGAGCAACTGGGTGATAACCACCTTGCCGGTTGATTTTCCATCCACCACATTTGCTGTATCCTGGGCAATGAAGGCAGTGTAAGGCGAGAGGACGCGGTTTTCAATGGAAAGTTCGATGATTTGTTTCCGCGCTGTTTTTTCACTGGCAGGTTCGAGCGTGATCTGATCGATCAATTCATCAATACAGGCTTTGGCATGGTTGCGGGCCAGCATGTCATCCAGCATGGGGTTGCTGAGCAGTTCTGTTTCCATGTTCACCGTCCTGTCGCCCATGCGCGCTTTTAGCATGAGCCGGGCAGTGGCTGAGAGCCTGGATAACTGACCGGTGATCTCGAGCGGTTGACCCAGGTAGAGGTCAGGGAGGGGGAATGGGTGGATGGCTTTTAACTGAGCACCTGAAATGGAAACTTCCAGATGGGTCAACACTGGGAAGGAGATGCGATCCTGGAAACGCAGGATGGCCTCCTCGATGTCCTCATCCAGTTGCAGAAACTCACACACACCGCGTCCCATGCGCGCCATGCGGCGCAATAACGCCCGATTGACGCTGGGCCCGATGCCAAATGTGAACAGGCGGGCATCGTCCAGCTTCTTCAACATGGTGCGGATAACTTGATCGTTGGCATGAACAGCGCCATCGGTGAAAAAGACCACAAAACGCTGTCTGGCAGGGTCAGGCGGAATGGCTAAAGCCGTCTGGACGGCATGGATGATTTCCGTACCACCGCGTCCTTGAACAGACGCCAGATATTGATCCGCCTGTTGGATGGTGTCTTCATCCGGTTTGGATGGTTCCAGGCTGAACCACTCGACCAAATCGTCAAATAACAGAATTCGAAAGCGATCATCAGGGTTGAGGGCTCGCAGACAGGCCCGCAGGGCGTTACGCGCTTGAGCAATGGGCTCACCACTCATAGAACCAGAACGATCCAGCACAAAAATGATCTCGCGGGCCACAGGAGCCAGGTCGGCATCGTCCACAGAGGGTACAAGCACTGCGCTGAAGGTGCGCTTTGAGCCGGAAGAGGTCACCCAGGCAGGGAAGTTGGTGTGGGTGGTGTTTTTTGGTTTCCAGCGCAGGATGAAATCATGATCCGGCAGTGTGTCAGCCGAAAGCGCAGCCGAGAAGTGGTGGTGATCCAGTGTTTCAATGATGACGGAATGTGTTGGGCTTGCGATTTCCTCAACATCCATACCTGCATCGAAGGAAACCTGCAGGCTGACTTTGCCTATCTCTTGTTTGTCTGTGGTAAATGGCGCTGATGCGGGGTCTTCCACAGGGTTATCCGGGCTTTCATAACGGGGTGTTATACCCATGGGGAAGATGAATTCGATTGAGCCATCAGACCAGACGAGCGGTTGCTGGTACCGAATGCGCGTGATGATGGTCTCGCCGGGTAAAACGTTGGCAATTCTATTTGAAAATAGATCGGGAGCGCGCTCTTCCAGCAAGGCGGCCTGGCGACCTTCATTCAATGCTTCCTGATAAGACTGCCTGGCTTGCTCCAGTTCCTCTATCGTGGCATTGATTTTTCGGGAACCGATCTGGATCTCAAAGTCAATCACGGCTGCATGGTCGGGCAGGGGAAACAGGTAGTCGAGTTCAACCGGTATGGTATATGGATTGTTAAATCTTTGCGTGACCAGAACCGAGGCAGTCAGGCCCATGCCGTGAACATTGACAGAGGTGTGCTCAAGCGGAAGAGGGGAAGTGTTCTCGCCTACAGGCAGGATAAAACCGATGCAACCGGTAAAAGGGATGGATGATTTGTTGGTCATGGTTTCTCCTTAATGATGTTAATCGAATATCTGTCTGGCTGTGTCGAGCAGTTCCATCGCTTTTTGCCTGTCGGATGGTGAAAGCCCTGACGGAATGATGATTGTTACACCGGAGGGGAATACGTGGTGTGTGCAGGTAATTCCGCGTTTGGCTGTGGCTCCTCCGGGTTGCTCGTGGTTTTTAGCCATTTTCTGTTTGGATTGCAGGCGCTCAAGCAATTCTGTGTGATTAACGCTGGCATAATACTCGCGAATCTGGTCCAGGCGCATGCCTTCTTCCCGTAAGTGCGGTAGTAATTTCAAGCGGGTGAGATGCTCCTGATGATAAACGGCTCCAAGACCAGCGCCGGTCGCAGGAGGAATAACACCCTGCTGGATGTAAAAATGAATATTTCTTTTCGATATGCCAGTCTCGGCGGTCAAATCATTGATGGTATAGTCGGGCATGGGTGATCCCTCCATACAATAAATATAACACTGTTATATTATACTGTCAAGTTATTGGGGAAAAAAAGCAACTGACGCATGCTTGCCATCAGTTGCCATACGTGCCAAAAAGTCGGAAGTTATAAAGTTTGGATTTGTTTGATCAATTCTGGAAGTGGAACCGCTGACATGGATGGAATGATCAGGTCAGCGGGGGAGAGGTCCAGAAACTCGCTGATCTTATTTGGTACTGCCACGCAATAACAACCGGCTGCCTTGCCAGCCAGCAAGCCGTTGCGGGAATCTTCGAGTACGATGGATTCTTGCGGCTCAACCCCCAGATTCTTCATGGCGCACTGGAACAGATCGGGGAAGGGTTTGGCCCGGGGAACTTCATCGAAAGTACAAACAAAATCAAAGTGATGGGTAAGGTTCAGGCGATCCAGATGCCCTCCAACCCACCATCGGTCGCCACTGGAGGCTACTGCCAACTTAAGCCCCATCTGGCGGCCAACCTCCAGATAGTCCATGACACCTGGCAGGGGTTTTTCGTTATACAGGGTGACCTTGAGAATTTCTTCCATGCGTTTGTCCAGGTCTGAGCGCAGCAGACGCTGCCCGGTCTGCTGGTGGATCAACACCACCGGGTCAAATGCCAGCGCGTCCAGACCAAGATACGATGCGTAAGTTTCAAGAGTCAGCTCGCACTGATTTTCTTTAAATATCTCAGCCCAGGCTGAGAAGATGGGATATTCTGTATCAAGAATTAAACCGTCGAAATCAAAAAGCAAGGCTTTGATGGTCACGATGAACCCCGTTTAGGATGATGTCGGTTCGCATTTGGCTGCGAACAATGTGTCCAGTATACGTCAAACTGCCGGGAAAAGGCAACCACGCCCTGCCCCGGCAGTTCTTATAGCTAATCAATCTCAAAGATTACTTCAACAGCTCTTGCGCGCCGAACTCCCTGCCAGGAGCAACATAAGACAGGGTCTGGCGGTCTTCATCGGTGACTTCATCGCACACGACACGCTGGATCAACTCGCCCAGGGCAGGACCGAGCATGAAACCCTGTCCGCACATGCCCACAGCCAGCAGGAAACCACTCTTTTCCTGCGCCCAACCAACGATGGGGAAGCCGTCCGGCGTCATGGGGTATAACCCGCGCCATGTGCGCCGCACACGAATGTTCTTGAGGCGGGGCATGACCTCAATCATACGTTTTGAGACCATTGGCAGGAATGTACTGGTTTCTTCGGTGTCGAAACCCCAGATGTTTGGACTGGGGGTGATGCAGAAGAAGATCTGGCCGGTGTGATGCTGGTAGAAATAATAGTTGCTTGAGCCTGGCGTGGGGCGGATATCGACGACCATGGGTTCAAGAAAACGCGCAACCGGCTCGGTGACGGCGGCTTCATGAGAGTCAGGAGTGACAGGAACATTGACGCCAGCCAGGGCGGCCACTTCTTTTGCCCAGGCGCCAGCCGCGTTGATTATCACTGGTGCGTGATAGTCGCCGAGGAGGGTGCGTACACCCACAACCCGATCATTTTCACAAAGGATTTCGGTTACGCCTTCCTGAAAGTGAAAATCGGCCCCGGCCTGTTGGGCATGGCGGTGAAAAGCACAGACAGACAGCAGAGGGGATGCACTGCCATCATCGGGAGAGAAGGTGCCACCCAGCAATCCATCCGGGTTCAGGTCTGGAACAATTTGTCGCAAATCTGCAGCGTCATGCCAGTTGATATTCAACCCGTAAGCTTTCTGGCGTGTGGTCAAAGAGAGGAGCGATTGTTTTTCCTGATCGCGGTAGGCAACGAAGCAATACCCGCCGCGATACCATTCCAGCTCATCACCATAAACTTCCTTCCAGGTTGAAAAGATTTCAATCGAACGCAGACTGAGACGGATTTTTGCAGGGTCAGAATGGGTGGCACGGATGCCGCCAATTGCCTTTTTGTTGGACGCCTGACCGGCGCTGGCATGCGGATCAAGCACCAGGGTGCGCAGACCGGCTTTCGCCAGGTAGAAAGCAGCGGGCGTTCCCACAGAACCCGCGCCCAGTATGATGACATCATAATTGTTGGCTGTGTTCATGGGTTATCGATCCTGCTCATTCTGATCATCGGTTGCATTTTTTCCGGCAAAGACCGCCAAAGGCACTTCGACGAACAATGGGCGGCGAGTGTTATCGGTTACTTCAGAAGCCGGTACACCCTCCTCCCTGAACAACCGATGGATCATGGTGCGGCAGGTTTTTGACCCACATGCACCCATGCCGGCGCGGGTGATGGCTTTGATGGCGTTGACATCGCGGATGCCAGAGCGGATGACAGCCCGGATTTCGCCCGCGGTCACGCGTTCGCAGCGGCAGATGATGGTATCGTCATCCAGATGTTCCACCCAGTGGTCCATGGGCTGCGAGACCTCATCCTCCTGGATGCGAATTCCAGCGATGCGGGTTGCAATGGCCCGCGGCGCCACCACCTGGACAATCAGGGTGCGGTCATTATTGGGGATCTTATGGATGGAAATGACAGGCACCTCACCCAGGCTGTTGCCGCCTGTCTCGAAAACCTCGACACTGTCCTTGCCATCCAATACTTCCTGGTTGTACTCAAACGGTATGGATACAATGGGTTGCTCTGGATTGGCGTGATAATCCACCAGGGTGATGGCCAACCCGGGGCAACCGGCAACACACTGTTCACAGTACTGGCAGCAGTAATTATTGCCAAGGAAGGTGGGAACCGAGCGGATATCCCCCTCGTTCACAAAGATCAGACCGTTAGGGCACAGTGAAGCACAGGGGTTACAGGGTATTTCCTGGGTGCAGTGAATGACCGGTATGACCCCTGCGGCCACCTCGGGCAGGGTCTCCGAAAAATTTTCGCCGGGTTTCGATTTCAAGATCTCTGCTGTGCGATGCCACTCCGCCGGTATGGGGGGCACATCCAGACCGAGGGCGTAGGCGACTTCCATGCCTTTGATCTTGCCAGAGAACATGGCTGCCGATGCTTCGGCGATCTCCTCGGCGTCGCCAGCGGAGAACGTGGTCATGCCGTATTCGATGGCTTTGTGATAGAACTCGTCCACCGGGTCAAGACCCACGGCAATGAGAACTGCATCACATTCAAAGGATTTTTCAGTGCCAGGAACAGCACGGAATTTCTCATCCACTGCGGCGATGGTAACCGAATTGACGTAGTCATCACCATTGGCGCTGATGATGGTGTGTGAGGTGTAAATGGGTACACCCATGCGGGCAAGTTTGTCGCGGTGCACCTTGTAACCACCACACTCAGGCAGGGCTTCGACCAACCCAACCACCTGGATGCCTGCTTGAAGGGCGTGATAGCCGGCAATCAGGCCGACATTACCCCCGCCAACGATGAAGAGCCGGTTTGCGGGCTTGACCAGATCGCGGTTGACCAGGGTCTGAAATGCACCCGCGCCATATACACCGGGGAGCGTGTTTCCTTTGAATGCCAGGAATTTTTCCCGCGCACCGGTTGCAACCAGAAGCACCTTGGGACGCACCAGTACGTACTGGTCGTTATTCTTTAGGATGCCGACCTTTTGATCACTGTATACAGCCACAGCGGTGCTGTGCAACCAGATCTCCACGCTTTGGTGCTGTCTTAGATCAGTTTCCAGGCGGGTGGCAATATCAATTCCACGGGTTCCGGCATAAACAGCGCCGGATGAACCAAAAAAGCGGTGGGTTTGAAGTACCAGCTTGCCGCCCAGGCGGTGTTTGTCATCAACAAGGACCACCTGCACGCCCAGTTTTCCCAGTTCAATGGCTGCCGACAGACCAGCAGGGCCACCACCAATGATCATTACGGGAACGTCCAACTCCTCAACGGGTTTTTGTTCCACGGCAGGTGAGTTCATCGGAAGCTCGGGCAAGCCATCCATGGGGTCAACACGCATGCCTGGTTTTACCAGTTCCATGCAGGATTTCACAGGGAAACCATCGCACAATACCATGCATTGTGAGCATTGACCATTGGCACAATAGATGCCCTGAGGGGAACCATCCTTGGGGTGATGACCAAAAACACGTATGCCGTTGGCGAACAGGGCGGCAGAGATGGTTTCTCCAGATCTGGCCATAAGCGGTTGTCCCTGCCAGAAAAATTCAAATTCATTGCCTTCAGGAATGGGGAGAATGGGATGCCTGTCAATCCGGTTATGAGCCATAAAGTTCCCTTCTTCGGATCAAGAATTAGGTTGTTCAGACAGTCTATCCGATTGTATCAAAACAATGAAATGTCGAATACTTACTTTAAGTCATACTTCGCCTTCCATGTATCACTACCCGGTTTCTCGTGATAAAATTTTCATGAGCAATCCTACAAACCGGAAAGTCAATTCTGGAGGGAGAGATGAAGCGGATCGCGGTTTTAACAAGTGGTGGTGACGCGCCGGGAATGAATGCAGCCATCCGCGCGGTGGTTCGATCTGCGCTGGATAAAGGTGTTGATGTCATGGGAGTACGTAATGGTTATGAGGGTTTGATCGAAGGGAAAATAATCCCGATGGGCGCACGGGATGTGGGCGGCATCATCCAGCGAGGGGGGACCATTCTTGGCAGCGCCCGCAGCCTTGAGTTTAAAACCGAAGCTGGTCAGCGAAAAGCACTTCGAACTCTGAATCAGTTTGGCGTTGAAGGATTGGTGGTGATCGGCGGCAATGGATCACAGACCGGCGCCAATGCGTTACACACACTCGGGTTTCCGGTGGTCGGGGTTGCCTCGACGATTGATAATGATCTGGCTGGTTCAGACATCACCATAGGTGTGGACACAGCATTGAATATTGGTCTTGAAGCCATTGACCGGCTGAAGATCACCGCGTCATCACACCAGCGGGCCTTCCTATTGGAGGTAATGGGCCGTGATTGCGGTTATCTGGCGTTAATGCTCGGCATTGCCGGTGGAGCCGAAATGGTGGTGATCCCGGAGATTGAAACCACGCCCGAGCAGGTTGCGGACGGCATTCGCGAGGCGTATGAAAAAGGAAAGGCTCACGCCATTGTGGTTGTGGCAGAGGGCGCCAAACACAATACCGAACACTTGCAGGCGTATTTCCAGGAACATAAGGAACGGTTGGGCTTCTCCATTCGCACCACCATCCTGGGCCACATTCAGCGCGGCGGCAACCCGGGCGCATTTGACAGGATTCTTGCCAGCCGTCTGGGAGCTGCTGCAGTCAAGCGAATGTTGGGGGGTGAAGTGGGCGTGCTGGTTGGATTGATCAAGAGCGAGATCAAGACCACGCCGTTGCCTGAAGTTGTGGCGACCAAGAAGCAGCTCGACCTTTCACTGATTGAACTGCAAAACGTTTTGGATTAGTCATATGTAAACAAAAAGCCGGTAAGCGCCGGCTTTTTGTTTTGGAAAATACTAGTTGAGGTCTTCTGGTCTGTGACGCAGATAGGCGACGATAAAATCGTCGATCTCGCCATCCAGCACAGCCTGGGTATTGCCTGACTCATACTCAGTGCGGTGATCCTTGACCATCTGGTAAGGGTGAAGAACATAAGAGCGGATCTGATTGCCCCACTCGGCTTTTTTATATTCACCGCGCAGATCAGCCAATTCCTTATCCCGGCGTTCCATTTCGAGCTCCAGCAGGCGTGCGCGTAATACACGCATGGCGTTTTCGCGATTTTGCATCTGGCTGCGCTCATTTTGGCAGGAGACCACCAACCCGGTGGGCAGATGTGTGATACGCACCGCAGTGGCGTTCTTTTGCACGTTCTGACCACCTGCTCCGGAGGATTTGTACACATCAATCTTGATCTCATCCGAATTGATCTGCACCTGGGGGTTGTCGTCGGCATCCTCAGGCAGGATTTCAACCTGAACAAATGAGGTGTGGCGGCGGTGGGCGGCGTCAAAGGGAGACAGGCGCACCAGGCGGTGAATACCCTTCTCGGAGCGCAAATAGCCGTAGGCGTAACGACCGGTGATGGAGATGGTCACGCTTTTAATACCGGCTTCCTCGCCTTCAGTTAGGTCAATGACCTCGGCTTTGTAACCCCTGCGTTCCGCCCAGCGTAAATACATGCGTTGCAGCATGGCAGCCCAGTCTTGAGAATCGGTGCCGCCAGCGCCTGAGTTGATGGACAACAGTGCATTCTGCCGGTCAAATGGGCCGGAAAGCTGTACGCTCAATTCGCGCTGTTCCATTTCAGCCTGGATGGCAAGGACTTCTGTTTCAAGATCGTCTTGCAGGCTCTCATCTTCCATTGAGACCAGTTCGAGCGTGTCATTAATCCGCTGTTCCAGGCGCTGCCAGCCTTCCAGGTCTTCGCGTAAATCAGCCAGAGCTTTCATCACCTGTTGCGCGCGTAGGCGGTCATCCCACAGGGTGGGATCTTCTGATTGCCTTTCCAGTTCAGTCAGGCGTTGTTTCTGAGCCGGGTAGTCAAAGACGCTCCAGGAGTGAGTGCAACGTTGTATGAGATTGTTGTAATTTTTCGATCAGTTCATTCATATCAACTCTCCGGTTGTGGCTTAGGCTTTGCGTTCCAGGATGCCATCCACAAAAGCTTCGCGGTCAAACGGGGTCAGGTCTTCGGGTTTTTCGCCCAATCCGGCAAACAGGATTGGCAAGCCCAGTTCGCGTTGGATGGCAAAAGCCATGCCGCCGCGGGCGGATGAATCCAGTTTGGCTAGGATGACGCCGGTGACGTTCACAGCGTCCTTGAAAGCGCGCGCCTGCATCATGGCATTCTGACCTGTGGTGGCGTCCAGCACCAGCCAGACAGCGTGGGGCGCTCCGGGGAGCGCCTTGCCTGCCACGCGAAAAACCTTTTTTAGTTCTTCCATCAGGTTAAAACGGGTATGCAGGCGGCCTGCGGTATCCACCAGCACCAGATCCGCTTTGCGCGCAACGGCAGCCTGAATACCATCATAGGTGACCGCACCGGGGTCAGCGCCGGTCTGGCTGGCAACCACCGGGATTTTCAATCGGTCGCCCCACACCTGCAGTTGATCAACCGCTGCGGCACGGAAGGTGTCAGCGGCGATCAACAGGACATTTTTCTTCTCATCCGAATAGCGTTTGCCCAGCTTGGCGGCCGTGGTGGTTTTTCCCGAACCATTGACTCCCACCAGCAGAACGACTGCTGGATGATTGTTCCAGAAATCCATGGGGGGCACAGGAATGAGACGGTCCAGCAATTCCTGACGCAGCAGACCCTGCAATTCATCCGAGCGGGTAACGCCCTGATGGGACACCTGTTGTTTTAAGCCAGCAATGATTTCCTCGGCGGTTTCAATGCCCATGTCCGCCTGAACCAGAATGGCTTCCAGTTCCTCCCAGGTGTCGGGTGTGATTTCTGATGCGCCAAACAGCGTGGCGATGCGCCCGAAAGTAACCTTGCGGGTTTTTTCCAACCCCTGTACCCATCTGGAAAAAATGTCTGCCATTCGAATTCTCCCTTTTGCGGCGGTATTATATCATGCAGCCCGATCAGACTGACTGGCGAGCTGTCCGCAACCGGCTTGAATATCAATGCCGCGCCGGATGCGGATTGAACACGGAATATTGAACTTTTGCAATTCAGCACAAAAAGCCGCTGCACGTTCGCGGGTTGTGGCTTTGCCGCTATATTTTTGCGTGGGGTTCAGCGGGATTACATTGACATGTGCCAACATTCCGCCGATCAGCTTTGCCAGGTTGCGGGCGTCTTCGGGGCGGTCATTGACGTCGTGGATCAATGCCCATTCGAAGGTGATGCGCCGCCCGGTTTTTTCGGTGTAGTCGCGCGCGGCTTTCACCAGTTCCCTCACCGGGTATTTGCGATTAATCGGCAGCATGGCGCTGCGTTGGTCATCGTCGGCGGCGTGCAGGCTGATGGCCAGGTTCACCTGTCTTTTTTCATTGGCAAAACGCTGGATGACGGGGATAAGCCCAACGGTTGATATGGTGAAACGTCGTTCGCCAAAGTTGTAACCGCGCGGGTCATTCAGGCGGTCAATGGCAGCCATGGTCGCTTCATAATTATGGAAAGGCTCTCCCATACCCATCAAGACCACATTGGTTACGCGGTCATCCTGTTCCTTGAGCTGGCGGGCATAGTAAAGCACCTGTTCGGCAATTTCACCACTGGTCAGATGGCGGCGAAAACCCATTTGTCCTGTGGCGCAAAACACGCAACCCATGGCGCAGCCTGCCTGGGTGGAGATGCACAAAGTACGCCGTTCTTCGTAACGCATGAGCACGGCTTCAATGGCCTGCTCATCGGGCAATCGGAACAGGGTTTTGACCGTTTCTTTGTCGCTGGATTCGAGTATGCGTTCAGGAGTTAATGAGGAGAAGCGAAAATATTCCTGCATTCGACCACGCAATGCAGCCGGGATGTTGCTGAATTGATCAGGAGAGTTCCACAATTGACGGTACAGCCCCTGCCAGATCTGGCCTGCCCGAAAAGCGGGTTCCTTCCATTCAGCCAGGACCTGCTGCAAATCTTCGTATGTCAGATCGTAAATCAGAGGTTTACCGGTAATCATATATTCTCCTCTCCTCTGAGACGGACGGGGTCATTTGAGATCGATCAGGTCGGCCACAGTTGGGGCAACAAGATCGGGAGCTGGCGTCCATGCAGCCAGTTCTGCTGCGGTGGTAACGCCTGACATGACCAGGGCTGTGCGTATTCCCAGCCGCTGAGCACCGAGGATATCGGTATCCAGCCGGTCGCCCACAGCCAGGGCTTCAGCGGGGGCACACCCCAGGCGTGCAAGCGCCATTTCCATCATTGCCGGATAAGGTTTGCCCGCGATGATCGGCTGGGTTTGGGATGCAGTGGATATGGCGGCGATTATCGACCCGGCTCCCGGAGCAAGACCGTTGGGATGCGGGTAGGTGGGGTCGGGATTGGTGGCGACAAACAGCGCCCCGGTACGGATCAGATCGTTGGCAAGCCTGAGTTTCGCATAGCTGAAATTTAGGTCCAGCCCTGCGACGACTGCCACCACTTTCTCCTCGGCATATGGAAAACCGCCTTCGAGGAGGTGATCCTTCAAGCCTTGTTCGCCGATCACATACACCGGCCCCCCGGATGGGAATTGTTGCTTCAACATATGTACCACTGCCAGCGCCGAATTGACCACTTGTGTGGGGGAGATCGATACGCCAAATCCGGCGAGACGTTTCACGTACTGGGAAACCGACCGGGAAGCGTTGTTGGTGGCCATGATTACGTTCAGGCTGGCGTGCTGAAAACCGGCAAACAGGGCGGGCAGATCCACCACCGGTTGTGACCCACGCCACAGGACTCCATCCATATCCAGGATGATTCCGCGGATTTTTGGCTGCAAAGTATCAATCAACATGGTGTGATGACTTCCTAATTCAAGACCGGATAGCGGAATGGGCCATCCGGTCTCGAAGATAGTTAAATGGTGTTGGCAGGATTATTTGGTGGGAACGGTCAGAACCTGATCCACCAGACCGTAATCAACTGCGCCCTGGGCATCCAGGTAGAAATTGCGATCCGTATCGTGTTCGATCTTCTCAATGGGCTGCCCGGTGTGATGCGCCATGATCTCGTTCAAGCGTTTCTTGAGGCGCAGGATTTCCTTGGCTTCGATCTCGATATCGGATGCCTGACCCTGCACACCACCCAACGGTTGATGCATGTGAATGGTGGCGTGTGGCAGCGCATAGCGATGGCCCGAAGCCCCAGCGGTCAATAGAACCGTGCCGAACGAGGCAGTGACGCCAACCGCCACAGTGTTGATGCGATTGGGGATCATCTGCATGGTGTCGTAGATGGCAAGACCGGCGTAGATCTGACCGCCAGGTGAGTTGATGTACATCTGGATCTCGCGGTCGGGGTCTTCCCGGCTGAGATACAGAAGCTGGGCGATGATCAGATTGGCGACCTGATCGTCAATGGGCATACCCAAAAAGACGATGCGTTCCCTGAGCAGCAGGGAGTAAATATCAAACGCGCGTTCTCCGCGACCGGAGGACTCGATAACGGTTGGTATGACAGACAGAAATTCAGACGTAGACATGGTCGTTTAATCCCTCTCTTTGTCCACTATGATCCCGTCAGTTATTCCTCATCCGACGGGGTTTCAACCTGCCCGCCTTCACTGGTTTCTTCTTCTGAAGCGGCGGCGTCTTCGGCAGGGCCGGACTGCGACACTGCGAGTGCGCCTTCGCTCATCACCATTTCAGTTTCCGATACCGGTTCGGGCTCAGGCTCGGGAATGCCGCTGGCAATTGATTTCAGCCGGCTGTACAGGTGCTCACCCAGCAGCCGGTTGGCTGAGTCGTAGGTGAGATATTCGGTTACTTCCTGCATCTGTTTGTTGGTCGGTTTCTTATCGCCGAACAGACGTTGACCGTCCATCTCCATCAAACGGTTGATGACGGCGCGGGAAAGTTCATCCTGGTTGACTTCGATCTTTTCCTGTTTGGTCAACTCTGTGAGGACCAGTGAGCGCTTGAGGCGTTTTTCGGCATTTGGCCTTACATCTTCTGCAATGAATGTATCGCGGTCTTTGCCCATGGTTTTGAGATAGGTCTCAAGATCCATGTTGCGATTGCGAAGGTCATTTTCCAGATCTTCAAGCATGTGCTCAATCTGGTGCTCCACCATCTGTGGGGGATACAGGACGGTTGAACCTTCAACAATTTCATCTATATAAGAACCGATGTATTCCTCATCGTACTCACCCATTTTGTGAGATTCGATTTGCATGCGCACAGCATTGCGCAATGCATCCAGATCATCAAAGTTGCCCATACCCTTGGCGAATTCGTCATTAAGCTCAGGCAGCGACATGGATTTGATGCTCTGGACGGTGATGTGGAAGATGGCTTTCTTGCCGCGCAGCGTCTCAAACTTTGAGGTTTCCTCGAAGGTATATTCCACATCCCGGGTTTCGTTGGCGGACATACCGATAAGGTTCTGGGAGAAACCAACAAACGGCCAGGCAGTTTCACTGCTGGTGTCTTCACCGATGATGATCTGGTAAGGCATTTCATCCACGATCTGGGCATCCTTGCCTTCTTCCGGCTCTGTAAACTCACCGGAAATTTTCATGTAGACCATATCACCGGCCTGGGCAGGGCGTTCAACCGGTTCAGCAGTGGCTGAGCGGCGCTGCAAATTTCGAAGGAAATCCTCAACCTCTTCATCGGTGACCGGATCCGGGGTGTAGTCGTGATGGATGGAACGATAATCCATTAATTCGACAGTGGCCTCGAGCGGGATCAGGAACTTCAATTTGGGCGGGTCAATGGAGATGATCTCTTCCAGTGAGCCGGGAGCACCTGGCTCGATCTTGGCTTCATCCAGAATTTGGGGATAGATGTCATCGATGATCAGCTCGATGGCTTCCTGCTGCAGGGCGGCGTCACCGTACATGCGGCGGATCACGTCGTAGGGGGCTTTACCGGGGCGGAAACCCGGGATGCGGGCGCCTTCGCTTATTTTGCGGGCAGCACGGCGCATAAAGCGCTCAAGCACTTCGGGTTCCAGCTCGGCTATGACTTCCACCTGGTGGTTTTCGCGGGGAGTGGTTTCGAGTTTCAAAGCATTATCCTTCGAATAAGAGTAGTTTTTTCCTGGTGGGGATGATGGGACTTGAACCCATACGCCTTTCGACACATGATCCTAAGTCATGCCTGTCTGCCAATTCCAGCACATCCCCTTCCATATCCCGGAAGTGCCCCGTTGATAGGCGCTCGTAATCCTTCACCCCATGAGGGCAACTTAACGAGCGAATTATACCAACAATTTTAACAAAAACCACCGCGAAACGGTGTAAATGTTGTATAAGAAAAAGCCCTGAAGGCATTTGACCTTCAGGGCAGATGGGTTTCTGTTTGAATTATTGAACGACGATTTGGATGGTGATCGTGCAGAAATTGGACCCGTTTTGCACCAGTGACCAGGTTGCGCTTTGGGTCCCAGTATCGGTATTGGCGATCATGTCAATGATGAAATTGACGGTTTCTCCAGGTTTGACCTCTTTGGGAAGATCAAGCGCGTCTTTTGATTCCTGGAATTTCGCACCCGACAGGTAACGGAAATCAATATTGTTGGCATCCCAGGTGCTGGTTCCAATGTTCTTGAGGGTGACATTCAAGTCAAAATCTCCGCCTTTGGTGATGGTGGCATTACGGGCGGGATTCAAGGCGGTCACCTGGCAGGTGTATGCTGACGGGGTGAAAGTAAGGGTGGGCGCCGCAGTGGGGGGGATGAAGGTGTTGGTGGGCGCCAGGGTGGGCGGCGGCAGCGGGGTGTTGGTGCTGGTGGCTGTGGCTGCTGGCGTTTCGGTGGGCGCCGTGGTGGATGTTGCGCTGGGGTTTAGCAAGGCTTGCGCCGTCAGGTCTGCCCAGGCGGTTTGAACCACCGATGTGGATACTGCTGCAATGGTCTCTTCAATGATCTTTGTGTCTGCGGTTGGGGTGGGCAACACTCCTGTCTGAGGGATGTTGCATGCGGGCAGGGCTATGATCATCAGGATGGCCAGTAATGACAGGCTAATCGTTTTGAATTTCATGGTGCCTCCTTCTTGATTTGTCCAGTATAAACCTGATTTCCATGTTTTGAACAGTGCTTGCGCTGGTGTGGAAACTGGTTTGCGCCGGACGGATGCATGGCGATATAATCACACATGCGTGTCTTGAGGAAATAAACGTTTCTGGAGGGAAAAATGTTCCGTATCGAGTCGCTGTTATCTGCGCGTCTTTTTATCGCCCCGCAGGCTTTGGGAGATCGCATTTTCTTCCTGTCCAACCTGAGCGGGCATATCAGCCTGTACGCCATGAACCACGGTGGCAGTGTGCCAGAACCTTTGCTGCCCCCTCATATTGCCATGCAAAATCCGCACCTGCTGAACGGGTATTCCTTCCATGTCTTTCCCCAACTGGGCAGGATCGTGGTGATGTTGGACCGCGATGGGGATGAAAATTATCTGCCAATGAGTATTCCGTGCGAGGGCGGTTTTCCTGAACCGGTAGCCCCCGAAGTCTTCAACGGAACACGGGCTTATTTCATTGACGCCGATCCGGAACGCAACCTGGCTTATTTCCTGGTGGATTCGCGCAGCAATCCCATGCAAAGCACCTGGAGGGTCAATCTGAAGACCGGTGAAACCGTCAAGATGGACGAATGTGCGTATGGGAACCTGCCTCTTCCGGACCCTGAAAACCCTGACAGGGCCCTGTTGGTGGAAGGCTACAGCGTTGGGGATATGGCGGTTTACGAATGGCGACGCGACAGCGCTGAAAAACGCGTGGTGTGGGGGAAGCCACTGGATCAACGTGAAGAGGATGAGTCGGTTCCTTTGCTGGGCATCACCGGAGCGGCGCATGTAAAAGGCGCCAACGGAGTTTTGTTTGTTTCGGCAATTTATGAGGACACCTACGGTCTGGTTTATCTGGATCTTGATCATCCCCAGCAGGTTGAGAAGGTTCAGGTGAGTGGCGTGGTTCATTCAGGCGTGGGTGAAATGGAGGGGCTTGAACGGCTCGGTGACAACCAGTACGTGGTTCAATACAATATTGATGGATGCACGTGGCTGTACGAAGCTGAATTTGATCTGGCGTCAAAAAAGCTGACCCTGACCCACGTATTGTGCGGACAGGGTGAAATGTCTGACGGTGTGCTTGAACACCATGCTTATGATCGCGATCAGGATCGGTATGTGCTTTCATTCTCAACTGCAACCAGCCCGACGCAGATATTCACTGTGGAAGGCAGCCAGCGCGAAGTTGTGATCCGACACACCAACGAACGGGTTCTGGGCATCCCGGATGTACTGCTTTCGAGCGGAGAGGATGCATCGTTTACTTCTCATGATGGCAGGCGCATTTCGGCGAGGATGTATTTACCGGCTGCCAGCCTGGGGTTCACCGGACGCCGACCGCTGGTGTATTATATTCACGGCGGTCCGCAAGGACAGGAACGTCCCGACTTTGCCTGGTTCTCCATGCCATTGATCCAGTTCCTGACGTTGAATGGATTTGCTGTGTTTGTGCCCAATGTGCGCGGCAGCACCGGTTACGGCCTGGATTACACCAAACAGGTTGATCACGACTGGGGCGGGCAGGATCGGCTTGACCACGTGGCTGCCATGCAAATGCTCAAACAGGATGCACGTGTGGATGCCAGTCAGGCTGGTGTGGTGGGGCGTTCTTACGGTGGATACATGACCCTGA
This sequence comes from Levilinea sp., assembly GCA_034429695.1. Classification (GTDB taxonomy): domain Bacteria; phylum Chloroflexota; class Anaerolineae; order Anaerolineales; family Anaerolineaceae; genus DAOUGC01. The sequence continues at coordinate 32,143 of DAOUGC010000193.1, forward strand.
CCATGGCAGCCCGCCATCCTGATCTATGGAAGGCGGCGGTGGACATGTTTGGACCATTCGACCTGGTGACCTTCCTGGAGCGGATCCCACCCACGTGGAAACCGTACTTCAAACTGGCGCTCGGAGATGTGGAAACCGACCGTGAGTTCCTGCTGGAACGCTCGCCGCGTACTTATATTGACCAGATTAGCGCGCCCATGCTGGTGATACAGGGGAAAAATGACCCGCGTGTGGTGGAAGCCGAATCACATGACCTGGTGGATTATTTGCGGGGAACAGGCAAACAGGTGGAATATCTGGTGTTTGAAAATGAAGGACATGATGTATTGAAGTATGAAAATCGGGTGCGCTGCTATAATGCCATCACCGATTTTTTCAGGCTGCACTTAAAACCATAAAAAAGGAAGTACGCATCAACCATGTCATGGAATCTGGCTGGAACTCACGCACAGGAAGGCGACCTGGCACAACTTGTCGGGTTAAAGCACAAATACTTCTTGATTACACTCAAGGCGGGTGGCACATTACACACCCATCGGGGCATGGTCAATCATGATGATTTGATCGGCAAACCGTGGGGAAGCCAGGTGTCCAGCCATCAGGGCAGCCCGTTTTTCCTGCTGCAACCATCCCTGGCAGACTTGTTGCGCGATACCCCGCGGAATACGCAAATTCTGTATCCCAAAGAGATCGGATATGCATTATTGCGATTGGGGATTGGCCCCGGGGTTCACGTGTTGGAAGCCGGTACGGGTTCTGGCGCGCTCACGACTGCCCTGGCATTCTCGGTTGGCAAGGAAGGACGCGTCACCAGTTATGAGGCGCGCCCTGAAATGCAGTTGCTGGCAATCAAAAACCTGACCCGCCTGGGACTGGTGGACCGCGTAAACTTCAAGTTGCGAAATATTGAAGAAGGCTTCGACGAAACCGGAGTGGATGCGTTATTTCTGGATGTGCCCAATCCATATGACTATATAGGCCAGGTAAAAGGTGCGCTGAAGGCAGGTGGGTTTTTTGGGTGCATCCTGCCGACCACCAATCAGGTGTCCAAATTGTTGTTTGCCCTGCGCGAACACCGTTTTGCGTTCACCGAGGTGTGCGAGATCATGTTGCGGTTTTACAAGGCTGAACCGGATCGCCTTCGCCCAACCGACCGTATGATTGCGCACACGGGCTTCCTGATCTTTTCCAGACCACTGGTGGTGGAACCGCTGGGTGAAACACAGGCAGATGAGATTGTTTCAGACCTTTTTGTGGCCGGAGATGCAGACGACCGGTAATGCAATGATTGGATGTTATGTTGACGAATTGCCGCCTCACGGCTGATGAAATTCAGGAAATGCTAAACCGGCGGGATAGAAAAGCCAACGCTGTCTCTCCCGAACTGCGCAGGGCATCGGTCTTGATCCCGTTGCTATGTGTAGACGGTGAATGGCATGTCCTATATACCCATCGGACAGAGATGGTGTTGAGCCATAAGGGACAGGTGGCATTCCCCGGTGGGACAATGGACCCTGAAGATTTGAACGCAGAGGCAACCGCCCTGCGCGAGGCTCAGGAAGAGATTGGGTTGAACCCTGCCAATGTCCGTATCCTTGGCAGTCTGGATGAATATTCAACCATTTCTTATTACCGCATTACCCCGGTGGTGGCGCACATTCTGAATCCATTTGATTACATCCTGTCTGAGGATGAGGTGATGCGGGTTTTCACCGTGCCGTTGATGTGGCTGGCGGACCGCAGTCACTGGGAAGTGCGCCCATTTTTGCGCCCTTCCGGACAAATGGAGCCGGTGGTTTACTTCCAACAGTATGATGGTGAATTGGTGTGGGGGATAACGGCGCGCATTACACTGGAATTTCTAAAAGCAATTGGGTTGTATCATGAGTAAAAACAAGACGGTGGTCAATCAACCACCGTCTTGTTTTTGGTTTCTCAACCATCCGGACTATTCATCCTGCGCGGGTTGTTCATCCATTGATTCCTGGTTCTCCTGCAGGGCTGCAAGGATGGTCTCTGCTTCGATACGAGCCTCAGCGCAAGGCTGCCATGCATCATCTTCGAAGGTGGGTTTGAGCAATCGTTGCAGTGCGATGATCTCGGCTTCGTTCATTTCACCCAGAGCAGTGGCGCCGGTCAACCATTGTACAAAGCGGGTCGCCTGTTCAGGATCGGGCAGCAGATTGGCCAGAGTGCTTGAGACAATGTCAAAATCATCTGCACCGAGCACCATGCCGCGCGACTCAATGGTGTTTACAGCGCGGTTAAAGTTGGTTCGCAAATCAGCCATGGTAAAGGGGCGCTGTCCTGAAGAGCGATCCGGCTTGCCACTGGCATCCACGTGGGCGGGGTTGTCTGCCTGCAGCATTTCTTCAGTGGTGTACAGACCGCTTAGCTCGTGCGGAAAGGCGCGACGCAAGGCCAGCGCTTCGGCGCATTTGGCAAGCATACCGGCGGGGTCGTTCTTCCAACGGTTGACCGGTTCACCATGCGCGTTGGTTTGAACATAACTTTTAAACAGTGCGGTGGCATACAGCGGCTGATTGAAGTCGTGACGCATGACGCCCACCCGCGCCGCAGCCGGGGCTTCATCTGAAAGCCAGACTTCCTTCCACTCACCATCCGGTCCGCACCACCATGGACCCACCTGTCCGGCGTATTTGTGGGTGCGGTCAGCGATCAGGCGAAAGCCATCGATTGACACCTGGATCACCTGCTGCTCTTCATACTGGCGGGAGAGACTATTCCATTGCTTGCGACGGACCGAGTAAATTTGACGGGCAAACGGATCAAGACCGGTGCGCCGGCATTGCTCGACAAACAACGCCAGTTCATCTTCACTGGCTCCGCGTGCAATGGTGCGCCGCAGCAGTTCGATCTTTTCTCCATCCAGAATGATGCCGGTCTGGGTGGGGTAGTCAGCGACAAGTAAAGTTTGTTGGGTATCCATATCCTTAACCTTTAACGTGGCACACAATAATACGAGTAAGATATGGTTCAAGATGAGGGTTTGTTGCCCGCGTCACACTTGACCAATATGGTCAATAATAGCACAGATATTCTATTTTGTAAAGGGGATATGGTGGAAAAAGAAAACAGGCGGAAGGAAATTCCGCCTGTTTGATAACCGATCATGAGCGAGGGATTTAGTCCTCGTCTTCTTCGTCCTTCTTTCCGCGCTCGATAACTTCCGGCTCAATCATACCGCCTTCGCCTTCAACAGCCTCAACTTCTTCGGTGCTGCCGGTGACGATGACAATCATCTCTTCGGGTTCAGCAAGCACTTCGACCTTGGCGGGAAGCTCAAGATCGCGAACGTAAATGCCATCACCAATGTTCTCAAGTCCGGCGATGGAAACAACAAAACGTTGGGGCAGATCATTGGGCAGACATTCCACTTCGATGGTGGTCAGACCGGTCACGATCACACCGTTGAGGGACTTCACAGCGGGTGAAACGCCGTGCAGTTCGACGGGGACGCTGGCGCGAATCTTCTCGGTGAGGGAGACAACCAGGAAATCGATGTGGGTGAACACATTGCGGATGTAATCGCGTTGTTTTTCACGCACCAGGGCAGCGTGCTCGGCGCCATCCAGGACAATGGTCACCAGGCTGGAACCGGTGACAGCGTTCAAAACCTTGGTGGCAGAGCGCAGGTCGAGCACGATGGGGGTGGAGGGGAACTTGTGCCCGTACATCACGGCGGGCAGTTTACCTTCGCGGCGAAGAACGCCAACTTTTTTGCCGGTCACTTCGCGGCGGGTGGCTTGCAGGATGTTTTTATCCATTTGATTTTCCTTCGAGCGCCTCTCACCTCGTTGCCGAGATTACCCTCGCTCTGGGGTCGGTACGAATACCGGAGAGCTGAATAAGATGTTGCGATCCTCCAGTGAGGACCACGAGGACGAATTTTATCCGAGATGACCTGATCGGTCAAGCCGGATCTGGTATCTCATCCCCGGCTTACCAGGGTGAGCACCAACCAGATGCCGTATACGATGGACGCACCCCCAATGAAGATCAGCGCAGGGTCAATCAATTTCATCAATGAACGGGATGGATGCAGATCGAGCAGGATGCTGCGCATGCCGATCAATGCGTGCGAAACAACCACGATCAAAAACAGGATCTCCATTGCGGGGATGATCGGGTTTTGATAATACTGGATGACATCGGCATAGGTAAGCAAGCCTCCTGGTGCAACCAGATGATTTACCACCAGGTGTATACCCAGCACGATGATCACGACAGCGCCGCTGAGGATCTTGATCAGCCATAGCAGGTAATTTTCACGGGGTTGGGGATGGGTGGTTTCCATGCTCACTCCATGATGAACATGCGATAGGCGAAATAGGCGATGCCAAGACCCGCAGCCAGCATCAATGTAATGAACAGCGGTTTCTGGGCTCGTACACCAACTCCCATGCCGGTCATGCCAACGCGAATGCCGTTCAAGCCGTGAATGACGCCACCCGCAATCACCAGCAGTTCGCCGATTTTCACCAGCGGGGTCTTTGCCAGTGCGACAAACTGGTCATAAGCCTGGGGTCCTTGAGCCAGTTTGCCAAGTACCACCAGATGCATGAACAGGTATAGCACCAGTCCCAACGCGGTGATGCGATTTAGGATGAAACCCAGTTTACCCAAGCCGTGATGTCGGGGGTCAAACCAGGAAAAGAAGTTGCGGGGTGAAGGTGATGAGTTCATGAGACATCGTCCGTGGAACGATCTGATTTTCGCCCGAATAACTGCTGAAATTTGAAGCTGATGATTGAGCGCCGCAGAGTCATGATGCGATGAGCCGGGTCAACGTTGGAAGGGCAGACCGCGGAACATTCAAAAGCGGAGTGACAGCGCCAAGCGCCATTGGCTGAATCGGCGCAGGTGAGCAATCGAAGCTCACCGGACTTCGCGTAGTCATGTTGGATGGCGGCAAGCACCGCAGGACCCAGATATCCCTCACTGGTGGCTGCCGGTGGACAGGCACTGATGCACAGGCCGCATTCAATGCAATCCACCAGACGTTCGGCTTCCGCCTGATCGGGTGGTTCTTCATACGGCAGGCGCGCGTCGGCATTCCCTGCCACCTGGGAAAAGCCCACTGATTGCATCTTTCGGTAAAAATCGCCCATGTCAACCACCAGATCAGCCACCACGGGGAAGTTGCGCAACGGGTCCACGCGCAAATGACCACCGTCTTTCACCACCGAACGCAGCGGGGTGATGCAGGTGAGTTTCTCCACACCGTTGACCAACATTCCACAGGCTCCGCAGGTGGAGTGGTGACAGGCGTGACGGAAACAAAGAGATCGATCATGATGCGCCCAGACACGTTCCACCACATCCAGAACGTACTCATCCGGGTTCACTTCCAAGGTGAAGGTTTGATCGCGGCGTTTTTCAGAAGGCGAACCGCGGGCAATGGTCAGGTGGATGGTCCACTTTTCGGTCATCGGTAATACTCCCGATATGGGATGAGTTCAACCTCACGGGTAACGCACGGGGCGGAAATGCCCAGCCGGGCACAGACCACATCAGCGGTGCTTTCAGCCATGGCACGACAGGTGGTGGCTTTTCCGCCGGTGATGGTCACCAGCCCGGGGATGCCATTTTCGGCATGGTCGTAACACTTGAAGGTGCGCGAGAGGCTGCGAGCTTCCACGGATGAACCGATCAAAGGCCGCGCCGAGGTCCATACGCCACGCTGGTGGGTTGATGCAACCGCCGGAACCAGCTCGCAGGCGGCTTTAAACATCGCCTGGATTTGATCGGGTTCGTTTGGCAGATAGTCCGGGTTTTCGACCACATACGAGGTGGTGCCAATTAATACCATGCGGCGTTGGGGAACGAGGATGTCACCATCCCCGGGGGGCGCCAGCCGGTTGATCACGCGTTGGGTGAGGCGCTGGTCGTAAGCTACCATGATGCCCGGTGTGGGGATGACCGGAACCGCCGCATGTGCCATGTCAGCGATTTCACCAGCCCACGCACCGGTGGCATTGATCACGATGTCCGCCCTGGCTTCAAATTCCCGGTTTCCGGTGCGCTGCCACACGCGCACACCCGATACCTTGCCCTGACCATCCATGATCAGGGATTTGACCTGGTGATAGGCGAAAAAAGACGCTCCATTCCGTTTAGCAGTGGCGGCAAATGCCAGCGCCAACCGCAGAGGGTCAAACGCTCCATCGGGGACGGTATAAGCTGACAGCAGCGCATGGTTCAGATGGGGTTCCATTTCCAGTGCCTGAGCGGGGGTGAGTTCCTCAACCGGAATACCGCATGCCTGTGCGCCGGCCGTGAAAACGGCGGCGTACGCTTGATCTTCTTCTGTAATGGCAACAAATAACCCGCCGTTGAATTCAATGCACTGTCTGGCGATTTTTCTCAGGATGATGTTTTCCTGAATACACTCAACACCAGCCTCAGGGTCGTTGACACAATAACGACCACCGGAGTGAAGCAGCCCGTGTGTGCGTCCAGACGTGCCGGAAGAGATCTCGCCGCGTTCAAACACGGTGACGGCAAAACCACGCAGGGCAAGGTCGTGCGCCAGCGCGCAACCGGTGAATCCTGCGCCGATGATGATTGCGGAAGGTTTGTCAGCCATCAATCAACCCAATCCAGCGTTCGGGATACGGCTTTTTTCCAACGGGAGTACAAATGACTGCGCGTATCTTCAACCATGTCCGGCCGCCATTCCTTGTCCACCTCCCAGTTGGCGCGCAGTTCATCCTGGGTGCGCCAGAAGCCGACCGCCAATCCGGCAGCGTAAGCGGCCCCAAGAGCAGTGGTTTCTGCTATGGATGGACGCACGACGGGGACATTGAGAATATCTGCCTGGAACTGCATGAGCAAATCGTTATGCACCATGCCGCCGTCGACTTTGAGCGTGGTCAGTTTTACGCCCGAGTCCTGCTCCATGGCATCCAGCACTTCGCGGGTCTGGAAGGCGGTTGCCTCCAGCACAGCCCTGGCGATATGACCCCTGTGGACGTACCGGGTCATGCCAACAATTGCGCCGCGCGCATCTGAGCGCCAGTAAGGGGCAAACAAGCCTGAAAATGCGGGGACAAAATAGATGCCCCCGTTATCCTCAACGGTGCGAGCGAGTGGTTCAATATCTGAAGATGATTCGATCAGTTTGAGATTGTCCCGAAGCCACTGAACCAATGCACCTGCAATGGCGATGGAACCTTCCAGACAGTAAACGGTGGGTTGTGAACCAATTTTGTACCCCACTGTGGTGAGCAGCCCGCATTTTGAGTGGATAATTTCTGCGCCGGTATTCATCAGCATGAAACAGCCGGTTCCGTATGTGTTCTTTGCCTGACCCGGATCAAAACAGGTTTGTCCAAACAGGGCTGCATGCTGATCGCCAAGGTCACCGGAGACTGGAATGCCATCCAAACCATCCCGTACCGAGCCGTAGACAGCGGAGGACGGGCGAATATCGGGCAACATGCTGCGTGGTATGGAGAGCAGATCGAGGATTTGCTGATCCCAATCCAATGTCTGCAGGTTCATCAAAAGCGTACGGGAAGCATTGGTGACGTCGGTGACGTGGATGCCGCCGCGCGGACCACCGGTAAGGTTCCAGATCAACCATGTATCCATGTTGCCAAATATGGCGTCGCCGCGTTCGGCTGCCTGTTGCAAACCGGGCACATTATCGAGAAGCCAGCGGATTTTGGGGCCTGAGAAGTACGTTGCGAGCGGCAGACCGGTTTGGGGGCGCAGGCGGTCCTGCCCACCATCCCGGGCGAGCGCTGAACAAATCGCATCGGTGCGGGTGTCCTGCCAGACAATGGCGTTGTGATACGGTTGCCCTGTATTGCGATCCCACACCAGGGTGGTTTCGCGTTGATTGGTGATGCCAACGGCAGCCACCTGACGGGGGGCAACCCCGGCTTTGCGCAGCGCGTTTTGGGTGACCTCCTGGGTGCGCTGCCAGATCTCCAGCGCATCATGCTCAACCCAACCCGGTTTGGGGAAGATCTGTTCATGTTCTTTTTGATCAACACCAACCACCTGACCCGAACGGTTAAACAGGATGCAACGGGTGCTCGTGGTTCCCTGGTCAATGGCGGCAATATAATCGGGCATGATGAACCTCCGCTTAAGAATGGGATGGAAAGTATGATCGCCAACAATGATTATAGTACGTTCCGGGCTTGAACATTTTCTGCACATGCCCTCTTTTGGGCTTATGAGACGGATCATGTATAATTTATCCGTTATCGCAATATGGATTGGGAATAACGAACATAATTTCACACGGGGAGAAGAAGATGAAAAATCTGCTGGTTACCGGCGGTGCCGGATTTATTGGATCCAATTTTGTGCGCTTTATCCTTGAGAACGAACCAGATGTTCTGATCTGGAATCTGGATGCGTTGACCTATGCCGGCAGCGTGGAAAACCTGCGCGACCTGCCGGATGAAACCCGCCATACCCTTATCCAAGGGGATATTTGCGACCGGGCGCTGGTTGACCGCATTTTTGCAGAGCATGGTATTGATACCGTGGCGCATTTTGCAGCCGAGTCGCATGTGGACCGGTCGATCCTGGGGCCGGGACAATTTGTGCAGACCAACATTATTGGCACATTCACCCTGCTGGAGGCGGCCAGGGCAGTCTGGAAGAATGACGGGCAGTGGAGACAGGGTGTTCGATTCCACCACGTCTCCACGGATGAAGTCTTTGGCTCACTTAGCCCGGAGGATCCGCCATTCAGCGAGACCACACCCTACGCACCCAACTCACCTTACTCGGCTTCAAAGGCATCCAGTGATCACCTGGTCAGGGCGTACCACCATACATACGGGATGCCGGTCACCATCACCAATTGTTCCAACAATTACGGGCCCTATCAGTTTCCTGAGAAATTGATCCCCCTGATTCTGCTGAATGCGCTGGAAGGGAAAGAATTGCCCGTTTATGGGGATGGCCAGCAGGTTCGGGATTGGCTGTATGTGCGCGATCATTGTGACGCCATTCACCGGGTGATCATCCATGGGGCTGACGGCGAAACTTACAATGTTGGTGGTAATAACCAGCCAACCAATCTCGAAATTGTCCAGCGAATTTGCAGTATACTGGATGAGCACCATCCTGAATCTCCATTCACACCTCATATCAAACTGGTCAGGCATGTAACCGACCGCCCCGGTCATGATCGTCGTTATGCCATGGATATCCGTAAAATCCAGAATGAACTTGGCTGGGAGCCTGCGCAATCCATTGGCACCGGTCTGGAAGAGACCGTACGATGGTATCTTGAGCATCCAGAGTGGGTGGAGGCGATCCGCAAGCAACAGGATTATCAAGGATGGTTGCAGTCCAATTACAGCAAACGCGGAGGATAAGGCTTGAAAGGTATCATCCTGGCGGGTGGCCGTGGTACACGCCTGTACCCATTGACACTGGCTTTCAGCAAGCAATTGTTGCCGGTTTACGACAAGCCCATGATTTATTACCCGCTCTCCATGGTGATGCTGGCCGGGATCCGTGAAATTTTAATCATCACCACCCCCGAAGATGTGGTTCTATTTGAACGCTTGCTGGGGGATGGTTCGCAATGGGGGATTAAATTCCAATACGCTGTTCAAACAGAGCCGCGCGGTCTGGCGGACGCCTTTATCATTGGGAATGACTTTATAGGCAACGACAGTGTGTGTCTGATGCTGGGGGATAACATATTTTTCGGCACGGGTCTGCCAGATATGCTACGCTCAGCGGCTGCACTGAAAGACGGAGGCGTGATCTTTGCCTACCCGGTCAGAGACCCGCGCCCTTACGGTGTGGTGGAGTTTGACGCGGATTATCGCGTGATCAGCCTGGAAGAGAAACCCCAAAACCCGCGTTCCAATTATGCTGTGCCGGGTATTTACTTCTATGACAACTGCGTCGTGGAATATGCCAGGCAGATCAAACCATCAGCCAGGGGGGAGTTGGAGATCACCGATCTCAATCAGATCTACTTGAGAAGGGGTGAACTGAGGGTTGAAGTGCTTGGGCGCGGCGTGGCGTGGCTGGACGCGGGTACACACGAATCCTTGCTGCGGGCGGCCAGTTTTATTGAGACAGTGGAAGAGCGTCAGGGGTTGATGATTGCCTGCCTGGAGGAGATCGCTTTCAGGATGGGATATATCTCCAGGGAACAGGCACTGACGATGGCAGAACGCATGGCTCACAATGGCTATGGTCAGTATCTGCTCAGTATTCTTGACGAAGACAGGGACTCCCAATGAGCCGGCTCTTGTTGATCGAGGATGCGGCCGACCTGGCCGGACTGATTGCGCGGGAGATGGGGGCGGCTGGTTTTCGCGTTGAAATTCGTGGGGATGGTTTATCCGGGTGGGAGTGTTTTCAGGCAAATGAGTACGATCTGGTCATTTTGGACTGGATGCTGCCAGGCCTGGATGGAATGGAAGTATTGCGCCGCATTCGTCAGGTTTCGCCCACACCGGTTTTGATGTTGACAGCCCGTACAGATGAGGCGGATCGGGTGATAGGGTTGGAGTTGGGAGCGGATGATTACCTGACCAAGCCTTTTTCGATGCGCGAACTGGGTGCGCGGGTGCGGGCCATGTTGCGCCGTGCTGAAATTCTGCGTGACATGCTGGCGGCGGATCGAAGTGGCGAAAGCGGCGAGATCCAGATCGGGCCGGTGCAATTGAACCCTGCCACTTTTACGGCAACACTGAAAGGCGGGGAATTGGAACTGACCCGGACGGAGTTTTCCATGCTGCATCTGTTAATGCGCAATCCCGGAAGGGTTTTCAGCCGCAACTACATCCTTGACGCCATCTGGGGTGAAGCATACATCGAAGGGGACCGCTCGGTGGATAATGCCATTCTGCGCCTGCGCAAGAAACTGGGAAGCTGGGGTGACGCCATCGAAACGGTTTGGGGGGTGGGTTATCGTTTGAGGAGGGACAGATGAGCAACCAGATACCGGATGAGGTCAATGATCAACCCGAAGAAACACTGAAAAAGCCGGTAAACAACCTGCCCGACCGTGTGAATTTGCTGCCTGCATTGTTATCAGGATGGCTGGTCGGCGCGTTGATGCTGGCTGTGATGATTGCCGTTTATAACCAGGTTGTGGTGAACACCATCTCACAGGGTCTGCTGGTTACGGCGTTCCTGTGCGGGCTGGTGACGGCACTGGTCTTTCGTCCCATTAAGAGCAACTGGTTCATCGTGCTGTTGATCGAGATGTGCGCTGCGGTATCCTCGGGGATTGGCCTGGTTCTCATGGCGAATGCGTTCACGCTGGTGGTTCGGGTTCCCATCCTCACCAGCGGAACAGGCGCAATCATCAGCAATCTGTTTCTGTTGTGCGCCACACCGGTTTATCTGGGAACGCGAATTTTGATCCTGGTCTGGAATACTTGGACCCGATTGCGCAAAGAACGGATTGCATTTGCCCTCACCCATGCTCACCTCACTGTTGTGCTGGCAGCAGCTTCATTTTTATTTCTGGTGGGCACTTTTTTTATCCTCTCGCCTGATATTCAGGGGATAACGGCTGAAAATTACACCATTGCTGCGCCGATCTTCCTTCAATTCATCACCCGTGTGTTTCCATATATCGTAACTGCGGTCGCCATGACCGGTTTTGGGTTGGCGGTGGCGCTGCCGTTTCTGGCTCTGTTTTCATACACCATTTCCCGGCGGTTGACCCGCCGTTTGGATGCCCTCACCCGCGCGACAAATGATATCGGGAATGGCAATCTGAGTACGCGAGTACAGGTGGAAGGCGAGGATGAACTTTCCAACCTGCAAAAGAACTTCAATCAGATGGCTGGTGAGCTGGAACGATTGGCTCAGGATCTGCAGTCAGAACGTGACAAAGTGGCGGCGCTATTACGAAACCAGCAGGAGTTGACCGCAACGGTTTCGCATGAATTACGAACACCCGTGGCCACCCTGCGTGGTTATCTGGATGTGGACCTTGCGCAGTGGAATCAGATGCGTAGAGAAGATCTGCACCGCGATCTGGAGCGCATGCAACACGAGATCAAACAACTGGAAAACCTGATTGAGGATTTGTTCACGTTATCGCGAGCCGAGGTGCGCCAGCTCAGCCTTAACAATGGTCCTGTTGGCGTCGGCTCGCTGGTGAACAACCTGGTGGAAGTGCTGGCTCCACTGGCATGGCAGCGTTGCCGGGTGGAGATGGTGGCAAAAGTGGAGGAAGATCTGCCGGATGTAACCGCTGACGCCAACCGGCTTGAACAGGTATTGCAAAACCTGCTGCAAAATGGCATTCAACATACTCCCCCGGGGGGGATTGTGGCTGTGTTTGTGCAGAAAGACGAAGACTTTGTGCGCGTTGATGTAACGGACACAGGCGACGGAATATCTGCTGAGGATATGGAACATGTCTGGGAGCGCTATTTTAAAGGTCAAAATCATGAGGGGGTTTCCAACGCAGGCATCGGTCTGGCGCTGGTAAAGGAATTAATAGAATTGATGGGGGGCAGGGTCAGCGTTACCAGCCAACCGCACGAAGGCAGCCGCTTTAGTGTGTTTCTCAGAGCGCATCCAAATTCCTGATTTACGACAATTTCGCGACAATGTGATGACAGATCCCTGACAGTGAACCTCTATCATGAGGAGGTATCACTGATCAAGGAGCGTGTTCATGTTGAATAACATCATCGAAACCCGTGGGCTGGTACGCGCATTTGGCCGCACTGTGGCGGTGCGCGACCTGTGCCTGCATGTGCCCGCGGGATGTGTCTACGGCTTTCTGGGTCCAAACGGCGCCGGAAAGACCACCACCATCCGGATGCTGCTGCAGTTGATCCGACCTGATTACGGCGAGATCAGTCTGTTTGGGCAGCCGTTTGATCATCACAATCGGGGTTTGCTCAGCAAGGTGGGGGCGTTGGTTGAAACCCCCAATCTGTACTCCAATCTGACCGGTCGGGAAAACCTTGAGGTAACGCGGCGCATGTTGAATCTGCCGCGGAAGAATATTTCCAGAGTGCTGGCAATTGTGGATATGGAGAAGGATGCCAACCGGCTGGTAAAGGGGTATTCACTGGGGATGCGGCAGCGATTGGGTATTGCCCTGGCGTTACTCAATGACCCGGTGCTATTGATCCTGGATGAACCCACCAATGGCCTGGACCCGGCTGGCATGCGCGAATTGCGGGAACTGATATCGCGCTTGCCGCAATCGCATGGCATAACCGTACTGTTGTCCAGCCACTTGTTGAATGAAGTGGAGCAGATCTCGTCTCACATCGGCATCTTAAACCGCGGTTGCATGGTATTTGAAGGCACCCTGGCCAAGTTGCAGGCAGAGCGGCAGCATTTTCTGCAAGTGCAGGTGGACCGTCCAGAACCGGCGATCAGCATGTTGCGGCAGGAGGGCTGGAATGTGCAGTTGAGCGATCACAGCCGGCTGAAGGTGGAGGTGAATGGGCCTTCCGATGCGGCTTTGCTCAATCAATGTCTGGTCAGTCACAACATCCCGGTTTTCCACCTGAGCGTGGAAGAGCTGTCGCTTGAAGATGTGTTTTTCTCCATGACCGGGCAGGTTGAGCCGTCCCGAAAAAATCTGCGCCCGCTGTCCTCCCTGCAACCCATTGCTCCCAGATGAAAGGTTCTGCCATGTTTTTCCGTTGCCTGTCTGCTGAATTCCTGAAAATGAAAAGGACGCTCACCCTGTGGTTGGTCCTGCTCGTCCCGTTTGTGGTGTGTTTCCTGTATTTCATGATGGTGTTTGACCGTGGTGAAGCCTGGTTGGATGCGGGGGCAAATCCATGGTACCACTTCTATGAAAACGTGCTTGTAATGTGGATCGTGCTGATGTATCCGTTGTTCATCACGCTGGAAACAACCCTGTTGGCAAATATCGAACATTCTGACAAGCACTGGAAGCACCTGTTTGCGCTGCCGGTGCCGCGCGCCATGGTATACGCCGTGAAATGGTCTGTCATGGTGATTATGGCTACGGTCAGTATGATCTTGTTGATCGTGGGGAGCGTGGCGGCTTCCGCGGCGTTAAGCCTGCTAAAGCCCGGGATCAACTTTGCCGGTTCTCCTGTCCCGTTGATGTCCATTGTTGTCATCACGACCAAGGCATTCCTGATATCATGGTTGATCATCGCGATTCACACCTGGATCAGCATGCGCTTTAAGAGTTTTGCCTTCTCGTCTGCTGTTGGTATCTGTGCTTCCGCGGCAAACCTGCTGCTGATGAACTCGGAAAAGTATATGAAGTTATTCCCGTGGAGCATGGGTGTGACGGTGTTGACCGAGGACCAATCATTCGTACCATATGCCATCATCATTGGCGTGGTGGGCGGCTTGATGGTCTTGTTGCTCGGAGCGCTGGATATTTCCCGCGTGGATGTGTTGTAGAAAACAGGATGTACAGAAGTGCCGCGCTGATGGAGTTTGGCGCGGTACTTTTTATTTTCCCCCGGCTGCATCTGGTTGGATGATTTTCACTCCGTGGCACAAATTGTAGATTGCCACGCCGGCTGCAATGGAGACATTGAGCGATTCTTTGGCTCCGAGCATTGGCAACATGATCACCCGCTCAGCAGCCCAGGTGACCGCTGGATCAACCCCGCTGACTTCATTACCGACCACCAGCAGTACCATCGCACCGGATTGCAGCGCCAAGTGAGGATCATATAATGAGATTGCCCCCGGCACTGCCTCCAGCGCCCAGATGGAAAAACCATGTTTGCGTTTCTCGTTGATCATATCGAGGATATTCCAACACTGACTCCAGCCAACCGAAAACTCAGCCCCAAGCGCGGTCTTTGCCACCTGGGGATGATCTGGCGTGGGAGTGATTCCGCAACAATGGACATGCCCTGCCCCAGCCCCATCTGCTGTACGGAAAATGGCTCCCACATTATGGGTGCTGCGGATATTATCGAGGGCAATTTCCAGATGGATATTCGCCGGTTGGACAGTTTCAGATTTTGTTGGAGAAGTACTTGATGTGTAGGGGTTTTCAAAACGCAGCGTGGGGCTGCCACATTTGGGACAAAATGCGTGATCTGATCCGGGATCAACCACGGGAAATCGAAACCGGCAGGTGGGACGCTGGCATTGGCGTACAGCTGGAATCCTCATACCAGTCACTTATAGCAGAACATTCGCGGGGTGGCAAGATACTGGTTTCACCCGGAATTGTTCTATAATTAGGGTGCAGTGTAATCATTCATCTTCATTCAGGAGTGCATTCATGGCTTACTACGCAGGGATCGAAGCTGGTGGAACAAAGTTTAATTGCATTGTGGCCAGCAGCCCCGATGACATCCGCGCTGAAATTCGCATACCGACCACCACCCCGCAGGAAACCATCGGAGCGGTGATCGATTTCTACCGTAATTTTGAGAATACCTCGGGCAATCGTCTGGTTTCCGCCGGTATCGCCAGTTTTGGGCCGGTGGACCTGCGCAAATCATCACCCATGTACGGCTACATCACCACAACACCCAAACCCGGCTGGGCAGATACAGATCTGGTCGGAAAAATTTGCTCGGCTCTGGATATACCTGCTGCCTTTGACACCGATGTGAATGGGGCTGCTGTGGGTGAAGGAGCCTGGGGAGCCGGCAAGGGTTTGACGGATTTCATCTATATCACCATCGGGACTGGTATTGGCGGCGGGGCGATCATCAATGGAAAAACCACCCAGGGAATGGTCCATCCAGAAATTGGGCATATGCTTCTTCCACATGATCCGGTGATGGATCCATACAAGGGTTATTGTCCTTTTCATGGTGATTGCTTTGAAGGACTTGCAACAGGACCCGCCATGCGTGATCGCTGGGGACAGCCGGCTGAAACATTGCCACAGGACCATCCTGCCTGGGAGTTGGAAGCCAACTACATCGCCCTGGCGCTTCATACACTGGTGTGTTCATTTTCTCCGCAGCGCATCATTCTGGGTGGAGGCGTGATGCAGCAATCGCACCTCTTCCCCCTCATCCGCAAGCGGTTATTAAAGAGCCTCAATGGATATGTGCGCTCACCCATTCTGGATGACATTGACCATTATGTGGTGGCGCCGGGGTTGGGTACGCGTTCCGGTGTACTGGGCGCCCTGGCAATGGCACAACAGATCGCCTGACAGAAATGTGAACCGTTTTAAGCACTCATTTCGATGGTGGGAAACCAATTTCAGGCTAGAATCATTCTTGGATTTTCTTCTCACTGGAATGAGTTCTGAACAAAATCACCTGAAACATTGGCATCCTGATGGTTGGAGGAACCATGCTGCAATCAGTTACTGAGCGATTACCGGGCGTAACCACACAGGCATTCATCCGTTTACTGACGCCTCACGCTGTTCGGATCACGCACGCATCCCCGGATTTACGTGAGCCACCCATCGATCGCCCATGGTTGCAGCATGTGCTAGTTCCACAACCACCTGTTAATGTCAGTGATAGCAAGATCAAGGTGTCTTCACAGGCAGGCCTGATCTCTGTGGTGCTGGACAGAAGGTATATCATCACCGAAGCCGAGCCGGTGACCACGGCAATCAATGGAAAATCAAGGCTTGTGTTCCGGCTGGAACCAGGTGAACGCTTGTATGGCTGGGGGGAATGGTTCTCTGATTTCGCCCGCAGCACCAGTCAGATTGTTTTGAAGAACAAGGAATCGATTGCGCGGAGCCAGGCAAAACAAACGTATTCCAATATCCCGGTGTTTTTCTCAAGCCGCGGATATGCGGTCTTCGTCCTTAACAGCACGGAGAGCGCCTGGGATGTCAGCACGATCCGCAAGACGATGGAGATTGACCTGAGCGAACCACCGGTGGATTACATTGTGGTTACCGGTAAGGATTTGAAAGAGGTTCTTTACAACTATACCCAGTTGACCGGTCGTCCACCGATGCTACCCCGTTGGGCGCTGGGTTTATGGATGACCAGCTATCCACAGGAAAATCAGGAGCGTGTGTTGGAGCTTGCCCACCGTCACAGGGAACGACAGCATCCCTTGGATGTGATCGTGCTCGATTACCACTGGGAGGACAAATTTCATAACTTCAAGTGGCGAAAATCCATGTTCCCCGAACCGATAGAGATGATCGACACGCTCAAGGAAATGGATATTCACCTCGGCCTGATCTTCACCCCATTTGTCAATTCCAAAAATCAGCCGCTTAAGAAGCTGGCCTTGAATTTGCTTGTTCATAACCTGCCCATTGGGTGTGAGAACGATGATGAACGCGCCCTCGAAGAGTACAAGTTCGCGGACAGCAAGGGCTATTTTGCTCATCCTGATGCTGAATGGTGGTTTGGCAAGGGCGGTATGGTTGATTTCACAAATCCTCATGCCATTACATGGTGGACGGGCATGCTGGCGGTGCTGTACCGGCAGGGTGTGGCGTTCTTTAAGAACGATGACGGTGAGTATCTCCCCGAAGATGCGTTCAGCCACCTTGGCATGGAAGGAAATGAGTACCACAATGTCTACGGCTTTTTCTATGGAAAAGCCATTTATGAAGGCATGAAATCTCTGGATAAACGCCGCGCAATGATTTATGCGCGATCCGTTTGGGCTGGCTCACAACGCTTTCCTGGCATGTTCCTGGGGGATCAAAAACCGACTTTCGAGCACATGCAGGCCACCATGCGGGCAGGGCTTAATATGAGCCTGCTGGGGTTTGCTTACTGGGGTGCGGATGTGTTTGGTCTGGATGGTAAGACGACGCCCGAAACTCACATGCGTTACGCCCAGTGGGCGCTGCTCAACCCGTTGGCGCGCTATTTTGTGCGTCCGCCCGTGCTGGATGATACCCGTTCGCCATGGTCACATTCACCTGAAGTGGAAGCGAATTTCAAGCGGTATACCGAACTACGTTACCGGTTGTTACCCTATTACTACCGGCTGGCGTATGATGCCTACACCACCGGGATGCCCATCGTCAGACCGATGATGCTTGAGTATCCAGATAATCAGCATTATTTGGAAGTAGCGGACCAGTACATGCTGGGCAGTCTGCTTCTGATTGCCCCTGTGATTGAAGAGGGTGCAGACAGCCGCATTGTTCGATTACCAAAGGGCGAGTGGTATGACTTTTGGACGGATGAGCGCCTGATTGGGCCGGTGGACAGGGAGGTCAAGGCCCCACTCAATCAGTTGCCAATTTTTGTCAAATCCGGTGCAATTCTGCCGATGGGTCCGGTCATTCAGGCCATCGGAGAAAACCATTACTTCGACCGCCTGGAAGTTCATCTTTACCCACCACATGGCTCGCGATTTGACCTGTATGATGATGATGGACGGACCAGGGCATACGAAGATGGAGCCTATTCCATTACACCGATCACAACCAGCAATACGCATCGTGGACTGGAAGTGGAAATTGGCAAGGCGGAGGGTTGGTTCCCTGAACAAGCGCCCGAACGGGTGATTACCCTGGTGTTCCACCTGCTGACCCAACCGGGACGCATCAGCGTGGATGGAAAGGAAACCACATCCTTCCAGTATTCGGCAACAACCAGACGATTGACGCTTGCGATCCATTGTCCAACCACCCGCAGTACCCTGATTGTTATCGAATAACCAACGAAATAATCCAGGAAAAAATATGGAAAAACCCGAGATCACGTTCTTCTGCGAATTGCCGGGAGACCGGCTGCTGGATTTGTTTAAAGATCCTCGTATTTTGGAACAATTAATCGACCTCAAAGCACGGGTCAGCCTGGGAATGATGGATCTAAGCCCTGAACGGGCTGAAGTTGTGCGTCGTCTGAACCTGGCGCTGGTGCCGGTTACTGCCTGGCTTCTGCTGCCAAAAGAGGAGGGCTACTGGTTCAATCTGGATAATGCTCCACAGGCACAGCGCTTCTATGGGCGCTTTAAACAGTGGGCGCAGGTCAATCAGCTCGAATTTGCAGGAATAGGGTTGGATATTGAACCGGATATTCACTTAATGCAACGACTGGTCAAAGAGCCTGTACGGATTTCATCCCGATTGATCGGGCGCATGTTCAATATGCGCCGTGTGCGCCTGGCGGAAGTGGATTACCGCGCTTTGGTGGCGCAAATTCGCATGGATGGATACTTTGTCGAGAGCTACCAGTTCCCCATCATCATTGATGAGAGAAGAACAAATTCTCACCTGTTGCAAAGCATGTTTGGTGTGCTCGATCTGCCCGTGGATCGGGAGGTGCTGATGCTTTACAGCAGCATGATGGGAAGCCACGGAAGAGCCATCCTGGAGAGCTATGCTGAATCTGCTGGCGGCATTGGCCTTGGAAGTACCGGCGGAGGCGTTGAGCTGGAAGGAACCGGAGAGGCAAGATCTTACGGGTGGGAAGACCTGCAAAAGGACCTTTTACTCGCCTCGCGGTACAACCAGCATATCCATATCTTCAGCCTGGAAGGTTGTCTCCGACAGGATATGCTCTCAAAGATGGCGGGGATGGATTGGACACAAAGTGTATCTGCACCAGCCGAACAGGTGCGCGTGGTGGAGAATATTCGCAAAACCGGACAGGTGGTTTTATGGATGGGAGCGCGTCCATGGTTGATCGCAGCCGGTATTGGCTTGCTGATTTTATTGCTGGGTGGAAAGAAAAGACATACAAAATAGCATAATTGTGGTATCCTTTTGATAACCTGACAAAGGAGGTCTAATTTATCATGAGCGATGCCAAATGCGTTGTGTGTGAGCACACCGAGAACAAGGTTCCGTTAATTACAGTAAAGTATCAGGATCAGGAATATCATATCTGTCCATCTCATCTTCCGATGCTGATCCATCAGCCGCATTTGCTGGTGGGCAAGATGCCCGGTGCTGAAAACCTTACCCCGCACGAGCACTAATAAAACAAGAACCCGCAATTGGTTGCGGGTTCTTGTTTTAACCAGGGTAATAATTATTGAACCAGATCTTCGAGTGATGCTCCGGTCAGGTGGATGCGAATGGCACGACGATCACGGGCAATCAGGGCTTCCAGATCACCGAGCGCCTGGGCGCGTTCCAGCGTTCCAAAGGTCATGCCTTCACCAGGGATGTCGATATCGGTTGACTTTTCCTCGGTGATCTGCAGGAACATGCCGCCAGCGGGTCCACCTTTATGAAGCTGACCTGTGGAATGCAGGAAACGTGGCCCAAAGCCGAGTGTGGTCGCCAGACAGGTTTCTTTTTGAATGGCGCAGCGCAGCAGTTGCAAATGGCCCAGGGTTTCATGGTTCCGGGGCAGGTAGGCATTAATGGCGATGTAATCAGAAGGGCGGGCGAGTTTTAAGAAAGCAGCCAGCACCTCAGCGGGGCTTTTGGCTTCTTTGAGCCCCACAAAGGGGGTTCCATAAACACGCATGCCATCGGATTGCCAGATGGGTTGGCCTTCATCGAGTGAACCCTGTTCGCGGCAGGTGTTGATCTTCTTCTGGGTGCGGGTTTTATTATCCTGCACATCCGGCTGATCAAAACTGTTGACGCCCAATGTGGCGCAGGCCACTGCTGTTGCCAGTTCCCAACGGAAGAATTCCGCGGCCAGATCATAGGGTTCTTTCACATTGATCACGATGGCCGGATGTCCGGCTTTCAACACCTGCTGAACCTTGTCGTCCATGGAGCCCGTGGCTCGTACATAGACAAACAGGCGGTCGTCACAATAACCATCCACGCGGCAGAGTGGTTCAATATCCACCGGAACAATGCCCTTGCCCTGTTTGCCGCTGGATTCGGCAATGAGTTGTTCCAACCATGATCCCAGCGAACTCCAGCCTTCATCGGTCCAGATGGTTAATTTGTTACGCCCCTTGAGAGCAGCCTCACCCATGATGGCGCCCAACACCACCGCAGGGCTGCGGCCAGCGGGCATGTGCGCGGCACACTGACTGGCAAAAGCCTGGGCAGTGGTCAGGAAGCGGCGAACATCCAGACCAAGCAATGCCGCCGGAACCAGACCAAAGGCAATCAATGCGGAGTTGCGGCCGCCGACGGATGCATCTGCCTGGATGACATAGCGAAAACCTTTTTGTTTTGCCGAGGTCTCCAGTGCGGTTCCCGGGTCAGTGATGGCGATGAAGTGATCGCCGGCGCGTTCGCCCAGTTGTTCGGTTGCTAGCGCCCAGAAGTAGTCAAAAAATGCGTTGACCTCACTGGTGGTGCCGGATTTCGACGAAACAATGAACAGGGTCTTTTCGATCGGCGAACGAGCCGCTGCTGCACGTACCTGATCAGGATCGGTGGAGTCGAGGATGGCCAGATCGAGAGCATTTTCCATGCGGTCGGGGTGATCGGCGAAGGTGAGCGCCAGCACTTCTGGTGCAAGTGAAGAGCCGCCCATGCCGAGCAATAAGGCATGCGTGAATTTGCCTGACAGGCAATCCTTTTGGATCACATCCAGTTGGGGAAGCAGGTTGGCGCTGGTGAAGGGGGCTTCCAGCCAGCCCATGCGTTTGCGGATCTCCATCTGCCCGGCAGGATCATCCGTCCACAGGGTGGGGTCATGTGCAAAAAGGCGGGCCTGAATACCGGCTGCCTGCAGGTTGCCAATCTGATGTTCAACCGCCGCCTGCAGCGGGCCCAATTCGGCGCGGGCGGCAACCCGGCGCTCATCAATGGTTTTAAGCAAGGAAGTAAAGGCGTCGGCGAAGGCTTTGACGCCCTCCTCTTCCAACTCCGTGGTCACCGTATCCATGGAGACACCCAGTTCCTGCAGGGCGCTCATTACCTGATGGGCGTGGGCTTCATTGCCCGCAATTGAGTTTGCGGCGACGCCGTGATCTTTAAAGGCAACCAGGGTTTGCGGGGGTACAGTATTAACCGTTCCAGGGGCAACCAGTTCCTCCACATAGATGACGTCACGATAAGCAGCATTTTTGGTACTGGTGGATGCCCACAGTGGCCGTTGGGGTGTACCACCCCAGGCTGTGATGGCATCCCACCGTGAACCGGCAAAGGTGTGCTGGAAAAGCTCATATGCCAGACGGGTATTTGCCACTGCGGCTTTGCCGGTGGTTTGCATGGCTTTTTCGGAAGCCGGGCTTTCGCTGCCCATGATTTTTTCCAAAAGCGGGTCAAT
>DAOUGC010000194.1:0-11271 GCA_034429695.1 Levilinea sp.
ACCGCTTCAGGCAGCGGTTCGTGCGCCGGTGCATTTGGCTGCCCGGCTTCCTCCTCCACCTTGAACGCCTGAATGCTGAGCGTCAACATGGCGGCCACTTCGCTCAACCGGTCAACCTGATTCTTGACCTCGCTGGCCTGCCCGCTCATCTCCTCGGCGCCGGCGCCCATCTCTTCCATCGCCGCTGAGTTTTCCTCACTGACGCTGGCGATCGACTCCACCGAGCGGGTCACCTCGCTGGCAGTGGCGCTCATTTGCTCCATGGCGGCGGTATTTTCCTCCACCACTGCGCTCACGCGGTCCATGGCGCCCACCAGTTCATTGGTTGCGTGGCTCATATCCCGCGCAGTCTGCACCGATTGCAACGCCTGTTCATTCACCGCCTGAATGGCAGCCACGATTTGCTGCAGGGCTTCACCGGCCAGGTTGGCCTGTTGCGTCCCGTTATCCACTTCACGCGCGCCTTCGTTCATGGCGGTCACGGCTTCTTCCACCGTGCGCTGGATCTCGTGGATCAGCCCGCCGATCTGGTGGGTGGCAGCCGATGCCCGTTCAGCCAGCTTGCGCACTTCATCAGCCACCACGGCAAAACCCTTGCCGTGTTCACCGGCACGCGCTGCCTCGATGGCTGCGTTCAACGCCAGCAGGTTGGTCTGGCTGGCAATCTCGTCAATGGTCTGCACAATCGCACCGATTTCATTCGAGCGCTTGCCCATCTCCTGCACACGCTGCGCCGAAACGCCCACCTTTTGCTGGATGGTGCGCATGCCGCCGATGGTGCGCTGCACCACCTGCGCACCCTGCTGGGCCGACTGCTGCGCTTTTCCTGTTTCCGCGGTGACAGCCTGGGCATTTTCGATCACCTGTTCAGCACCGGTCGATATCTGCGCTGAAAGTTGCGCCGCCTGGTTGACGGCACTGGCCTGCTCCTGCGCACCCTTGGCCACGCCATCAATGGAGCCGGCCATCTGATCAATTGAGTATGCCGTGCGATTGATCGAACCGGTTTGCTCGGTGATGCCCGAGGTCACCTGCTGGATGGTGACGGCAATCTGTGTGGTGGCCATCTCAGACAGGTTGGCTGCATTAAGCAATTCCTGTGAGGTCCCCTCCAGCTCACCGGCATAATCAAGCAGGGTTCCCATCAGTTCCCGCAAGTTAGCGCTCATATTACGCAGCGAAATACTCAGCACATCCTGTTCAGAACGCGGAGTGACGTGCACGGTAAGGTCACCGGTGGATACCCGGTCAGCCACTGTGGCCATTTCTTTTATATAATGGATCATCTCGTTGAAGGCGACCACCATATCCCCGATTTCATCGTCGCTCTTCATATCGATCGCGTCGTTGACCTCTCCCTTTGCCATGGCTTTTGCCACTGCCGTGACCTTCTTCACCGGCCGGGTAATAAGGACAGTGACCAGAATGCCGCCGGTCAGTCCGACGATGATGGCGATACTGGCCACCCCCATCATCCAGCCGCGGGTGGATGTTCGCCTGGCGGCTGCCAGGGAAATTGATTCGGTTGCCTCAGTGGCAAAGGAATTTTCCAATTTTTCGGCCAGGGTCGTCATCTGGTCCAGCATGACATCCGTCTCACCGTCCAGCTCTCTCAACCGGACAATGTCGTTCTGTTCAAAGGCCGGTACCAATTGCTCGTTGAAAAATTGCACGTATTGGCTGTCCAGCGCGTCGAACTCGGTAAACCACTGGACCTCTTCCCCGGTATCCGCAAGCTGGGAAACGTAGAATTTGTCCTTTTTGATCAACGCGGTCGCCTCATTAAAGGCTTCGATCGTGGTGGCATCCCGGTTAATGATCAGGTCAGCCTGATAGGTTGCCCGATCTTGAATGGAAGTGATCAACGACTGCACGGCAAGCTGGTCCTGCCCGCGTTCGACGGCGACCTCGTAGGAGTCAGAAATATTGCCCATACCGATGTATCCTACAGTTGTGATCACCATGATCGCAATAATAATGATGACGTAACCGGTAAGGATTTTAAAAGCCAGTGGTCTGCGACGCATAATACCCCTCCCCAGCAGGTTTGCCCAGCAATTCCCTTGTATAGACAAAATAGATAGTTACTATCAGTTTACTTCGCTGAAAAGGGTCTTTCCGTAAAAATTGACTAAATTAACACCGTATTATCATATATTCAGGGGGGGTCCATATGGCCCCCCCCTTTGATCATCAACCAGACAGAATTGTTCTTAATCAGATTGGGAGACCACCGCAAGGGTATCGCGCCCAGCGGCAGGGCGCACCTGCGACAGCAACATGCCCGCCATGATCAGCCCGCAGCCAAAAAGCTGGCGCACAGACAGACCCTCACCCAGGAGCAGAAAAGCCGCCAGGGTTCCGAACACCGCCTCGGTGCTGAAGATCACCGCTGCGTCAACGGTGGGTGCGTGGCGCTGGCCCACCAGTTGCAGGGTAAAGCCCAGGCCAATGGGAATCAGCGCCGAGTAGATCACCGCTGGTATCGCCAGCACCAGGCTCGAAACACCGTCCGGCTGCAGGATCAACGCGGTGAGCAGATTGAGCGCACCGCACACAAAGAACTGCAGCACGGCAAACCACAGCGCATTGACCCCGCGCCGCGCCAGCCGCCCCACCTGGATCACGTGCAGCGCCCACAGCAGCGCCCCGGCCAGTTCCAATGCATCACCCGGTGCGAGCTTGAAACCATCGGTCAGGCTGAGCAGCGCAGCGCCGCCCGCAGCCAGCGCCACGGCTCCCCACGACAGCCAGTGAATGCGCTCACCACCAAAGATGAACAGCACCACCGGCACCAGCACCACGTACATGCCGGTGATGAAACTGGCGTTGCCCACCGATGTGGTTTCCAACCCGGCTTGCTGCAACCCTGCGGCTGCAAACAGCAAAAAGCCAGCCAGACCGATGCCAGGCAGGTGGCGCGCCGGCGGGAAGCGCAGCGAGTCATCGTCGGGGGCGGCGCGGCGCGAGAAGCGCGCGCTGATCAAAACAAAGGCCCCCAGTGCCAGGGAAGCCAGTAAAAAACGCCCGGCGTTAAAAGTGAACGCGCTCATGCGCTCCGCCGCCACGCGTTGGGCGATAAACCCGCTGCCCCACACCGCCGCGACAAACACCAGCAACAGATCAGATCTTACCCTGGCGGAAATTTTCATCGGCCTATTGTAACAGGAATGAGCGGGAGGTAGACCAGGGTGTTTGGTGGTGGGTGGTTGCGCGCCAGCTTCGCCGGCGGGTTGGCAGTTGACGGTTGCCGCCGCGCCAGGACCGCTCCATCAGGTGAATTTTTTGCATATAATGGGTTTATGCATTCACCCAGCCTGCCGGCCAGCGCCGCGCCATTCTTTCAGGAATATCGTTTTGAGGAACTGGATGTGCAGGTCCACCGCGACCTGATCATCGAGCGCATCCTCGCCTGGGGCAACCGGGTGGAGATCGCATGGGTGTTTCACCAGTACGGAAGGGACGCCGTGGCCACCTGGGTGCAGCGGGCGGGCAACCGCCTGCCAGCGCGGCGGCTGGTTTTGTTCCGCCTGCTGCTCAACCTGCCTGAACAGGATTCTCAACAGGAGCGTCCGTGGAAGCATTGAACCCTGTTTTCTGGCAGGCTGTGCCCCCTCCCATGCCCGATCTGTTACGCTCCCTGGGGGCGCTTCCTTTCATATCCCATTTTTACCTGGCCGGTGGCACGGCGCTGGCTCTACAACTGGGACATCGCGTTTCAGTGGATCTGGATTTCTTTTCCGGCACAGACATGGTGGATGCCCCAAGCCGGAGGGCGATCATTGCCGGGTTGCAGGAATTTGCAACGGAAATCATCGAGAACGTGGATGGAAACCTGGTGTTTGTGGTGGACGGTATCAGGACCGGGTTCTTCAGTTATGGTTATCCATTGCTGGATCCACCGCGGACTCTGGCGGGCATTCCAATCGCTTCCACTCTGGACATCGGCCTGATGAAGCTGGATGCCCTGGTTGGGCGCGGGAGTCGCAAGGATTTTTATGATCTGTACTTTCTTGCCCGCCACATTCCGCTACCCGTCTTGCTGGCCAACACCACGCGCAAATTTCCTGGCTTTCGGGATTTTGCACTGATGGCACTGGAGAGCATGATCATGTTCGATAATGCCAATCGGGATTTCCAGCCCACCCTGCTCATCCAGACAGACTGGGATGAGGTCAAAGCCTTCTTCCGCGAACAGGTCAGGAGCATTGGCAATGAGTGGTTTGCAGATGCTCCCAAACCGGCAACCGATAACTGACAACACCTTCTGCCCTCTTCCTACCACCTACTTCCTACTTTTCCCCCATGCCCACCCTGCTCCACTCCCTGCACATGACCCTGCTTGCCGCACGCAACGCGCTGGATTACCCCCTGCGCCGGTTGATGGGTTACTCGCGCAAGGGCTTTCGGCTGGCGGGCGGGCTGAACGGCTCCCCCGACCCTGTAAATCTATACGCATATCTTCATGGCGGGCAGCGGGAACGCGCTGTTGATGTTGCCACAGGGTTGCTGGCGCGCTACGACCTGGCGCGGCTGGCCGCAGACGCCACCCCCACCAATTTTCGCGAGAACCTGTTTTATCTGCACATGCTCGAAAACGCCCTGAACGCCTGCCCGCCAATCCTGCCGGACGGGGTGCTGGCAGCCGATATTGGCGCAAGCCACTGGTTTTACGTGCAGGCGCTGCACGCGCTGATCAGCGGCTGGATGGCCCCCACCCCCCGCAGGGTGCGCCTCACCGGTTACGAGACCGACCCGCACCGCGTATACGCCGACGGCTACTCGCGCATGGACCACGCCGTGGCGCACATGCGCGGCCTGCCCGGGCTCACCTACACCCCGTCTGCATTTGTCGAAAAACCCCAAACCCTCCATTTGTGTACCATGCTTTTCCCGTTCGTCTTTGTTGAGGATCACCTGCGCTGGGGGCTGCCGCGCGGCGCCTTCAACCCGCAGGGCGGGCTGCTGGCGGCCTGGCACAGTCTGGCTCCCGGTGGATTGCTGATCATCGCCAACCAGGGCGAAGCCGAGCACACCGCCCAGCGCCGCATGCTGGATGAACTTTCCATCCCGGTATCGGCTGCCTTTCATCAGGACCCGCTGTTGTTCGCTTATCCGCTCGAACGATACGTGCTGTGCGCGCTCAAACCCTCCACTTACACACCACCCTTTTAAAATAAAACTGTATCTTCACTTCTCATCAAGGAGAGAAACATGAACGAGCAGATTACCATCCGGGGTGCGCGCCTGCACAACCTCAAAAACGTCAGCCTCTCCATCCCAAAGAACCGCCTGGTGGTCTTCACCGGCGTGAGCGGTTCGGGCAAGTCCACCCTGGCTTTCGACACGCTCAACCGCGAGGGCCAGCGCCAGTATCTGGAATCACTCGGCCTGGTCACGGGCCAGGTCTCCAAACCCAGCGTCGACTCCATCGAAGGCCTGTCGCCGTCGATCAGCGTTGACCAGCACCTGGGCAATCACAGCCCGCGCTCCACGGTGGGAACCGCCACCGAGGTTTACACCTACCTGCGCGTGCTGTTCGCGCGCATTGGCCACCGGCCCTGCCCCGCCTGCGGCGCTGACGTGCCCCCGCTGCATGATGTGGGCGGCGAGGAAACTGTCACGCTGGATGAAGACGATGAGGAAATCATCAGCCTGCCGTGCCCGCAATGCGGCGCTCCCATTCAGGAGCTGAGCATGGGCCACTTCTCCTTTAATAAGCCGGAAGGCGCCTGCCCATCCTGCACCGGGCTGGGCTTTGTGCAGCGCCCACGCCTGGAACGCCTGGTGAACGACGCGAAGAGCATCCTGGGCGGAGCGGTGTACGGCTGGGATGAGGTGACCCTTGAGCGCAACCGCGGTTCGCTGCTGGCCGCCGCCGACCATTACGGCTTTGAGATTGACCTGTCCGCGCCCTTCGGCGCGCTTGGTGGGGTGCAAAAAGACCTGGTGTACTGGGGCGTGGAGAGCGCGCAGTTCAGCCGCCATTTTCCGGGGGTGCGCCCGCCGGACGCCCGCCGGCGCGGGCTGTTCGAGGGGGTTGCCACCAATATCATGCGCCGCTACGCCGAACACCTCGGCGCCAGCGAATACGCCGAAAAACTGGGCGAGCTGCTGCGCATCGAGACCTGCCCGGCCTGCAACGGCGCGCGCCTTAAACCGGAGACGCTGGCGGTCACCGTCAACGGGCTGAACATCCTGAGTGTGGCGCGCCTGCCGCTGACCGAACTGGCTGGCTGGCTGGAGGATTTGCCATCCGTTGCCACGCCCGAGGAGATCGCGATCATCGAGCCGATCCTGGTTGACCTGCGCGAGCGCATTCACCGCCTGGTGGAAGTTGGCGTGGGTTACCTGCACCTCGACCGCGCCACCCCCACCCTCTCGGCGGGCGAGGCTCACCGCCTGCGCCTGGCTGCGCTGCTGGGCAGCGGGCTGACCGGCGTGCTGTACGTGCTGGACGAACCCACCACCGGTTTGCACCCGCAGGACACGCAGCGCCTGTTGAAGGTGCTGGGCCGCCTGCGCGACCTGGGCAACACCGTGCTGCTGATCGAGCACGACATGGAGGTGCTCAAATCGGCTGACTTTGTGGTGGATATCGGCCCCGGCGGCGGGCGCAACGGCGGGCGCATCGTGGCTGCCGGAACCCCGGCTGAAATTGCCGCCTGCGCCGGGTCGATCACCGGACAGAACCTGTGCGGCGCGGTGCAACCGCCTGCCAGCCGCGGGCGTATCCAGCCGCAGGGAAATCAACTGCCCGCCACACAGCCGCGCCTGAGCGTGTTCGGCGCGCGCCAGCACAACCTGAAGAACATCGATGTCGCCTTCCCGCTGCGGGCCTTGAGCGTGGTGTGCGGCGCCAGCGGCGGTGGCAAGTCTTCGCTGATGCTGGACATCCTGGCACGCGCAGCGCGAAAAAGATTTCACAATGCCGACGACGAACCCGGCGCGCACGACGCAATCACCGGTTGGGAGCACATCGACAAGGTGATCACCATCGACCAGCTCTCCATCGGGCGCATGCCGCGTTCCAACGCCGCCACTTACACCGACGTGTTCACGCCCATCCGAGAGGTGTTCGCCCGCCTGCCGGGAGCCCGCCAGCGCAACATGAGCGCGCGGCACTTCTCCTTCAACGTCCCGGGCGGGCGCTGCGAGCGCTGCGAAGGTGCAGGCGTGCTGGACGTGAAAATGCACTTCCTGCCAGACGTGCAGGTGCGCTGCCCGGTGTGTCACGGCAGGCGCTTTAAAAAGGAAGTGCTCGAGGTGAAATACAGCGGTCCGGCTGGCAATGGCGGCGGTATGCGTCAGGCCAGCATTCACGACGTGCTGGAGATGACCATCGAGGAGGCGCTGGTGCTGTTCGAGAAGGAAGCAGCCGTGCGCGACCGCCTGAGCCTGATGTGCGACGTTGGGCTGGGATACCTCAAGCTGGGTCAGCCGGCATCAACGCTTTCGGGTGGCGAGGCGCAGCGGGTGAAAATGGCGCGCGATCTGACGCGGCCCTCCACCGACAGCACGCTGTACCTGCTGGACGAACCCTCCAGCGGGCTGCACAGCGCCGACGTGGCGCGCATGCTGGTGGTGCTGCAGCGCCTGGTGGACGCTGGCAACAGCGTGGTGGTGGTGGAGCACAACCTGGACGTGATCCGCGCCGCCGACTGGGTGATCGAGCTGGGTCCTGAGGGCGGCTCGGGCGGCGGCTACCTGGTGGCGCAGGGTACACCGGAGCAGGTGGCTGCGTCCGGCAGCCCAACGGGGGAGTTTCTACGATAGAAAGCAGGTGGTTGACAGAAGGAAATGGTGGGTTCACAATCGAACTCCCTATGGCGAAGAAAGCAGGTTGGGTCGTCAGCTTCGCTGGCGCGATGTTTTCTCAGCTCACCGATTGCTGCAGGTGTCTTGAATCCAAATCCGGGAAAACCGTTTTCAGAACACCCCCTCCGTGCGAATGCGCGCGAGAGAGAATTCTTGCTGGATGTCCGGATTCCTCGCGCATTCGCCCACCTCCCCCATCGAAAAGTACGTCGATGGGGGAGGAGAAAGACGTTTTCTCCCTCTCCACATGGCAAAGTGAACGTAGTGAACGCAGCCATGTGGGGAGGGTGGCGAATTGCCTGTAGTTCGGCAATTCGACGGGAGGGGTGTTTTGCACCGCCCAGACACAAAAGCTGCCAGCAAGCATCTTGAATCCAAATTCGGGAAAACCTTTTTCAGAACACCCCCTCCGTGCGAATGCGCGCGAGAGAGATCTTGCTGGATGCCCGCATTTCTCGCGCATTCGCCCACCTCCCCCATCGAAAAAAACGTCGATGGGGGAGGAGAAAGACCTGATCACCTTCGTCCATTCGGTGACAGTTGCGATTGGATGGGTAAGGCGGGCTGAAGATCCATAATACGACGAAACCATGCCCGCTGATCCTGTCCTGGCATCCATGGCTGCACCTGCAACCACCTTAAAGATTCCATAACACAACGAGATGTACTACAATAAACGCATGAACAGAAAGATCTCACCGGTGGTCAGGAAAGTGAACCTGCACGAACCGACCAGTGACTTTGCCTACTGGCGGAGCCAACCCTATGAAGCCCGCATCAGCGCGCTGGAGGAAATACGCAACGAGTACCACGCATGGCTGGCTTCACAGCAAAAGGACCCGGTCAATGTTCAACGCGGATTTCAAAGAGTTTATCGAATCATTAAACGATAATCAAGTTCGTTATCTGATTGTTGGCGGTTATGCCTTGGCGCTTCATGGTCATCCGCGCTATACCAAGGACCTGGATGTGTGGGTGCAAGTCAGCCGGGAAAATGCGTCCGCCCTCCTGCAGGCTTTGGCTCAATTTGGCATGGGTTCACTGGGTTTGACGGTGCAGGATTTTCTGGAGCCCAATCAGGTGGTTCAACTGGGGTATCCACCTTACCGCATTGACATTTTGTCACAGATATCCGGGGTGGAGTTCAGCGACTGTTATGAGCAACGGGTGGTCGTTTCGCTGGATGATGTGGACGTCAATTTTATTGATCTGGAAAGTCTGAAGAAAAACAAACGCGCCTCTGGTCGCTTACAGGACCTGGCCGATCTTGAGAATTTGGAATAATCATCAGGGATGGCAGACCTGTGGTGGGATCACAATCGAACTCCCCCTATGGCGAAGGAAATAGGGTGGGCAGAGAAAACATAAGCCCACCGATTACAGATTTCAACGCCCGGATGCAAAAGCTGCCAGCAAAAGGCTTGAATCCATATCCGTTTTCAGAACACCACCTCCGTGCGAATGCGCGTGAGAGAGAAATCTTGCTGGATGACCGCATTCCTCGCGCATTCGCCCACCTCCCCCATCGAAAAGGACATCGATGGGGGAGTGGAACGACCTGACCCATCCACAACACCCGACTCCTCAACGAGAGAAGAAGTTATTTACTTACCTTAAATTAAGTAGGTAATTTGCTTTTTTCCTGTATAATCAATTCATGCACAATCAGGACACCCCAAAACGCACCCAGGTCGAACGGACCCGGCAAAGCAAAAGCCGCATCCTTAAGGAAGCCTGCCGCCTGTTTGGCGAAAACGGATACCGCGGTACGCGCATGGCAGATATCGCCGAAGCCGCCGGCCTGACCCTGCCCGGTCTGCTGCATCATTTCCCCAACAAACAGGATGTGCTCATCGCGGTTCTGGATAACCGCGACCACACCGATCAGCAGCATTATGAAAAGTTGTTCGCAACCACCGCGGGGATGAATGTGCTGGATGCCCTCAGCGGGCTGGTGGAATACAATCAGACGATCCCTGAGGTGATCCGCATCTACACCGTGCTGGCGGCTGAAAGCACTGCCCCGGACCACCCCGGGCATGATTTCTTTGTCCGACGTTACCGCATCTTCCGCCAGCAGTACCTGTCTGCATTGCAGACTGCCCAGGCGCAGGGCAACCTGCGCGCTGATGTGGATGTGGCCCAGCTCGGCATGCTGGTGATGGCAGTGATGGACGGCTTGCAATTGCAATGGCTGCTCGACCCCGACCAGGTGGACATGGCTGCCGCGTTTAAACTGTTCGCCCGCATCTTTGACACAGGTTTGCAGGCACAATCTGCCGATTCCAATTAGGGAGGCTCCATGTCGCAGTCTTCGGAGACAAACACGCTGGTAAATTTCATCCTGTTGGCGCGTTTTCGCGGGCACGTCGCAGAGGAGGATCTGCGCACGGCATTGACGCGGCTCAAGGGCCGCCACCGGGCGTTTGACCTGCGCCGCGCTTTCGATCTGCATAATCCACATGCTGTATTCGGCGGAGCCTTCCCCCTCGACGTGCTGCGCGACACAGGTGAAGGTTGGGAATCAGTTGCCGCCCGTGAGCTTGCCCGTCCGTTTGACCCGCACGGACCCAGGGCGCGCTTTGTCCTGATCCAGCACTACACGGCGGACGACCTGTTGATCGTGTGCGATCACAACGGAACTGATGGGCTTTCCGGCGTTATGCTTCTGCAGGATTTGCTCGCGCTGCTCAACAACCCCGCTCTTGTCCTGCCAGCGCTGCCCGTACCACCCCGGTTGTGGGATGCCCTCCCGCGCGAAGTGACGCAGCGTTTTTCAAACCGTTTGACCGCGGCGCTCATGACAACGCTCTTTGACATCATGGGGTGGTTCACGCACTTCCGTAAAACGGCCCGCCCGCAATCAACCTTCCAGATTAACAGTGCAGAATTATCGCAGGATTGCACAGCGTTGCTGGTGGAGCGCTGCCGGGCGCACGGAGTCAGCGTGCACGCTGCGGTTTGCACCGCCTGGCTGATGGCTCTTTCTGACCAGGAGTCCAGACGCCCACCCCACGGCAGCGTTTCCTCACCGGTCAGCCTGCGGAAGTACCTGCCGGCCGAAGCCCGCGGTTGCGCTGGCATGTTTTACACCACCGTGGTCACGCGGGTGGATTTCAGCACTGCGCGGGATTTCTGGAATGTGGCGTGTGAGGTCAGGGATCACATGCGCCAGGCGGAGAGCGAGCCGGGCTTTTTCACCCCGCCGTTGATGATGGATGTGATGTTTAAATGGATGGCCCGCCAGCCGGATGACGGCGTCTTTTTCGTACCCGACATGCCTTTGAATTATGATTATTCGGTCACCAATCTGGGAAGGGTGATCTGCCCGTACACCGCTGAAGAGACCCCCACCGCGCGGTACAGCATCAGCGCGCTGTATGGGCCAATTGTCAATGCTTTTAATGGGGAGAAAACCGTTGGGGTGTGCACGCTTGCCGGTCAACTGCGTTT
>DAOUGC010000195.1:0-6395 GCA_034429695.1 Levilinea sp.
GCCCCGACAATGGATCGGGTATCAGGTGGATCTGTAGGGGACGGGCGGGAGGAACTGCAGGAATCGCCCTCGGCAGGCTTAGCCCGTCCCGCCTCAATGCCCATTTTCTACGCCCGCGGTGCGCCGCGACAATGGATGGATGTACGGGCGGACCGAGTCCGCCCGAATCGATCCGGGGAGCCGTCAACGAATGGGACACGAATGAACGAAAGGTGGATGGCTGCCGATTGCGCTGGCGTGTTCTTCCGTGGAGGGGCAGGTTGGGGCGCACGCGGTGCGCCCCGACAATGGATCGGGTATCAGGTGGATCTGTAGGGGACGGGCGGGAGGAACTGCAGGAATCGACCTCGGCAGGCATAGCCCGTCCCGCCTCAATGACCATTTTCTACGCACGCGGTGCGCCGCGACAATGGATGGATGTACGGGCGGACCGAGCCCGCCCGAATCGATCCGGGGAGCCGTCAACGAATGGGGACACGAATGAACGAATGGAAAATTGCTGCCAGGGGAGGGGCGTTCTTCGAAGTCCTGGGGTGGGTCTTTGTGGATAACCAAAAAAATCGGTGGGTTCAATTTTGAACCCACCAAATCGTTTATCGTCAACCACTTGAAAACCGGCCTAGGTTTTGGCACTCTTCCAGCGGTGCGCGCTGAGCGCAATCAGCAGGATGGCTGGCATGTAGAAATGCCAGGTGAGGTTCATGGCGATATCGCTCAGGCGGCCAATTTCTATGTTATGCACCACGCCCACCAGCTCGGTGATGAACCAACTGGTCACGCCCAGGGCGATCAGCAGCGCGTTGGGGCGCGGGAACAAACGCCGGCGCACTGTCTCCCATGCCACCCACAGCGAGGTGGTGATGATCAGCGCGTAGATCAACGAGGGCCAGAATTGCCCCACCGCATTGAGGTAGGGGATGAGGATGATGAAAATGATCAGCACCGGCACAAAACACACCAGCGGCAGCCACAGTTTGTTGATCAGGCTGTCCTTGCCCCTGAGGAATTGAAAGCCTTTGGCGTGGCGCAGGATCAGCAGGACGTGCGCCAGGATGGACAGCGCCGCGCCGATCAGAAAGGTGACGCTGGTCAGGGCGGTATTGTCGCTATAAACATAAATGCTCATGCAAATATCAACAATCACGATACAGATAAACGACCAGACCACAAAGCGGAAATCTCCCCTGCCAAGGTTGGCCCGTGCCGCGGCAAATGCCACGGCGGCGCACAGCACCGAGACCACTGGTTTGGCATAGGCGGGGTACAGGCTGGCTGAACCGGTGGCTGTATTGAACCAGTCGATGCTGATGAAGCTGCCGGTGATGAACAGCGTCAGCGCTGTCAGGGCGATCAACAGCCCGATGCGGGAGTTTGTGCGCAGAACGGCGGAACGGGACGAGGACATGACTGCCTCCATTGTGGGATGAATTAATTATACCGATATGGGAAAGCCGTGCCAGTAAAGACAGTGTCTGATCGAGAGGCAGGGGGCAATCCTGGCAAGGAATCACCATGGGGGATGATGCCATGCACCCAAAACAGGCGAATTACACCATCAATGGTGAGTTCGTCATATCAGTCAGGTGACAAATGTTCTTTTGGAACGATAGTATGTGCAGTAAAATCTTATTCAGAATTATGAATATGAATAATGATACCAGTATTGATAATCAGCCTTATGAAGCGCAGGCACAGTTGCTAAAGGTGCTCACCCATCCGGCGCGTCTGGCGATTTTGCATATCCTTCGGGATGGCGAGCACTGTGTTTGTCATATGGAAGCTCACCTGGGATATCGTCAGGCATATATTTCGCAGCAGTTGATGGTGCTGCGCGAGGCTGGCCTGATTGCTGATCGGCGCGATGGATGGAACGTATTTTACCGGGTCATTGAGCCGCGAATATTTGACATTATGGCTGCGGTCGATCAACTCCTGCCGATGGAAGAAAGTACACACGGAAAACAACCGGTGTCTTGTGGGTGTCCAAACTGCAATCCACAGGCAGGCAAGTAAGCGGATGTAATCTCTCTTTTTTTGTCGCACAACATTCAAGCTTTTGAATATCATTGGAGGAAAAATGTTGAACATCAAGATTTTGGGCGGCGGTTGCGCCAATTGCAAACGTTTGGAAGCGTTGACCCGTGAGGTGGTTGGCGCGCTTGGTTTGGAGGCTGAATTCATAAAGGTGACAGACCATAATGACATCATGCAGTATCCCATCCTGTCTACCCCGGGGTTGGTGATTAACGAGCAGGTGGTATCCTTCGGTCGTATCCCCAGCAAAAATGAAATTGAAGGCTGGCTCAAACAAGCCGCTTGATTCAATGTAAACAAGGCACGCGAGTGCTGCGGGGGGGCATCTCGCCTGCCTTTCTTTTTGAGACAATCTTATTCCAATCTTTGAATATGAAAGTGTAGACATCATGGAAGGTGTTGTTGAGTATCTCGGCACGTTACTTTGGTCCGGTTGGATCGGACTGCTCGATTATCTGGCAGCGCATGTCCTGCTCTGTCTGGTGCCGGCCTTTGTAATCGCTGGCTTTATGAGCTCGATGATCCCCAAAGA
This sequence comes from Levilinea sp., assembly GCA_034429695.1. GTDB lineage: Bacteria > Chloroflexota > Anaerolineae > Anaerolineales > Anaerolineaceae > DAOUGC01. Next base: position 2,567 of record DAOUGC010000195.1, read on the forward strand.
GGCGATCACACGCTTTCTTGGTCCGCGTGCATCAAAGTGGGTGAGTTATCCCGCAGCGGCACTGGGGGGTTTTGTTCTGGCGGTGTGTTCGTGCACCATTCTGCCATTGTTTGCCGGCATCTGGAAACGCGGTGCGGGGTTGGGCCCGGCAGTGACTTTTTTGTTTGTGGGTCCGGCGATCAATATTCTGGCGATCACCTATACAGGCGCAACCATCGGTTACGATATTGCCATTTCTCGCCTCGCTTTATCCATCCTGTTTGGCATACTGATTGGCTTGCTCATGGCATGGGTGTTTCGCCAGGAGGAAACCACCCGCGCCGCAGAGATGACGCAAAATGGCCTGTTCGACCAGAAAACTTCCGTCAAACCAGCGGTCTGGGTGCTGTTTGGGTTGCTGATCGCCGTCCTGATTGTGGGGACATTGCAGATCCCCTTGCTGACCCATGTTTATGCCAACCTGCGCCTCCCGTTTACCCTGCCTGCCGGTCTGGCCCAAACACTGCAAGCGGTGAACCTTTCGTTGCAGGGAGTCTTTCTGATCGGAATGTTGGTCGTTATAGGCCTGCTGGCATGGAAGGGATTTGAAAATATCTTTGACCGCTTCAACGGGTGGACCTACTCTGCGTTTGCGGCGATTGCCCTGACCATCCTGATTGCCGCGCCGGTGGAAGAACCGGGCAGCATAATTGTGGGGATCAACGGGCGTTTTATCGGTGAGCTGTTACTACTGGCAGCGGTGGGTGTGGTTGCGGCGCGCAACTTTACCAAAGATGAACTATCGGGATGGGTGTGGGAGACCTGGAAGTTCGTCAAACAGATCTTTCCATTGCTGATCGTCGGTGTCTTTGCCGCCGGGGTGGTAAAAGTGATCATTCCAGAAACCTGGGTGCGCACCCTGGCAGGCCAGAACACGATCTGGGCGAACCTGGTGGGGGTGATCTTTGGAGTATTTATGTATTTCCCCACGCTGGTCGAAGTTCCGATCGCCAGGATGTTCCTCGACCTGGGGATGGCACGTGGTCCGCTGTTGGCTTACCTGCTGGCCGACCCTGAATTGTCACTGCAATCGATTCTTGTGCTGAACGGGGTTATGGGCAAGAAGAAGACCATCATATATGTATCATTGGTTGCGGTGATGGCCACACTTGCCGGGTATTTCTTTGGCCTGGTGATGCAAACCCTGGGTTGAAGAAATCCAGCCCGCCCCACCGTAATTTGTGATAATCGGCAGGTTTTTTGTAGGGGACGGGCGGGAGGAGCCGGGTAAGTCATGCCGGAGCGGTCATAGCCCGTCCCGATGAGGTGTCCATTGTCGGCATACGCGTTGTGCCCCGAGGAAGATCGGATGTCAAAAACCACAATCTCCCTGGCCGCAGTGCGTGACCGTCAACGAATGGTGAGGGAATAAACGAATGATTGATTCCTGCCGGGAGCAGGGCATCATGGTTGTTAAATAATGGGGTCGGGAAAATGTGTAGGGGACGGGCGGGAGGAGCCGGGTAAATCATGCCGGAGCGGTCATAGCCCGTCCCGATGAGGTGTCCATTGTCGGCATGTGCCGTGTGCCGCGACACAGATCGGATGTCAAAAACCACAATTTCCCTGGCCGCAGTGCGTGACCGTCAACGAATGGAACACGAATGAACGAATGCCGGATTCCCGCCGGAGCCAGGGCGCCTTCTCCTCCTCCATCGATGTCCTTTTCGATGGGGGAGGTGGGCGAATGCGCGAGGAATGCGGTCATCCAGCAAGAATTCTCTCTCGCGCGCATTCGCACGGAGGGGGTGTTCTGACAACGGATTTGGATTCAAGACCCTTGCTGGCGGTTTTTGCTTAAGGGCAATCCGAATACACCCCTCCCGGCGATTTGCCAAACTACAGGCAATTCGCCACCCTCCCCACATGGCGGCGTTCACTGCGTTCACTTTGCCATGTGGAGAGGGAGAAAATGCCTTCTCCTCCCGCCCGTCCCCTATAGAATCCTGGTGAATGTAGGGGCGCGGCGAAAAAATGCCCGTTGATCGGTCGTGGCGTTCATAGCCGCGCCCGCCACCGCGATAACAAAATCCCATTGCGCCGCGACAATGGATGTACGGGCGGACCGAGTCCGCCCGAAAAATGACCCGGTTTCGGCGCACGCCGTGCGCCGCGACAAAGGGCCAAAAGGTAGGCGTGTGGCGGAGCGCCATCTTCACTGGCGCGGTGCTTTTCCTCCCCACCGATTGATACATAATCCAATAAAAAAGGTGGGTTCATAATCGAACCCGACGACAACCCTCTACACCCGCCTTACCGCTTTTATTCACTTGCCGCTACAATAAAGTCAGGCATTTATTGAATGGGAGGGTGACATGAAATCAATCGTGGTGATCGGCTCAGGGATGGGCGGGCTGGCGGCGGCGCTGCGGCTGCGCCACGCCGGATTTGCGGTGACAGTGGTGGAGAAGCGTCCGCGCGCCGGGGGGCGCAGTTACCGCATTGAAGAAAACGGCTACAAGGTGGATACGGGTCCCACCATCCTGGTAATGAAGGAGCAGTTCGACCAGCTCTACCGGGACATTGGGCGCGATATTCACCAGCGCCTGCAATTCACGCAACTGGACCCCAACTACCGCATTTATTATCACGACAACACCCACCTGGATCTTTACCCCAACATGGCGCTGCTGGCTGATGAGGTGGAGAAGGTGGAGCCGGGCGCTGGCGAGCGCGTCTTCCAGTTCATTGGCGATAATGCGCTGAAATATGAGCTGGGCATGGATTTTGTCACCCGCAACTTCGACCACATCACGGACATCATGAACCCCACCGCTGGTCTGCGCCTGCTGCAAACCGGCGCGGCTGAGAACCTGTACAGCCAGGTGGGGCGCTATTTCAAATCTGACAAGCTGCGCAAGGCGTTCTCGTTTCACTCCATGTTCCTGGGGTTGTCGCCGTTTGACTCCCTCGCCATGTACGCGCTGATCACCTACGCCGACCTGGCGCGCGGGATGTATTATCCCAAAGGGGGCATTTATGCCATCGTGCAGGACATGCTTGCCATCGCGGCTGAGGATGGGGTGCAGGTGCGCACATCGTCGCCGGTGAGCCAGATCCTGGTGGAAAATGGCCGTGCCGCTGGCGTGTGCCTGGAGGGCGGCGAGATCATCCGCGCTGACATGGTGGTTTCCAACGCCGACCTGCCTTACACCTATCGCAAACTGGTTCCGGCGCAGGTTCGCAGGACGTTCAGCGATCACAAGCTGGATTCGTATAAATATGCCTGTTCGGGCTACCTGTTGTATCTGGGGATTGACCGTCAGTACCCCGATATGCGCCATCAGGCGTTGTATTTCTCTGAGGATTACCGCGCCAATCTGGACGCGATCTTTGTCAATGGTGAACTGCCCGCTGCGCCGTCCTTCCATCTCAACAACCCCACCATCAGCGACCCAACCCTGGCGCCCGAAGGTCACAACGTGCTGTACCTGCTGGCGCCCATGCCCAACTTAAGCTCCGGCAAGGTGGACTGGATCACGGCTGCGCCGCTGGTGCGCGAGCAGTTGCTCGAACGACTGGAAGCGCTGGTGGACCCGCACATCCGCGAGCATATTGTGTGGGAAAAGCAGTACACACCGGTGGATTTTGAGCGCGATTTCAACGCTGTACACGGCACGGCATTTGGGTCGCTGGCGCACAACCTGTTCCAGTCGGCTTACTTCCGCCCGCACAATGTCTCGCACGATTTGCCCGGACTGTATTTCTCTGGCCAGGGTACGTACCCTGGCATCGGCATGCCGATGGTGCTGATCTCGGCAAAGCTGGTGACGGAGAGGATCGTGAAGGA
>DAOUGC010000196.1:0-13374 GCA_034429695.1 Levilinea sp.
CAAAAGAAAAAATCAACCCCCGCCCCGCTTGCGGGGAGGGGGTTGGGGGAGGGGCCTTCCCAATACTCTACTTTCCCTCCTGCTGGCGCGAATGAAACTCCAGCAGGGTGCGCAGCATGGGCAGGGCATAACCCAGACGCTTGACCGTCTCCTGCGGGTCGTTCTCGCGCTGCTCCCGTAACTCATCCGCGTCCACTCCCAGCAGGAAAGGATCTTCCCAGGCCAGCCAGTCCACAAACACGGGAATGATGGCGGGCATAAGGTGCAACACCAATCGGGTGAGCACATCAAATTGATCGCTGGTTATAAGCGGCAGGAGCCGCTGTAAATCGCGGCAGGGCAGTGCCAGATGGCACCAGGCAAAGTCCAACCGTTTGCCGAAGAGCTGTTCGCCCATGTCGGTGATGAAGGTCTCCACTTCGCAATAGTTGGATGGGTGCGAAGCCCATGCCAGTGGTGACCGCTGAAACAACACCGGCTTGCCGATCCTGCCGGCGTAATCCACATCATCCGCCATAGTCTGCGCGTAGCCTGTACTGAGCGCGAACGCCAGCCGGTCTGGAAAGCACAGATGCAGGGTTTTCTCGGGCGGGCAGGAACCGGCGGCAAAACCGTATAAATCCATCAATTGTGCGCCAATTGGCTGGCTGGCATCCAGATCGATCAGCCGCCAGAAGTCATCACCACGCAAGGCTGCGATCACATCCGGGGCGGCTGCCGCTGTTTCAGTCGAAACGCCCAGCACGACCTGGCCAAACAGATTGCGTAGGGCATCTTCTACATTTATAAGTGGGCGCAGGGTGATTAACTGCGGGTCGTGCAGCGGCATGACGGCTGCCGGACGCGGACGGAGTGGGGTGGGCTGGCTCATGGGCATGAGGAAATTATATACCATCACCCACTTGACTTTGGCTGCCCATTGTTATATTATATTGTCATGCTATATATAGTGTTACGATATATATTGGAGGGCGAATGGAAAACAACCCCGGATTGGTCCCCCTGACCGAAACCACGCTGTTCATCCTGCTCAGTCTGGTGAACGGTCCCCGGCATGGCTACGCCATCATCAAGGACGTGGAGCAGCTCAGCGCTGGCCGGGTGCAGATGAGCGCTGGAACGCTGTACGGCGCGATCAAACGCCTGGTTGAGCAGGATTTAATTGAACGGCTGGATGATGTTGAGGATGAGGAAGCGCCACGTCCGGGGCTGCCGCGCAAACATTACCGGCTGACCGGCGCAGGCAGGCGGCTGCTGAACATGGAAGTCGCGCGTTTGGAGAGCGTCATGCAGGCCATCCGGTTGCGCGGTCAGGAGGGGGCGGCATGAGCATCATCAAGCGTACGGCGCGCAGAAGTTTTCATTTGTTGATCGGGTTGTACCCGGCAGGTTTTCGCCGGCAGTACGGCCATGAGCTGGAAGCGGTTTTTGAGGATCTATTGTCGCAGGCAGCCGAAAGCGGTGCAATGGCTATGCTGAAAACCTGGGGTTGTGAGCTGCTGGATCTGCCCGGCAACCTGCTGCGTGAATATGTGGATGACATTCGGAGGAGGAAAAACATGGCTCCCATCTCAACATCAACGGGCAACCGCCTGCCGCTGGTGGGCGCGCTGGGTTTTGGTGTGGCGTTTGCCTTTGAAGGACTGATCTATTCGCTGTTTCGCATGGGCATTGGTGCGGGTACGCGCATGGCAGGGATCATCATCATCCTGGCATTTCTCATGCTGCCTGCGCTGGCGGCTGGCTGGCTGGGGGCATTCGCCCTCGGCAGGGTGATCAACCCTGCGCTGGCGCGCAAAGCCGGTTGGTGGAGCGGGCTGGCTTACATGCTGGTGGTGATGATCACCAGCCCTGGCATATGGGACCTGGTGACCGGCGACCTCATTTACATTCCGCCTGAGCTGGACACCGCCATGATTTTTATTCAGCCGGTGTTAATCGGCGTGGCGATGTCCGCGGCAACGGCGTATGTCTTGCGCAAAGAAAGCCTGCTGCTGGCAATGTTGCTTGGCGGTGCAGGGTTTGGCATCGGTTTCATTGCTGACCGGCTGTTGTTGATTGCCATCGAAGCAGCCACCATGCGGGCAGGGCAAGGCTCGGCGCTCTCAACCATTGCCGGGTTTGTCATCGGCTGGGCGGTAAGTTATTCGCTGGTGGGCTTGCTGGGCGGCATGGGGCTTGGGGTTGGGCTGGCCCGCCCCAGGTTCATGCTGGACCCCGGTAGTGCGGATGGTCAGCCCTCCTGATCAGGGATCAAGGATCCAGCGCAGAACCTGCGGGTCATCAAAGAGATCATCAATCAGATCGTGCAGGTCCATCACGGCATACATGGCAACATCATATAGAAAGCGCGCTCTAAAGAAAACCGGCAGGGCGCGTTTTTCATTTTCGGTCACTGAGGGATGGCGTTCAAAGGCCGACTGGAAGACAGGGTACTGCCCGCTGCGAATGGCGTTGCGGGTGGCGCTGTCCAGATCATGCAGGGCGGTGCGCGTCCATTCGTCGATGAGAAAACTGGAATGATACTCATCGAAATCCAGCACAGCCTGCACTTGATCGCCCGAGAAGATCACATTGTCCAGCTTGATATCACCGTGGATCATGCCTGAGGGCAGACCCATTTTTAGGACGGCGGCGTATTCAACCCGGGTGCGTTGATGGAGTTGATCCAGTTCTTCCTGATGACGGATCAGCAGATGCCGGTTTTGCCGGTAGGCATGCAGGCTGACGCTGGCGATGTCGCCGGGCCAGGCGCGCATGGATGAGCGCGAAAATGATGTGCTCACGGAGCGCATGTGCAACAGCAGCTCCGCCACCGAGCGGGCGACCGCCGGGGTGTAAGCTGCGCCGGTGGAGCCGGGCACATGCTCAAACAGTGCGGCTTGCAGCGTCACCCCCTGATGTTGAATCTCAACCACGCGCCGACCAGCCAGCGCAGGAATTACCGCCGGGGTGGGAAGGCCGCTCGCACGGACGTGTTCGACAAAATCCAGTTCAAATTCAATTTCGGCGGGGGAACGCGGGCCGGTGGTGGAATGGCTGGCGTTGTAGATGCGCAGCACATAACGCCGGTCAGGGGTGATGATGTGGAAATTGCGATTTTCCTCGCCCTGTGGGATGGATTCCACTTGCACGGCAGCTCCAGGCAAATAATGTTCCCTGACAAAGCGGGCAAGGTCATCGGGATGGTGGGGTGGCAATTCGTCACGCACAGAGCGGATGGGGTAAGCCGGTATTCATTGTTTATCCAGATGGGCGCGCACCAGCAGCAGGGCAGCCAGACTTTTGCCGTCGCGCAGTTGGCCGCTTTCAGCCATGCGGAAAGCCTCTTCCAGCGGAACGGCTTCTGCGTTGAGGAATTCGTCATCATCGCCCGGCAATGGGTCGTCGCTCAGACCGGTGGCCAGGTAGACGTGCATGAACTCAGATGAATAACCGGGGGCCAGGTAGAATTCGCCCACTTTTTTGATCAGGCTGGCAGCCATGCCGATCTCCTCGCGCACCTCGCGCGCGGCTGCCAGGTCCGGCGCTTCGCCCGGTTCCAGCGTGCCGGCAGGCAGCTCAAGCAGGGTTTCGCCGCAGCCCACCCGGTACTGGCGCACAAACCAGACATTGCCATCCGCATCAATTGGGACGATGGTGATGGCCCCGGGGTGCTTGACCAGGTCATAAGTTACTTCACGTCCATCCGGCAGGCGCATGCCCACCTGCTGAACTTCAAAGGCGCGACCCTGATACATGGTTTTTCTGGATAGAATTTCGTGTTTCATGTTCACCCCGCGGTTGATTGATAGGCATGAGCATACCACAGGCGAGGCTGGCGGGCAACCGGCGCAGCGATTGAAAATTTGGAGGTTATACCCCCAAAATATGGCAAACCTGTGATATAATCGCTCCTTGCTCACGCCACACCATATCACACGCTCTCAGACTGGGTTTTGGCGTGGCCGGCGGATTGCCGGCTGAAAACCCGGGTGGAAGAGAGCGGAGGACAAAACGCAAAAAAGGAGAGTAATACCAATGGCTAGCATCATTTCGATGAAAGCCCTGTTGGAGAGCGGTGTCCACTTTGGCCATCGCACCAACAAATGGGACCCCGCCATGAAGCCCTACATCTTCACTGAGCGGAATGGCATCCACATCATTGACCTGCAACAGACGGTCAAATCCCTCACCACAGCCTACAACCTGGTTCGTGAAACTGTTCAGAACGGCGGAACCGTGTTGTTTGTCGGAACCAAGCGCCAGGCCTCTGAGACCGTGCGCGAAGAAGCCGAACGCTGCGGTATGCCCTACGTGACCGAGCGCTGGTTGGGCGGCATGCTCACCAACTGGGTCACCATTCACCAGCGTATTCAGGAACTGGACCGCCTCGAGCACATGCGCGAGACGGGCGACATCAACCGGCTGACCAAGAAGGAAGGCCTGCTGATCGAGCGCGAGATCAACCGCCTGCTGATCCGCTTGAGCGGTGTGCGCAAGATGAAGGACGTTCCCAATCTGCTGTTCGTTGTGGACATCTCCCGCGAAGCCACTGCGGTGCACGAAGCCAACCTGAAGGGCATCCCTGTGGTGGCCCTGGTTGACACCAACTGCAATCCCAGCGGTGTGGACTTCGTGATCCCGTCGAACGACGACGCCATCCGCGCCATCAAGCTGCTGGTTGGCAAGATCGCCGACGCTGTGATCGAAGGCCGCATGTCCCGCAAGGACGCTGAGATGGAAGAAGCCGCCGCAGCAGAAGCTGAGGCCGCTGTGCGCGTGGCTGCCCCTGCCGTTCCCCGCTTCAGCGCCGAACCTGAACTGACTGACGATGAATTGCTGGGCGACGCCACCCGCGCCAAGCTGACCAGCACCGAAGAAGAGACCGAACAGTAATACCCGCTCCTGGCACTGATAGAGGATAAAGCAATGGAAATTACCACAGCAATGATTAAAGAACTGCGCGAGAAGACCGGGGCGGGCATCCTCGATTGCCGTAAAGCCCTCGAGAACGCCAACGGCGACATGAAACAGGCGCTGGACTTCCTGCGTGAGAAGGGCCTCGCCACTGCCACCAAGCGCGCTGCGCGCACCGCCTCAGAAGGCGTGGTGGAACTGTACTCACACGGCAATGGCCGCGTGGGCGTGATGCTGGAACTCAATGCTGAGACCGACTTTGTTGGCCGCTCTGATGCTTTCCGCACCCTGGCGCACGAACTGGCGCTGCAGATCGCCGCTGCCTCCCCGCTGTACATCCGCGATGAGGACATCCCCGCTGATGTGCTCGAGCATGAGAAGCGCATCGCCGAAGCCAAGGCTCGCGAAGAAGGCAAGCCCGAAGCCATTCTGGCCCGCATTGTTGAAGGCAGCCTCAAGAAATACATGGACGAGTTTGTCCTGTTGCGTCAGCCTTACATTCGCGATGAGTCCATCACCGTGCAGCAGTTGATCAACCAGAACATCGCAGCGTTGGGCGAGAACATCGTCGTGCGCCGCTTTGTCCGCTGGGCGCTGGGTGAAAGTACAAGCGAAGAGTAATCCCACGAAGCCAACCGCAAGGTTGGCTTTTTTTTAGGAATGGAGCGCGTATGGAAAACCTGAAATATCGGCGCATTTTGCTTAAACTGGGCGGTGAAGCCCTCGGACACGACGACGGCGACGGCATCAACCCCGAAGCCGCGCTGCGTATTGCCGGACGCGTCAAGGAAGTGCGCGACCTGGGCGTCGAAGTGGCCATCGTGATTGGCGCGGGCAACCTGTGGCGCGGACGCGAAGGACTGGACCGCGGCATGGACCGCGCCACCGCTGACTACATGGGCATGCTCGGCACCGTGATGAATGCACTGGCATTGATGGACGCGCTGGAGAGCATTAACGTGGTTACACGCGTTCAGTCTGCCATCGAAATGCGCTCAGTGGCTGAACCGTACATCCGCCGCAGAGCCATCCGGCATCTGGAAAAGGGCCGCGTGGTGATTTTTGGTGGTGGCACAGGCAACCCGTACTTCTCCACCGACACTGCCGCTGCATTGCGCGCCATGGAGATCGACGCTGAGGTGCTGATCAAAGCCACCAAGGTGGACGGTGTTTACGACAGCGACCCCAAGATCAATGCCAGCGCGGTGCGCTTCGACAGCCTCACTTATATTGACACGCTCAACCGCCGCCTGGAAGTAATGGACTCAACTGCTGTCACATTGTGCATGGAGAATAAACTGCCCATCCTGGTGCTCAACCTGTGGGACGAAAGCGCCCTGCGCCGCGCCCTGCTGGGCGAGGCCGTGGGTACACTGGTGAATTGAACCGGAAATAATGAATAATGCAATAGAAAAGCTCCCGGGTTAGGGAGCTTTTTTTATGTGTAATCCTTGTCTGGCTGCCCAACGCCCCGGCACAGCCCGTTTACAGTTGCGGCAGTTGGGTGAAGGATTGTTCCCGATTGACAAACAGGTTGTATTTCAGGATATAACCAAGCGCGTCCAGCCCATCCTTAAACCCAATCTTCTTGCCTTCCTCATAGGTGCGGCCGTAATAAGAAATGGGCACTTCATAGATGCGGCACTTTAATTTGGCAATTTTGGCGGTCACTTCAATTTCAAAGCCAAAACCTTTGGTCTCGATAATCATATTGCGGATGATCTCACCGCGGAAGGCCTTGTAGCCGGTTTCCACATCGGTGAAGTTTAAATCGGTGAACAGGTTGGATAAAAAGGTCAGGAACTGGTTTGCCAGGTAATGCCGGAAGTACAGGATGCGCGAAGCCCTGCGCGTCATGAAGCGGGAGCCGTATACAACATCGGCTTTGCCGATCAGGATGGGGGCGACCACTTCCGGGATGTCCACCGGGTCATATTCGAGATCAGCGTCCTGTACCAGCACAATTTCGCCAGAACTGGCAGCGAACCCGGCGCGCAGGGCAGCGGTTTTGCCCTGGTTGGAAGGCTGCTGGATCAGCCGGATCTGGGCATGTTCCTGTGAAAGCGATTGTACGATGGGAGCAGTCTGGTCTTTGGAACCATCGTCCACAACAATGATTTCAAAGACATCCGGAACTTCCTTTAGAAGGGCATTGATAACCGCTGAGATGGTTTTTTCTTCGTTATAAGCTGGTACTATGATTGAAAGTCGCATGGGCGTTGCTCCTGTCGCGTTGGTCAGTCTATTTTAACCGAGATTTGGGGATTTTCTTGACAGACTGTGGGTGGAGATGAAAGATTCAGTGCCAGTCACCTCTGACCAGTTTGAAAGACCTGCCTTTAGCAGACTGCCCCTTGACCGTCAGGCGGAATTTTGAGATAATACATGCAACAACTGCATGGCTCAATGGCCGTGACGGAGGAAAGTAGGCGGGCGAAAGCCGCCAGGGAAGCCGGGGCATGGACTGAGACCCCGGTCCGGTGGAAACCAGCCGAAGTTCCCTCCCGAGCCGCCCGGGTGAACGCTCTGTTCGCAGAGATCAGTAGTCTGGGACGCATGCGCAGCGTTAACGGCGCAACCAATCGCCACAAACCGGCCGTTGGAATAAGTGGGCTGCCGCATGGCAGCCAATCAGGGTGGTACCGCGGATTAAACCCGTCCCTTTATGTTGGGATGGGTTTTTTAATTCCACCGCCAGGGCCAGGTGGCACGTTGCCATTTTGGAAAAGGAGTCACAATGGACGAACAATTGGATCTACTGGCACAACTGGATGAGATTCAGGAACAGGGCCTGGCTGCACTGGAAGCTGCGAAGGACGAGAGCGAGCTGCAGGTCTGGCGCACTGCCCACCTGGGGCGTAGTTCGCCGGTGATGACGGTCTTTACCCGTCTGGGACAGGCGCCCAAAGAGCTGCGCCCGCAGATCGGGCAGAAAGCCAACCAGGTGAAGACAGCCCTGGAGAGCGCCTACACCGCCCGCGCCGAACAGGCGCGCGAGGAAACCCTGCGCCGTTCGCTTGAGCAGGACCGTGTGGATATCAGCCTGCCGGGGCGCAGTTACGCCAGCGGCCGCCTGCACATCATCACCCGCACACTGCGCGAGATCTACCGCGTGCTGGGCGATCTGGGTTTCCAGATCTACCAGTCGCCAGACGTGGAGACCGACGAGTACAACTTCGAATTGCTTAACATTCCCCAGCATCACCCCGCGCGTGACATGTGGGATACCTTCCACACCACCACGCCAGGTGTGTTGTTGCGCACGCATACCTCGCCGGGGCAGATCCGGGCAATGCGCGAGTACGCTCCTGAACCCATCCGTGTGTTCCTGCCCGGCATGTGCTACCGCTACGAACAGGTCTCGGCGCGCTCTGAGACGCAGTTCAACCAGATCGAACTGCTGGCGGTGGGGCGCAACATCACTTTTGGTGACCTGAAAGGCACGCTCACTGATTTCGCCCGGCGCATGTTTGGCGACAACGTTCGCACCCGCCTGCGTCCATCATACTTCCCCTTCACCGAGCCGTCCGGCGAGATGGACGTGGAGTGTTTTGTGTGCGGCGGCAAGGGCTGCCAGATCTGCAAATACTCCGGCTGGCTGGAGATCCTCGGCTGCGGCATGGTGCACCCGCGCGTGTTGCAGAACGGCGGTTACGACCCGCGCGAGTTCAGTGGTTTCGCCGCAGGCATGGGGCCCGAGCGCGTGGCAATCCTGCGCCACAAGCTGGAAGACATCCGCAATTTCTGGGCAAACGATGTGCGTTTCCTGGATCAGTTCTAGGGAGAAAACGAGGCGAGCATGAACATACCCCTCTCATGGTTGAAAGAATACGTTGATATTGACCTGCCCCTGCCCGACCTGGCGCATCTGCTGACCATGATCGGGCTGGAGGTGGACGCTGTGCACGTGATCGGCCTGCCGCTGCCCAATCAGGAACGCCACGAGTTCAAGTTCGAAGGTTTGGCGTGGGACCCCCAGACCATCGTTGTCGCGCAGATCGACGAGGTGATGCCGCACCCCAACGCCGACCGCCTGGTACTGTGCCGCCTGAATGATGGACAGGTGGATCATGTGGTGCTCACCGGCGCGCCCAATCTGTACCCGTACAAGGGCACCGGTCCGTTGCCCGCGCCGATCAAGGTGGCGTATGCAAAAGAAGGCGCCACCCTGTACGACGGACACCAGCCCGGGCAGGTGCTGACCACGCTTAAGCGCACCAAGATCCGCGGCGTGGAATCCTACTCGATGGTGTGTTCCGAGAAGGAACTGGGTATTTCAGAAGAGCACGAAGGCGTGATCTTCCTCGACCCTGACGCCCCCACCGGAATGTCGCTGGTGGATTACATGGGCGATGCAGTGTTTGAGATCTCGATCCTGCCCAACATGATCCGCAACGCATCGGTGCTGGGCGTGGCGCGCGAGCTGGCGGCTGCCACCGGCAAACCGCTGCGCAAACCGCGCCGCCATGCGCCGGTCAGTACTGCTGCAAAGGTGGACGGCAAGGTCAGCATCCAGATCACAAAGCCGGAGCTTAACCCACGCTTTGTATTGGGTATGGTCACCGGTGTGCAGGCGCAGCCCAGCCCTTACTGGGTGCAGCGCCGCCTGCGCCTGGCGGGTATGCGCCCGATCAATAGCATTGTGGACGCCACCAACTATGTGATGCTGGAGGTGGGCCAGCCGCTGCACGCATTTGATTATGACCTGCTGCTCAAGCGCAGCGGCGGCAAGGCGCCGACCATCATCACCCGCACCGCTGCACCTGGCGAAACCCTCACCACGCTGGACAAGGTGGAGCGCAAGCTGGATGACTTCACCGTGCTGGTGGCCGACACCGCCGGTTCGCTCTCGATCGCCGGTGTGATGGGCGGTTTGGAGAGTGAAGTGGTTCCAGAGACCACCACCGTCCTGCTGGAGGGTGCAAGCTGGAATTTCATCAATATTCGCCGCACGGTCAGCGCGCAGCGCCTCAATTCAGAGGCTGGCTACCGTTTCTCGCGTGGCGTTCACCCCGAGCTGGCCCCCTACGCTGTTGACCTGTGCCTGGGCCGCATCGCCGAGTGGAGCGGCGGCGAGATCGCTGCCGGTCTGGTGGACGAATACCCCCTGCCGCAGGTTGACCCTGTGGTCACCGTGACCGTGCAGGATGTGCGCCGCGCGCTTGGCATTGACCTGAGCGCACAGCACATCGCCGAGTTGCTCACCCGCCTGGAGTTCACCTGCACGGTTGAAGGCGACGCCGTGCGCGCTGCCACCCCGCCGCACCGCATGGATATCGGCGAGGGGTTGATCGGCGTGGCTGACCTGGTGGAGGAGATCGCGCGTATGTACGGTTACAACAATATTCCGTCCACGCGCCTGAGCGACCCCCTGCCCCCGCCGCACAGCCAGCCCATGTTCACCCGTGAGGAGCATCTTCGTGACATTCTCACCAACCTGGGCTTGCAGGAGACCGCCACATACCGCACTACCAGCCCTGAGCGTGAAGCCCGCGCCGTGCCGCTGGATGTACCCGTTGATCAGATGCCTTACGTACGCCTGGCAAACCCAATTTCGCCTGAGCGTTCAGTGATGCGCCGCAGCCTGCTGACCAGCCTGCTTGAAGTGCTGGAACGCAACATTCGCCTGTCTGACCGGCTGGCGTTCTTCGAGATCGGTCCGGTGTTCCTGCCGCGTCCTGATGATGTACTACCGGCCGAGCCCCGCCGGGTTGTGATCGTGCTGAGCGGAAAACGCCAGCCGACCAACTGGGACCGGCCCGTGGAGGAGGTCTTCGACTTCTTCGACCTGAAGGGACTGCTGGAACAGGCGTTGGATGAACTGCATGTGACCAATATCAGCTATGCGCGCGGGGAGCATCCCAGTTTCCACCCTGGCAAATGCGCGCAACTGGTGGTTGACGGGCGTCCGGCCGGTGTGTTTGGCGAGTTGCACCCGCAGGTGCATGACAAATTTGACTTCGGAGCCAACCCTGTGCAGGCTGCCGAGCTGGACCTGGATGCCATTCTGGTCGCTGCGCCGGTGATTTACACGGCGGCCTCTGTGCCGGCTTTCCCACCGGTGCTGGAGGATCTGGCGGTTGTGGTTGAAGAAGCCACCCCCGCCGGTAATGTTGCCAACGTCATCCGTCAGGCGGGCGGCAAGCTGGTGACCGATGTGCGCCTGTTCGACATCTTCCGTGGATCGCAGGTGGGCGCGGGAAACAAGAGCATGGCTTACAGCATCACCTACCAGGCGGTTGACCGCACGCTGACCGATAGCGAGGTTACCCAGGTGCGCAACCGCATCATCCGCGCGTTGGAACGTGAAGTGAGCGGCAAGGTACGCAGCGCCTGATGGCTCAGCATGACTGAACCCGCTCTGACCGTTCGCGATCTGCAACCCGGGGATTGCCCCGCTGTGCGCCGGTTGATACTGACCGGGTTGGAGGAACACTGGGGTTGGTTGGACGAAAGCCTCAACCCCGACCTGCACGACCTGCTGGCCAGCTACAGCAATGAGACCTTTTTGACCGCCTGGCTGGGTGATCGGCTGGTGGGCGCAGGCGCGCTGGTGAAGGAAGTCGAAGGGGTGGGACGCATCGTGCGCATGTCAGTGGACAAGGACGCGCGGCGGGCTGGTATTGGCCGGGCGCTGCTCAACGAACTGCGCTGCAGAGCCGTAGCACGCGGCTTTACCCGCCTGGTGCTGGAGACCACTGACACATGGCAGGATGCCCGCGGCTTTTACGAAAAGCACGGCTTCCGGTTGCTGGAATGCAGGGATGGCGACGCGCATTACGCGCTGGATCTATAATCAAACCCCGCCCGCACAAACTTTGTGCGGGCGGGGTCTTTTAACTCACTTGTAGGGTTTGTTCCTGAACTATTCTCCGCGTAAAAACGCCATGCCAAAACCATCCTCATACACCAGGGTATAACCGGGCAAGCCGTTATCCTTTGCCAGCAGGTAAAACGCCTGCACCTCAGCCATGCGCGCCGGGTCAATGGCATTTTCAAGCGCCTGTACGGTGGAATACTCTTCCAGGCTGGACTTGTCCAGCAGGATCATGCTGGGTTGCAGTTCGCGGATGTAGCTGAGGGTGGGTAGATCCCAGTTCATCTCAATCGTCCAGCCGTTGATGGGCGGCAGATACACCTGCCGGTCACGGTAAACCACCACGTTACGGTTGGGCAAATCGGGCAGCACCCGTTCCTGCAGTCCGCGGTAAAACTGGATGCTGGCAGAATTGTCTTCGCGGTTCATGTGCTGCATGTAGATGTTCATATCGTTCACCACATACAGGCTCATCTGTACGCTGATGATCACGATCCCAAGCGCAGCCCCAATCCGTCGCATCCAGGTTTGCAGCCGGGTGAGTTTATCGAGGGTGAAAGGTGGGAACAGGTTGACCAGGCTGCTGAACATGGGCAGCATGACCGGTAAAAAGTAATGTGTGCGGCGGGTGGCGAAGATGCTGATCACCACCACCAGCGGGATCATCCATGCCAGGATCAACACATTCAACCGGCGTGTTTCCGGGCGGGCAATGCCAAGCGCCAGTGAGATGGCTGAAAGCGCCACAAAGAACCACTCGCCGTAATGGATGCGGAAATCGTCCGGATAATTCCCCCAGGCAAAATACGGGTTGGTGGATGTGGTGAGAATGCCCTGTGAGGTTTGCCCGAACTGGCGGATCTGCACCTGAATGATCTCGGCGCGTTCCTGCGGCAGGAACAGCAGGGGATTGGATATCAGCACAGCCAGTGCCATGACGATCACAAACCCCAACCCCAGCAGGATTGCCCTGCCCCAGCGCAGGCGCTTAATGATCAACCCCCACGCCAGATAAACGGGGATGGCAAGGACAAAGAACAAGCCCAGGTGCTTGGTTCCGGTTGCCAGCCCACACGCCACCGCCGCCAGGAAGAAGTTGCGCCCGTAATGGTGGTCATCACGGTTAAGGAAGAACAGCGTCAGCACAATGAACAGGAACGTCAGGCTGTCGGGATGCCACCACAGGTTGTTAACCACCACAACCGGCGCGGCCAGCAGCAGGATAAACAGTCCAAGCGCACGCCACCACGACTGGAAACGCGTCTGCATAAATACCAGCAACATCACTGCTGCGATCATTGGCAGTACGTTGATAACCTGACGCAGCACCACCATGATTGCCTGGGTATTGGCGGTCCAGTCTGCACCGAGCGCCAGTTTTAACGGCAGCAGCGCCAGCGCCGAGAAAAAGTAAAACGGGTAGCCGTAGAAATAATGCAGATAAACCGCAAAATTGCGGATGGTCTGGTAGGGGGTGTCGCCGGGCGTCAGCATGCGGATCACGTGCGGATACTGGGCGAACTCGTCCACCTCAAACACGGCAAGCATGTTGGCGTCCTTTGCGCCGGTGAGGTTGGGAAAGGAAAAAAGCAGGAAGTATGTGACGCCCAGCAGCAGCAAGGCGAAGAAAATATTCTTTTGCCGGTCAGACATGGTTT
>DAOUGC010000197.1:0-3128 GCA_034429695.1 Levilinea sp.
CCGGACCGTTTCATCCGGTTCCTCCCGCCCGTCCCCTACAAAAACCTGTCAATTGTAGGGGCGCGGCGGGAGAATGTGCGACGACCTGTCATGGATTTCTTAGCCGCGCCCGCAACGCCCGTCCCGACGGGGGTCAAGCCGCCATACCCGGAATTCAACACGAATCACACGAAAAATGGGTGGGGTGGGTCGCCAGCTTCGCCGGCGCGATATTTTTTCAACCCACCGATTGTTGCAGGAGTCCTGAATCCAAGTCCATTGTCAGAGCACCCCCTCCCACCTCCCCAGCGAAAAAGACATCGCTGGAGGAGGAAAAGGCGTTTTCTCCCTCTCCACATGGCGAAGTGAACGCAGCGAACGCAGCCATGTGGGGAGGGTGGCGAATTGCCTGTAGTTCGGCAATTCGCCGGGAGGGGCGTACTGCGCCGCCCAAACGCAAAGACCGCTGGCAGGAGTCCTCAATCCAAATCCGTTGACGATCCCACCCGTGCCCACAAATCCTTTTCATTAAACACAAACCTCCCCGAGCATCGCCCGGGGAGGAACATCACCCTTCACAACCTCACCTTACATCTGGCGCAGGTCCAGCACCTTTTTAACGTACGGTTTCACCACATCCTGCAGCACATTAGGGGCAATATCGGTCAGCTTGATCGTCAGCGTGCGCGTCTCGCTGCTCTTGCCCAGCGATGCCCCCAGCCCGATGATATTGCCGCCCGCCGCGCTGATCGCACCGGTCAGCTCGTGCAATTTGCCGGGTTCATCCACCACCTCGGCGGTCAGGCGCACACCCGGTGTACGCGCCCCAAGCATCTCCAGAAAGATATTAAAGATATCGGTCTCGGTGATCACCCCCACCAATGAGTCACCGTCCATCACCGGCAGCCCACCGATCTTGTGATCCGCCATCACCCGCGCTGCCTCCTCGATCGGGCAGGTCAGGCAGGTAGTGATCACATCGCGTGCCATCACCCGTTCCACCGTGATCTTGCTCAGCAGGTAATTAATCTCCCACACCGAGAGCGTGGTCGCGTCCGATGGGGAGGCATTCATGAGATCCGTATCCGTGACAATACCCACCAATTTGCCGCGCTTATCCACCACCGGATAGCGCCGCACCTTGTCCTGGCGCATGCGCGCCAGTGCATCCTGCACGGGTACATCAGCGGTAATGGTCAACACCGGCGTGGACATTCGTTCTCCGACCAGCATGGGACTCCTCCTGTTTGGGATGTTAAAGAGAATATTTATCATTATAGGATGAAAGCCGTCATGAAAGCAAGAAAGTGTGCAAAGAAGCCGGGGAACCATACCCGACCACATCCGGTATAATCAAACCAATCTCACCGCAGCCGAAACTGCGCATCACCGGCGGGGTTAATCCTTCCAACAAAGGTGCATATGAAACCCTTATTGATCTACAACCCCACCGCGGGTAAAGGCAACGCGGGCAAAACCTTGCCGCAAGTGGAAGAAATGCTGCAGCAGCGTAACTTTGAATATGACCTGCTGCTGACCGACTCGGTGGGCTGTGCGCAGCGTGAAGCTGCCCGCGCCGTTACCGATTTCCGCCCGCTGGTGATCGCCGCCGGCGGTGACGGTACGGTCAACGAGACCATCAACGGCATGATGCTGGCGCGCAACGGCGGCCCGCTGCCGGTGCTGGGTGTGCTGCCGGTTGGTCGCGGCAATGACTTCGCCTTTGGCCTTGGCATTCCACACGACCTTGAGGTTGCCGTTGACGCTGTGACGAACGGCAGGCAACTAACCATTGACATTGGCCGCGTGTCCGGCGGTGATTACCCCGATGGCCGCTTCTTTGGCAATGGCGTTGGGCTGGGTTTTGATACGGTTGTCGGGTTTGAGGCGGCGCGCATCACCTGGGCAACCGGTGCGGCTTCCTACCTGGCGGCGCTGATCAAAACCATCTTCCTGTACGCAAAAGCCCCGGTGTATGAAGTGGCTCTGGATGACGCAAAGTTTCACAAACCTTATCTGATGATCTCGATCATGAACGGGCGGCGCATGGGCGGTTCCTTCCTCATGGCTCCAGACGGCGACCCTGGTGACGGGCGTTTTCACCTGTGCATGGTGGAACAGGTTCCGCAATGGCGCATCCTGCCTCTGGCAACCACCTTTTTTTCAGGTACACAGGGCAAGGATAAAGCTGTGTTGATTACCACAACATCCTCCATATCCGTGCGCGCCACACAGGGCAGCATCCCTGCCCACGCAGACGGCGAGACGATTTGCACCGCCGGACAGTCGCTGAAGGTTGAGCTGATCCCTTGCGCGCTGCAGGTGATGGTTCCACAGGAGGGCGCACAGGCATGAACCCCAGCATGAACGCTGCTTTTTACCCCACCAACTGGGTGCTGCGCCGTGTGTTCCGCTCGGTATGCCACATCCAATCCCCCGATTTTAAACAATTCCCCACCAAAGGTCCCATGATCCTGGTGGGCAACCACATCAACTTTCTTGAAGCGCCCGTCCTGCTGCCGCACCTCAACAATCCGGTCTTTACCGGTATTGCCAAGCGCGAGACATGGAATAATCCGTTGTTCAATTTCCTGTTCACCCTGTGGGGCTTCATCCCCATTGAGCGCGGTCTGGTGGATCGCGAGGCTTTCCGCCAGTCGCTCGAAGCGCTGGAGCAGGGCAAGGTGCTGATCATGGCGCCGGAGGGTACGCGCAGCCGCAACGGCAAATTGCTGCAGGGCAAGCCGGGTGTGGCTGCCCTGGCGATGAAATCAGGCGCGCCGCTGACGCCGGTGGGGTGTTTTGGGCATGAGGATTTCTGGGGGCATCTCAAGCGCTTCCAGCGCGCGCCCTTCCACGTGGTGGTGGGCAAGCCTTTCAAACTGGCGCTGCCCCCCGATGTTCCAGAGCGCGACCTGCGCCAGCCGGTGACAGACGAGATCATGCTCAAGATCGCCGAATTGCTGCCGCCAGCTTACCGGGGTTATTACGCCTTCAAAGAGCCGCCCGTGTACCGCTACGTGGTGGATGTGGGGGAATAGAGGTCAGAAGTCAGAGGTCGGAAATCAGTAGTCAGAGGTCAGAGGTCAGACTTCAGCCTTCAGATCAGGGTTCGGAATCAGGTGTGAACCATGTCTCCCCACCAGGGT
>DAOUGC010000198.1:0-7013 GCA_034429695.1 Levilinea sp.
GGATCAATCCACCCGTAAACCAATCTGATGACAAATCACTGTATGGCCGCTCGCAAGCCGGGGTTGTGCCATGCGAGTACAACGAGCACCCTTGACGGGGTGACCATAGGGCAGATCATTGCCTCTTGATGCCCTATGGCGATGCATGCCCCCTTACTTTCTTTGAGGTTGACTCAATCTGTTGACACATTCCGACGTTTCTCCCTCTCCACATGGCGAAGTGAACGCAGCGAACGCAGCCATGTGGGGAGGGTGGCGAATTGCCTGCGGTTCGGCAATTCGCCGGGAGGGGCGTACTGCAACCGCCAAGACGCATCAGCCGCCAGCAAGAGTCTCAAATCCAAATCCGTGAAATCTGTTCCCGAATCCGTTGTCAGAACACCCCCTCCGCCCCCGAACGCCGTTTAGCGCCGTTTGCAGCATATATTTCAACCCCGGCGTTCGGGGTCACCTCCCCCATTGAAAAGGACACCGATGGAGGAGGAGAGAACGTTTCTCCTCTCCACATGGCGAAGTGAACGCAGCGAACGCAGCCATGTGGGGAGGGTGGCGAATTGCCTGCGGTTTGGCAATTCGCCGGGAGGGGCGTTCTGCGCCGCCGCCAGCAAGAAACTCGAATCCAAATCCGTTGTCAGAACACTCCCTCCGGTGTAAGCGCAGCGGCGCCACCTCCCCCATCGATAAGGACATCGATGGAGGAGGAGAAGGCGCCTCCGGCGGGAATCCGTCATTCGTTTATTCGTGTCCCATTCGTTGACGGTTCTCACAGCTCTTTCCCGGGCGGACTCGGTCCGCCCCAACAATACCCGATCTTTGTCGCAACGCAGTGGGATTTTGTTATCCCCGGTGGCGGGCGCGGCTACAAAGACCACGAAAGATCTATGGGCATTTTTTCGCCGCGCCCCTACATTCACGGGGGAATCCGTCATTCGTGGACGGTCTTTGCTCTGGATCAAAGACACCGCCATGCGGCTCTGTTATGCTGTAACCATGAAAAAAGAAGGAATCAGCCTGTCTCCACAGCAAACTGTAGCCCAGGCGCTGCAAGCCCACCCCGAGTTCATCCCGGTCTTCATGCGCCACCGCATGATCTGCGTTGGCTGCTACATGGCGCCCTTTGATACGCTGGAAGAAGCCGTGCAAAATTATGGTTTGGAGTGGGAAGCGTTTAAACAGGAACTGCTGGCAACCAACAATCCCAATAACCTCTCAGCGGGTTGATGACCCCCTCACCTCACCCGGTAGCCCGTGGCGTCGATCACCGCGGCCAGCTCCTCCCGTGTAATGCGCGCCCCCGGAGCCAGTTCCACGCTCACCTGCTGCCGTTGTCGAATGGTGATGCGGCGCACCCCGGGTTTTTTATGCAGTGCAATTTTGACCGTGGCTTCGCATTGCGTACAGTGCATGCCCTCCACGTCCAGTTGAATGACCTCACCCTTTTCCCGCGACCAAAACATCTAATTCAACCTCCAATTCACCCATAACCCCATCACGCCGGCGGGTTTCCATCCGGCGGTGTGGGCCGCCCCTTGATCACCGGCGAATATACCCTGGGCATCTTTGCCACAAACGAGCAATTTTCAATACCGGTGCAGGTGGAGCCGCAACTGCCGGTTGCGCAACCATCCGCCCCGGGCTCGTCGCCGCTGCCGTCCCGCAGCCAGCCCTTGCGAACACAATAGGCAAGCATGCCTTCCAGCGCGCCGCGCTCGATGTCCAATTTCTCGCTCAACGCCGTGAGCGAGAGCGGCTCCCGGCTGTGCCGGATTTCCTGCAAGACCAGATTGATCACGTTGTTTCTCCGCCAGTAAAAGGATGGTGGGCGGGGTTGGAAGGGGATACCCCACCCACCGGATGATTGCCTAACCCAGCCCCAGGAGTATGCCGCCCTGGAACACGATCAGCGCCATCAGCCAGGCAAGGATCAACTGCCCGAAGATGCTGACCCAGGTCCAGTTCATACCCAATTCCTGCCGTTCTGCAGCAATGGCGACCATGCACGGGGTATAGATGAGCACAAACACCATGAAAGCCAGCCCGGCCAGCATGGCATGTCCGCCGCTGGAGGCTTCAAACCCGCTGCTGATCGAACTCATCAAGGCGGTGGGCTCTTCCTCCACTTCCTCACCGAACAGGTTGATACCCACGATCAACGGTAGTGATTTCAACGTATCCACCGTTGCGCCCACAAACCCGGTCAACACGCTGCCCACGTCCTCAAAGAAGGTGGGGGTGCTCTCTGCGGCGGTTTCCCCGCTGTCATCCACAGCGTACACCTGCGACAGTGTGCTGACCACCACTTCCTTCGCCACAAACCCGGTCACCAACGCACCGCTGGCTTCCCAGCTACCAAAACCGAGCGGCTTTAATGCGGGGGAGATCACCCGCGTCACCGCAGCAAAGGCGCTTTTTTCCACATCCACATCGGCAAATTTGCCCTGCCCGTTGGTGGGAATTGCCATCAGCAACCACAGCAGCACGCTGACCGCCATGATCGTCGTCCATGCCTTGCGCAGGAAGGAGCCGGTTCGCTCCCAGGTGTGGAACCAGATGCCGCGCAGCGTGGGCAGCCGGTAAGGCGGCAGCTCCATGACAAACGCCGACTGTTCCTTGCCCTTGAACAGTGTGTTCTTCAAAACCACGCCAAGCAAAATTGCGGTGACAATGCCCAGCAGGTACAGCGAGAACACCACTGCACCCGAATTTTTTGGAAAGAAAATGGCAGCAAACAAGACATATACCGGCAGCCGCGCCCCACAGGACATGAACGGAACCAGCAAGCCCGTCAAAATGCGGTCTTTGCGGTTCTCCAGGGTGCGCGTGGCGTACATGGCTGGCACGGTGCAGCCAAAGCCCACCAACATGGGCAAAAAGCTCTTGCCGTGCAGTCCCAGTACGTGCATCAGGCGGTCCATCACAAACGCAGCGCGCGCCATGTAGCCCGAATCCTCCAGCACCGCCAGTGCCAGGTACAGGAACATCAGCACCGGCACAAACACCAGCACACCCCCCACGCCCGCGATAATGCCATCCACCAGCAGGCTCTCCACCCAGCTTCCGCCCAGGCCAAGCCAGCTCAACAGGTTTACGCCCCAGCGCGCTATGGGTCCATTGATCACACCGTCCACCCAGTCCAGATAGGGCGCAGAGACATCGGCGGTGAGTTTGAACACCAGCCACATGGCCGCCAGGAATATGGGGATGCCCAGCAGGCGGTGGGTAACGATGCGGTCGATTTTGTCGGACATTGTCAGGCGGTCCACCGATGGACGCTGCACCACCTCACGCACCAGGCCGTTGATCCAGCCGTAGCGGCGGTCAGCGATGGCCACATCCACGTCATCACCGAACAATTTTTCCAGCCGGGCAATGCTCGTCTCTGCTTCTGTCAGCAGTTCAGCGCCGCCTTTTAAGACGCGCAGGCGCATGTGAATATCCTCATCGGTCTCAAGCAGTTTGATCGCCAGCCAGCGCGTGGGATACATCTTTGCCACCGCCGGTGTGGCGGCGATCAATTCAGAGAGCCGTTCGATTTCATCCTCGGCTTCAAAGCCGTAATCAATTGCAAATTCAGTCCTGGATGCTGTCTGTGCCATGTTCATAGGACACCTTCCCTGGCGCTGGTCATGATGGCCGCCACCAGATCCGAAATTCCCTCACCTTTGCTGGCGGTGGTGCGCACCACCCGCGATTTCAATGCCAGCCCAAGCCGCTGGTCGTCAATTTTGATGCCGCGCGAGTCGGCCACATCAGACATGTTCAACACCGCCACCACAGGCACGCCCAGTTCCAGCACCTGCACTGCCAGGTACAGGTTGCGCTCCAGGTTGGCGGCATCCAACACGGTCACCACCAGGTCTGGTTTTTCGTTCAATATGTAATCGCGCGCAATGACTTCCTCGGGAGAAAAAGCGGTCAGGCTGTAGGTTCCGGGCAGATCCACCACCCTGACATCCACCCCGTCCTTGTGGAACTGCCCCTCTTTCTTTTCGACAGTCTTGCCGGGCCAGTTTCCCACATGCTGATGCGACCCGGTGAGCGCATTAAAAATGCTGCTTTTGCCTGCATTTGGATTTCCAGCCAGCGCAACGCAGAGCGACTTCATGATCCTGATCCTTCTTTCTCGGAGTTGTTTTGATTGTTAACCAGGCTGACCATGACCTTGTGCGCCATACCGCGCCCGAGTGCGATGCGTGAATCGCGCACTGATATCACCAGCGGACCGCCCGAATCCTGCACGATGCTCAATTCCACGCCAGGGGTTAACCCCAACGCAGTCAGGCGGTGCATCAAGCCCTCGCCCCCGCTGATGCTCACCAATCTCACCTTTTCACCGGAGGCGCTCATTGCCAGTGGAAAAACACCTTTGTTCATCGGGCCGCCTCCTATGCTGGTATCACCAGAATTTCACTGGCTTCCGATTTGCGCAACGACAAATCGTAGCCTTTGACCACAAAATCAATCGGATCGCCCAGCGGCGCCACGCGTTTGACCAGGATGGTCTCACCAATCACCAGCCCCATCGCCAGTAATCGCTGGCGAATGGCGCCCTTGAAGTTCATCTTTTGAATGATGCCCTTCTCTCCAACTTTCAGGTTGCATAATGGAACGGCCATGCTGTGCTCCTTTTTTTCACGCGGTTCCCTCGTCCGTACCTGCGCGCCCACTGTGATGGCAGACGACATCTCCGCGGATAATTGAATACGACCGGCGGGCGACTCCAACAAAACGTCGCCATTTGCCCCAACCCCAACCAGACCAATTTCCATACCCGGCCGCACCCCGGCATCCGCCAGAAAGCGGGCAGCCACGGTGTCGGTGTTAATGCGCGTCACCTGCCCATATTGCCCAATCTGCATGGAGGTCAGGGGAACGCCCTCAAACAAGGTTTCGGTGCTGTCCTCGTTCTGCGGGATCGGCTCACCGTGAAAACAAACCGTGGGGTAATCCAGAAAGTGCGCCAGGCGATTGGCGACATCGGGTGCGGTCAGATGTTCAAGCTGACAGGCCAACCGTTCGGCTTCGTCCAGATCCATCTGGAGGGAACTCACCAGAAAGACCTCCCACAAGCGGCGGTGGCGCAGGATGCGGGTGGAAATGGCGCGCCCATCGGCGGTCAACTCCACCCCCTTGTAAGGCAGATATTTGACCAGCCCCATATCAGCCAGCTTGTTCACCATCTGGTTGACCGAAACCGGCTGGACACCCAGCGCCCGGGCGAGATCGGGGATGGGAACCGGGGTACTGGCGCAATCCTCGCAAAATTTGCGCAGGGTCACCAGATACATTTCTTCGCTTTCGCTCAATTTCATAAGCTCAGACATATCTTTTTCTCTTTGAATGTTATGGTCATCCATAAGATTATCAGGGAATGGGGAATAATGCAATAGTTGGAAATAACAAACTTGTAAGATCAATGTCATGGTCATGAAATGCCCCCGACCGGAATCCAGCAAAACCGTGGATTAGCGCGGAGATGGATATTTTTGTGGCGGCGAACGGGCAAAACCGTCAACGAATTGAACACGAATGAACGAATGGCGATCCACGTCTTTCTCCTCCTCCATCGATGTCCTTTTCGATGGGGGAGGTGGAACCGAACGCCGGTGTTGATGTGTGCCATGCAATCGGTGTTGAACGGCGTTCGGGACCGGAGGGGGTGCTCTTTGCGGTGCAATTATCAAATGGTCGGCTGAAAAACCTCAGCCCCACCGATTTTAGTGGCAGCGAACGGGCAAAACCATCAACGAATGGAACACGAATGAACGAATGACGATCCCCGTCTTTCTCCTCCTCCATCGATGTCCTTTTCGATGGGGGAGGTGGCGCCGCTGCGCTTACACCGGAGGGGGTGTTTTTGGCGACGCACGGCGTGCGCCGAAAACGGTCATTTCGGCGGGACGGGCTTTGCCTGCCAGGGTCAATTCACGCGCTTCCTCCCGCCCGTCCCCTACAGAAACCCCATGAATGTTGCGGGGTACGGCTTTCGGGGCCGGAGGGGTTGTCTGGCAACGGATTCGGGAACGGATTTCACGGATTTGGATTCAAGACGTTTGCTGGCGGCTTATGCGTCTGGGTGGTTGCAGAACGCCCCTCCCGGCGAATTGCCTGCAGTTCGGCAATTCGCCACCCTCCCCACATGGCTGCGTTCGCTGCGTTCACTTCGCCATGTGGAGAGGGAGAACGCGCTTTCTCCTCCTCCATCGATGTTCTTTTCGATGGGGGAGGAGGAACCGAACGCCGGTGTTGATATGTGCCATGCAATCGGTGTTGAACGGCGTTCGGGACCGGAGGGGGTGTTTTTGGCTGCACACGGCGTGCGCCGAAAACGGTGATTTCGGCGGGCCGGGCTTTGCCTGCCAGGGTCGATTCACGCGCTTCCTCCCGCCCGTCCCCTACAGAAACCCCATGAATGTTGGCGTGGGGCACGGCATTCTCCTCCTCCATCGATGTCCTTTTCGATGGGGGAGGTGGGAGGGGGTGCTCTTTGTGGTGCAATTATCAAATGGTCGGCTGAAAAACCTCAGTTTGCGTGGAAATAAATGCTCGGGTCGGTCGAATAACCCCGCCCCAATCGGAATCCAGCAAAACCGCCGATATGATTTGTTGCCTCGCACCGATCACAGATGCGGCTCGATCATCCTGGCGACCTTGAGATGCCACTCCACAATCTCATCTGCAACCGGAGTGCCGCTGCGAGGCAACCACCAGCTTGCGTTGAGACTGGCATAAGCATATGTGAAAGCCAGCACGCGGGACAGGTCAATCGCCAGTTCACCTGCAAGGATCGCCGCGTTCCTCAAGAGTCGGGCTTCATTGTGGACAAGTTCCGGCATCACCGGGTTGCACAGAGTGTTGGCGCAATCGTAGGTACGCTCACCAATCAACCCCTTCGGGTCAAAGGCCAGCCAGCCGCGGGATGACCTGCGGATGTTCCTGTGATGAATATCACCGTGCAAAACCCGCACCTCGCGCTGCCCGGCAAGCAAGCGGCTGGCCACAGAGGCAGCCCG
>DAOUGC010000199.1:0-29024 GCA_034429695.1 Levilinea sp.
GACAGCAGCCGGAACACGGGGTCCAGATAGAACGGGAAGCGCTCCAACCCCGCGAAATTTTTAACCAGTTGCGGGTCAAAACCGCCCGTCTGCGCCAGACTGCGACCCAGCGCCTGAGCCTGAGCGAACAACGGCGCGGTCATTTTCTCCGGCTGGATCTGAATGCCCTCAATGCCGCCACGCACCAGCGTACCCAGGTAAGGCGATCCCAGCCGTTCAGCCAGTTTCGCCAGGTACCGTTCAACATGCCGGCTGTGCAGCGCCTCAGGGAAACCACTTTGCACCACGAAGCCGACCGGCGGGTTGCCCTCACGGCCAACGTACTCCTCCAGGCTCTCAAAGAAAGCCTTCACCTGTCCCGGCATGGAGTCTACATACAGCGGAAACGCCACCAGTACGCACTCCGCCTGCCCGAAGGCAGCCTTGAACGATTCACCATCATGGATGCGGTTGAGGTTGTGCACCTCCACCGTGTTGCCTTCGCGGCTCTGGAAACCTGCGATGAATGGGTCCAGTAACAATTTGGTGTTGCTCCTGTCACCGCGCGGAGAGCCATTGAAAATGGTCAGATGCACCGGCGGGGTGATCTGCACACCGGCCAGCGCGCCCAGACGATCCTCAAAAGTCACCGATGTGCGCGGCAGCTTGCCGGTGATGGCTGCTGCCAGCCCTTCCACCGGACGGCCCAGTTCGGACACAAACTCCAGTTTGCTCTTCATGTTCAAGGCAGCGCGCGCAAATGTGTCAACAATGATGTGCATATCGCGCTCATCGGTGCATTCTTCCCGCTGGATCAACATGCCAATGCGCGGGTAGCTGCTGTAACGCTTGCGGTGATGCGCCTCGCCATGCACCACGGTGAAATATGGATGGATCAACGGGATGGATTTATCCAGCGCGGTCTTGAGCAGCGCGGACGGGAAACCCATTTTTAGCGGCGCAGCAATCAGATGAAAGTCAGCAGTGATGATCGCATGGCGCAGGATGGGCCCGTCGTCTGGCAACAGGCATTCACCCGGTTGTTTCACCCAGCAGCCAAAGCAGCCGTTGCAGCCGCGCAGGTCCATGTTGCGCAGGTTCAGGCGCGTCACTTTATGGCCCTGTCCGGCAAGCAGGGTGTCAAGTTGCTCAAGATATTCGTCAAACTGCCGGTTGGCGGGGTCTGGATTGCCGTTGGAGATAAGGATTTTCATGGGTTCACTTTCCTGAGTTGAATGAGAAGCGGATTGCCTTGCGCGAGCAGTTGTCAACGCAGGTACCGCACAGAATACACTCGTCGTGTTCCATATGGTTCATCTGCACCATGGCGCTCACGTCCAGGCTCATCGGGCAGTTGGCGGTGCAAGAGTGGCATTGTGAACATTGATCAGGCTGGGCTTGCAGGCGCAGCGCAGGCCAGGCAGGCAGGTTGCGCAACCGGCGCCCGATGATCATGAACGGCGCCATCCAGCAAATGGTATGGCAACCTGCGCGACGGCCCACCGTGACCGCCAGCACCGCAAACAGCGCGATCACAAAGTAGTAAATGATGTAAGCGAAGATGATCGGGCGGTCTGGAGCGCCAGCCACCGAAATGCCATTTTGCGTGTCCAGCAGCAGATCGACGGTTTGATAACCGCCCGCCATGAACACCATGCTGACGATCAGCGCCATCCACAACACCCAGATGAGCCATTTGATCCAGTCGATCCTGCGCGGGTTCACGCGGCGGTCATTGATCGGCATGCAAATTTCACCCAACCCACCCGCCGGACATACCCAGCCGCACCACGCCCGCCCCAGCAGCAGCGATGACAGGAACAACAGCGCGAACATCACCAGGCTGCCGTTGACGATCCCCTGTGAAGCGCCGTCGATGATCACGTACGGTGACAGGTAATTCATGGTGATGGGGAACAGCAGGAACGATATGAGCAACAAGGCTCGGCGAATTTTTTGACGGGTGGGGAGGTTGCGGGTCATGGGAACTCCAGTAAGGTTGATAAAAGTTAGTCCTGCGGCACACGGCCGTTTTGCAGGTCGGCGATCACGCTCTCAGCCCATTCAAGCTGCGCGCGCATGGTGCGCATGCCCAGATCCAGTGTGCACATCCAGAAATAGTGCTCGCGTTTGGATGGCACCTGACGGATGTATTCCTCGATCTGATCGGGCACCTGCTGATAACGGTTGAGGATCTCACGGAAAATGGCCGCCGCCATTTGAAAGCGCGCCAGCACCTCATCATTGCCGATCTTGCCGGAGAAGAATACCTGCACCAGCGGCCCGCTTTTTGGCTCCTGATTGGGGAAAGGACCGCGCAGCCATTCCATAAAGCGCTCGCGGCCCGCGTCGGTGATGAAATACACCTTGCGGTCAGGGCGGTCGAGCTGCTCAACGCGCTCCACGTCAGCCAGGCCCGCATCGGTCAGCTTTGCCAGCGTGCGGTAAATCTGGCTCTGGTCGGCGCTCCAGAAGTGCCGCACAGAGGTATCGAACATCTTCTTCAGGTCGTAGCCGGTGAAGGGCTGGTAGGTGAGAAAACCGAGAATGGCGTATTCGAGGGACAATGCAAATGCTCCTAATTGCAAATACTTATATATGTACATGCATATAATAGCACGCACAAATAGAGAATCAATATGACATTTGTCATGAGTCGGATAACGCCAAAAGATAAGTCCAAAAGCGGATCCATCCTACGCCTGCTTTTTGTAGGTCGGGTTGGCGTTCTCCCAGCCCGACGGTTTCGCTATGGCATCAGCATATAAAATGATGGGCAAAAGCGGACCCATCCTGCGCCTGCTTTTCGTGGGTCGGGTTGGCGTTCTCCCAACCCGACGGTTTGACCCCATCCGTAATCAGCGCATATAAAATAATGGGTCCAAAAGCGGACCCATCCTACGCCTGCTTTTTGTGGGTCGGGTTGGCGTTCTCCCAACCCGACAGTTTTCCTACGATCCCTGTCCAGCACAGCCGGAATGTCACGCGCATCCATCCTTACCAGGAACATCCCGAATCCATTCTCACACCACCGGTATCAACGGTTTTGATAATTATCCCATTTCTATACAGCTTCTAAACCAATTCTTAACCTTTAAAAAGTACCATCACGCTGTAAAGCCGGATGCAGGTTTGTGAACCGGCAATCAGAGTCGAGAGGCACGCATGACCAATGTGAAACCAAACACATCGAAGCTCCATTTCCTGTGGCGCAAATACTGGTGGGCCGCAGTGATCCTCATCGGTCTGGCAGGCGGCGGAGCATGGTACCTGTCGGACCAGTCAACAGGTGGTGAACAAATTTACACCGTCACCCGCACAGCCCAGATCAGCACGGGCGATCTGCGCATCACTGCCAGTGGTTCCGGCACATTGAATGCCGGACAAACGGTGGACCTGTCATTTTCCACTGCTGGCACAGTGGCTGAACTCAATGTTGCCCCCGGAGACATGGTAACGACCGGAGATGCGCTCGCCCGTCTGGACAGCGCCGGGACACTGGAAGCGGCACTTGCCAGCGCCGAGCTGGAACTGCTGCAAACCCGGCAGGCTTTGAATGAACTGCAAACCGGCGGTGATGCCGCCCTGGCGCAGGCTTATCAGGATCTGCTGACGGCAAAGCAGACCTACGAGGATGCGCTCCGCATGCTGGAACGTGTCGATGACTCGCGCTGCAGCAAAGAGGTCAACACCCGCTATGCGTCTGCGCTCGAACGCACCCGCCAGCGGCTGGAAAGCCTGAACCCTGAAGATGAAAACGCCGAGGTGGTCACCGAGGCAAAGAATGCTTATTACACCGCGCTTGCCAACTACTCCTATTGCATCAGCTACACATCCGATGAGAAGACCAGTGTAAGCGCAGAGTTTGAGATTGCACGCATTGCGCTGCAACAGGCTGAGGAAAAATACGCCACCCTCAAGGACGCTTCGGGCATCGACCCGACCGAACTCGCTCTGGCAGAGGCTGCCGTTACCCGGGCTGAGACTGCACTGGCTGAGGCCCAGGCCAATCTGGATGGCATCACCCTCATCGCGCCGATCTCAGGGCGGGTGATTTCGATTGCCGCCGGAGCAGGCGAGATGGTGGATACCTCCACTTACATCACCATTGCAGACGTATCGCAACCGGTGGTACCGATCAGCGTGGACGAAAGCGACATGGACAAACTGGCGGTTGGCAACCCTGTTCAGGTGGTGTTCGATGCCATGCCCGACCAGGTATTCACCGGCACGGTCACCCGGGTGGATCCGCAACTGACATCATCCGGCCAGTACCGTGTGGCCACCGGACTTGTGACGCTGGATGCCGAATCAGCCAACACCTTGCAAAATGTACCATTGGGTCTAAACGCCAGTGTTGAAATCATCAGCCAGGTAATCCAGGGTGCGCTGCTTGTGCCTGTGGATGCGCTCAAACAAATGGGCGGCGGCAGGTACGGGCTGCTGGTGAGTGATACCAGCGGTGCAGTGAGCATGCAGCCGGTGGAAGTGGGCATGCAAAATGATCAATACGCACAGATCCTCAGCGGGGTGGAAGCCGGCGACCTGATCGCCATTGCCGTCACCGCCGAGGAAGCCAGCTCCATGTCGTCTGCAGCAGGCGGCATGGGCGGAATGATGCCCATGGATGGCGGCATGATGCCGCCTCCGTAATCAGAAAAGAATGAGGCATCCATGGCCATCAAAAATCACGCAGACAACATCAGTAAACGCCGCAGGTTGTTCACAGTCATCGGGCTCGCGCTCATCCTGTTGGGCGGAACAGGCTGGATTCTCACCCGTGGAACGGGCACGGTCTTCGCCCTGAATGCCACCGGAACCGTGGAACCCTACGACACCACCGCCGCCCGCATCGGCGAGATCGCGCTGACCATCTCAGGCACGGGTACGCTGGTCACGGGAACCACTGTCGATCTGGCTTTCCCGGTCAGCGGTGTGGTTTCCGGGTTGAGTGTGAGCAGCGGAGACCTGGTGTCATCCGGTCAGGTGCTCGCTCACCTGGAAGACACCACCCAGCTCGATTTGGAAGTCAAAAACCGGCGTCTGGCGGCCATGGCAGCCCGGCAGGCATTGGATGAACTGCTGGCAGGTGCCGATGTGGCCCTGGCTCAGGCAGCCGTGGACCTGGCGAATGCGCAAATTGCCCATGAGGAAGCGGCTGATGACCTGCTGACCACCGGTCAACCGCGCTGCGCCCAGGCAAAGACCGAGGAGTATTACTACCAGTGGTTGAATCTGCAACGCCAGGTGAATGAATGGGAAGGATACCTGGACGACCCTGACACCGGTTACGGTCATGATTACATCCTCGAAAAACTCACCCCGTTGCAGAAACAGCGCGATCTGGCATACGGCAACTGGAAATATTGCGAAACCTACACCCAGGATGAGATAGAGGATTCACAGGCGAACCTGGCAAGCACCACTGCAGCGCTGAAGCTCGCTCAGGAGAATTTCGACCGCTTGAGCGCCAGCGAAGGTGTGGACCCTCTGGAACTGCAAAAAGCACAGCTCACCCTGCAGAAGGCGCAATTGCAATTGCAGAGCGCTGAGGAGCAACTGGCCGGAGCCGAACTGGTGTCACCCATGGACGGCATGGTGATGGAGGTCAATGCCAGCGAAGGCGACGAGGTGGACACGGGTGTGATCCTATCCATCGCCAGCGTGGAGCAACCACAGGTGGAGGTCAACATGGATGAAACAGACATGCTCAATTTCTCAGCGGGCTGTCCGGCGCAGGTGACCTTTGACAGCCTGCCCGACCAGGTGTTCACCGGCATGGTGACGCAAGTGACCCCCATGCTGGTCAGCGTGAACAATGTGAGCATGGTGGAGGGGCTGGTGACGCTGGATGAGGTCAACCAGGCCACCCCGGTGGAATTGCTTCCCGGCCTGACCGCATCGGTGGAGATCATCTGCCAGCAAGCCAGCGACGCCCTGATCATCCCCACCCAGGCACTCCACCAGACCGCCGGTGCGTCGCCGTATGTGTATGTGCTGGTTAACGACCAACCGGAGAAACGCGAAGTTCAAATTGGAATCAAAACCGTCGCCATTGCACAGGTTTTATCCGGGCTCGAAGCAGGTGAAGCAGTGATTACCAGTACGGTGGAAGAGTAATCAATCTTATTTTGCGGACGAATTCCGCAACATTTTGGAGATGGCAATGAATACATCCAGACAGAAAACAACCCTCCGGCGCCCTCTTCGCAAGCGCGTATGGATCCCCGTTACAGCCGGTGTACTGACGCTGGCAGTCGTTGCGGTTTACTTTTTATGGCCCAAGCCGTCCACAGTCGCCGCCCAGGAGGAAACCTATAACACCGCCCTGGTGCGCACGGGCAGCATTTCCCTGTCCACCAGCGGCTCGGGCACGTTGACCGCTGCCCAGGAGAAGGAACTGGCTTTTTCAGTTTCCGGAACCGTTGCCGGGGTGAATGTACAGGTGGGAGACAATGTTGGCGCAGGAGATGAGCTTGCCCGTCTGGCGGATACCAGCGAACTGGAAGCCAATCTCTCCTCGGCAAAACTGGACCTCGCCACAGCGCAGCAGGAACTGGCAACCCTGAAACAAAACGCCAGTGCCAACCTGGCCAGCGCGCGGCTGGGCCTGGCTGATGCGCGTGAAGCACTCGATGAAGCCAAATCGGCTGTGGTTCAGGAGGGCTGGGTGCGCTGTGATCAGGACACCATTGACGCCTACTACTATAAATACACCCGTGCCCGCGATGCACTGGAGGCCCTCGGCGACGGCGGCGGCAGCCAGGATTACTACCTGACCACCATCGTCCCCGCCCGTAACGTTGCCGCCAGTGCCTATGCCGCTTATCTGTACTGCACCGGTTACACCGAATATGAAATCGCCTCTTCAAACGCTGAACTTGCGCTGGCAGAAGCAGAGCTCGCGTCAGCCGGGGCCGCCCTGCAGGCGCTGGAAGCCAACAACGGACTGGATCCGGTTGAGCTGGCAACCGCCGAAAACAAGGTGGATAACGCCGAATACGCGCTTGAACAGGCACAGGAAAAACTGGATGGCGCGGTGCTGATTGCGCCGTTTGACGGAACCATACTTTCTGTCGCAGGTGAGGCTGGGGACGAAGCCGGCACTGGAGCTTTTATTATCATCGCAGATCTGGCCCACCCGCAGGTTGAGTTCAGTGTGGATGAAACGGATTTCAGCGCTGTCTTTGCCGGCGAGCAGGCCACGGTTGTCTTTGACTCATATCCAGACCTGGTCTTTTCAGGCACGGTGCTGCGCGTCAATCCGGCGCTGGAAACCATTGACGGCTATTCTGTGGTCAGCGGGGTGATCCAACTGGAACTGGATGAAACCACCGACAGCGTCACACTCGCCAAAGGGCTCAACGGCACGGTCACCCTGGTACAGGCCACAGCTCAAAATGTACTGCTGGTTCCGGTGCAAGCCGTACGCGACCTTGGCGATGGGACCTACAGTGTGTTTGTGTTGGATGAAAGCGGCAAGCCCAAACTGCGTGTGGTGGAAGTGGGGCTGATGGATCTGGCCAGCGCCGAGATCAAATCAGGGCTGTCCGCCGGAGACGTGGTCACCAGCGGCTTGCTTGATGCCGCGTCTGTTGCCAGCTCAAACTAACGGAAAGGCAACACCATGACTGACCACATGAAAGAAACACAACCGATCATCGAAACCATTGACCTGACCAAGGTTTACGGGCAGGGTGAAGCCGAAGTGGTGGCGGTTAACGGCCTCAGCATCAAATTACGCCCCGGCGAGTTTGTCGCCATCATGGGCCCAAGCGGATCAGGCAAAAGCACGCTGATGAACATTCTGGCCTGTCTGGATCGCCCAAGTGGCGGGCAATACATTCTGGACGGTGAAGACGTGAGCGGGTTCAGCCGCAACGACCTGGCGCTGATCCGCAATCAAAAACTGGGCTTTGTCTTTCAATCCTTCAACCTGCTGCCGCGCGTTTCAGCGTTGGACAATGTGATGATGCCCACCATTTACCGCAGACAGGACCATATCACCCCGGCGGAACGCCGCGACCTTGCCATGGCAACGCTGGAAAATGTGGGCCTTGCCGAACGTATGCACCACCTGCCCAACCAGCTATCCGGCGGGCAGCAACAGCGCGTTGCCATTGCCAGGGCATTGATCAATGACCCGGTTTTGATCCTGGCTGATGAACCCACCGGCAATCTGGACACCAAATCCAGCGAGGATATTCTGGATCTGCTGCACCAGTTGCACAACCGCGGGCGCACAATCGTAATGGTGACCCATGAACCGGATATTGCCCATCACACCCAGCGTATGCTCATGATCCGCGACGGCAAATTATTCTCGGATGAAATGAACGGTACCCGCATTACACGTGAAAACGCCACGGGTATTCCATCCACAGGAAAGAAATCGCCGCGGGCAAAAGCAGGTGCAGCATGAACATGATTGAATTACTGAAAATTGCGTGGAAGAGCCTGACCTCCAATAAAATGCGCTCGATCCTCACCATGCTGGGGGTGATCATCGGTGTGGCAGCCGTGATCGTGATGATTTCGATCAGCGCCGGCACCGAGGCCACCATTGCTGAACGCATTAACGGGCTGGGTTCCAACCTCTTGTTCATCAACGCCGCCATGACCCGCGGCGGCCCGGGCCAGGGATCTCAGAACCAGCAGGGCGGGCTGGTGTACGAAGACGTGGACGCCATCCGCACTGGCGTGAGTGGTGTGGCGGGTGTATCTGTGGAACAACAGGCCAGTGTCACCCTCAAGACAGGCAGTGTCAGTCTCGAAGATATCACCGTTGTGGGAACCACCCCTGATTACACCACTGTGCGCGACGTTG
This sequence comes from Levilinea sp., assembly GCA_034429695.1. Lineage (GTDB taxonomy): Bacteria > Chloroflexota > Anaerolineae > Anaerolineales > Anaerolineaceae > DAOUGC01. The sequence goes on from DAOUGC010000199.1 coordinate 8,807, forward strand.
AGATCGGTTCAGGCCGCTTCATCACCGAGGAGGACAACGAGCGGGTGCAAAAGGTGGTGGTGCTCGGCGCTGACGTTGCCACTGAATTGTTCGGCGAGGAAGACCCCATCGGGCAGACCATTTACGCCAATAACACCCAGCTTGTGGTGGTTGGCGTACTTGCCCCCAAAGGTCTTTCTTCTGGAACCAACTTTGATGAACTGGTCTACACACCCATCAATGTGGTATTCAAAAAATTCACCCCGTCGCAGTTTGCGCGCTTCATGGGCGACCGCGTTCGCACCATCTACGTCTCAGTTGCCGAGGACGCCGAAATGGATGTCGTCAGCGACCAGATCAGCCTGCTGCTTGCCACCCGCCACGAGGTCAGCCTTGATTCGCTCGACTTCACCATCACCTCGCAGGATGACATCATCGAAACCCAGGAAAGCACCACCGAATCCTTCCGCACGTTACTGGCGTGGGTGGCAGGCGTCTCGTTGATCGTTGGCGGCATCGGCTTCATGAACATCATGCTGGTCAGCGTCACCGCACGCACCCGCGAGATCGGCCTGCGCCAGGCAGTGGGTGCCACACCTGCGGATATTCAGGTGCAGTTCCTGTCCGAAGCGCTCATGCTCAGCCTGTTTGGTGGGTTGGTGGGGGTGCTGGCTGGCATGGGTGGAGCAGTGCTGTTTGGCAAATTCAGCGGTATGCGAACCGTGATCGTGCCGTATTCCATCGTGCTGTCGTTTCCCTCTTCCGCACTGATCGGCATCTTCTTTGGCTTCATCCCGGCCCGCAAAGCCGCCCAACTGGACCCGATTGAGGCGTTGCGGCATGAATAATACCTCATGCCGGGGCATGAATAATACCTCATGCCGGGGCACGAATACAACATCATGCAGCGGCATGAAATACCAGACCGGAATATATCGTAACCCAATCAACAAATAAGGAAACCACTGAGAAATCACCATGAACAAAAGGACCATCTTACCCATCTTTCTATTGATTACCGGCTTGCTGCTCACAGCTTGCTCAGGACAGGCGCAGGCAACCAGCCCATCCAATCAGGCTGACTCTGCCGCGCAGACCGGTGATAACGCGGAAGCCGCCACGCCCCAACCCGGCGGGCAGCCTGCTGACAGGCAACAGCCGCCAGACATGGCAGACCAACCGGTTGAATCACGCCTGGCGATCGGCATCCTCGCCCTTGAAGACACCGAACTGGCAGTGACAACCGATCAGGCCACCCAGCTTCTACCCCTGTGGAAAGCCGTGAAAAGCCTGTCCGGCAGCGAAACCATCTCTGAAGATGAAATGAACGCCCTGTACGATCAGATCAAGGAAAACCTCACTTCTGAACAGGTGTCTGCGATTGAAGATATGAAACTCAAGCCTGATGAGATGAGCGCTCTCATGGAGAAATACAGTATCACCATGCCAGAACGCGGCGCTGAAATGACCGAGGAACAGCGCGCCACCATGCAGGCCCAGTTTGAGGCAAATGGTGGAGCACCAGAGGGCGGCATGATGCCGGGCGGCGATGGCGCTCCCCAGGGCGGGTTCCCTGGCGGTGAAGGCGCACCTGAGGGGGGCTTTCCTGGCGGTGAAGGCCAGAATGGCGAAAGACCGCAGTTCGAAGGAACCCAGCCTGCCGGCGACATGCCAGGCGGACGCATGGGCGGCGGCATGAATAACATGTTTATTGACCCTTTGATCGAGCTTTTATCCGCGCGGGCCGCTTCCTGACCCCGTTTCTCCTCAATGCAGGGGGAACCTTTGCCGGTTCCCCCTGAAAGGAGTGCCCTGATGTCATCCATCCTTCTGATCGCCAGCAGCGACCCAACCTGGCTCCGCTTTAATCGTTACCACCTCGAAATGACCGGTTTTCGCGTGGTGGAAGCCGGAACAGGCAAAAGCGTATTCTCCACTCTCCAGTTCTCCCGGCCACATCTATTGCTGCTGGATTGCAACCTGTCTGATCTTCACCCACTGGCGCTCACCCGTGCCATTCGGGCAAATGATATGTACAACGCTTTTCCCATCATGTTATCGGGCCGCGGAATGAGCATGGAAGACCGCTTGCAGGCTCTGGAAGCCGGTGCAGACGTCTGCCTGGATGAAGAAGCACTGCCAGGCGAGATCGCCGCCCGCATCCGCGCACTGCTCCGCCGGGTTACACAACCCGTACAGTCCTGCGTGTGATTGTATTGGAAAGGATCTCCATGTCTGAAACAATCCTTGTGGTGGACGATCAGGGCGGCGTGCGTCGGCTGCTGGAAGAATATCTATCCGAACAGGGTTACCGGGTGATCACTGCCACTGACGGATTGAATGCCATATACACTGCCCGCCACGAAAAGCCGGATCTCATCCTGCTGGACATCATGATGCCCAAAATGGATGGTTACCAGTTTCTGCGGCAATACCGCACAGAGCGCCAGACCCCGGTGATTATCATCACCGCTCGCGAAGAGGAAATTGACGCAGTGCTCGGGCTGGATCTCGGCGCTGACGACTATATCGTCAAACCCTTCCGTATGCGCGAACTGGCATCGCGCATACGTGCTGTACTGCGCCGCGCAGAGTTCGTTGAACGCAACGACACCCTGCACGCGGGTGGGATCGCACTCGACCGGGCCACCCACTCTGTATCCGTGGACAAAAAGCCTGTCTCGCTCACTCCCATTGAGTTCGATCTACTCTCGATCCTCATGCGTTCACCCGGACAGGTCTTCACCCGCGCCCAGTTGGTGGACCTGCTCGCCAGTAGCGGTTTCACCGGGCTGGATCGCACCCTCAATGTTCACATTCGCAATTTGCGCCTGAAAATTGAGGGTGATCCTTCCAAACCAAAATATATTGAGACCATTTTTGGGGTGGGTTACCGCTTTTCACGGTCAATGGTATGAAAAAATCATCGATCCTGTTCCGGCTTGTACTCGCATTTCTGCTGGTAGCGCTCACTGCCGCCGCCATTGTGGCCACTGCCATCCGTCTGACCAGTGTTAACCGGCTGATGGAATTGATCATCAATCAGCAACGCGCCGATCTGCAGGCGGCCCTGCAAACTTATTACACTGATAACGGATCGTGGAATGGGATCGAAAAGGATTGGTGGCAGATCCAGTTCAAGCCGCGCAACCCCGAGACATACCAGCCAGATCAGCCGGTTTTTTCCACGCCCCAACTGGCCGAAACTGGCAAGCTGCCCAATGCGCAGGACCCCAACACGCGCGACCGTCGCAACCTGTTTGGGCTGGCAAACGCCGAAGGTGTGGTGATCGTCCCGGTGGAGCCGGATTATGCGGTTGGCATGGGCCTGGATGCAGATCAAATACAAAGAAGCACGGATATCACGGTGAACGGCGAACAGGTGGGGGTCATCCTCACCGCGCCGATGAACCCACGGTTTAATCCGGAAGAAGACCTGTTTCTGCGCCGCACCAATACCGCGCTGCTGTACGCAGCGGGTGGAGCCATGCTGGTTGCCCTCATTATCGGCATCATTCTGGCGCGCGCTTTAATCCATCCGCTGCATCAACTCACCCAGGCGGCACGCAATATTGCCATGGGGCAGCTTGAACAGCAAGTGGATGTGCGCTCGCGTGATGAGATCGGCGAACTGGCGGACGCATTCAACCGCATGAGCCACGAGGTGGCGCGCGTCAACCAGCAACGCCGGCAAATGACTGCCGATATTGCCCATGATCTGCGCACACCGCTTACCGTGATTGCCGGTTACATGGAATCGATGCGGGACGAGGTGCTCAAACCCACCCATGAACGCCTGGCACTGATCTACACCGAGATCGAACGCCTGCAAAATTTGGTGGATGATCTGAAGTTCCTTTCCCAGATGGACGCCGGTGAATTGCCCATGCACATGACTCCCACCTCGCCGCGCAGCCTGCTTGAACATGCTGCTGCTCCATTCCAGCACCGTGCCGGACAGCAAAAGGTCATGTTAATCATCCAGGCCCATTCCGACCTGCCATCACTTGACTTTGATGAAGGACGCATGATGCAGGTGCTCGGCAATTTACTGGTTAATGCTTTGCGATACACCCCTTCGGGTGGAAAAATCGTCCTTTCTGCAGAAAAACAGGGAGACAAGCTGGTGATGGCTGTCACTGATACCGGAACGGGCATATCGCCCGAAAACCTGCCGTTCATTTTTGACCGCTTCCAACGCGCGGACAAATCCCGTCATACGGATAGCGGTGAAAGCGGGTTGGGTCTGGCAATTGTCAGGGCGCTGGTAGAGGCGCATGGTGGTACGGTGGGGGCGTCATCCGAAGAGGGCCGCGGAACGCGCATTGAAATGCACTTCCCGATCACCGGCTAATTCCAGGGTGGAACATTCCCATCCATCCCCTTGGAAAGCGGGAGACGCTCACGGCGCAACTCCCGCTTTTGATTCCGCCCCCAAAAGAACTTCAGATTATTCCGGCAGGACCGCCTGATCCACACCGTGGCCAGATAAGTGGCGGCATCTCCGTGGTACCCCGGGATGATTCCCCGGGATGATTCCCGACGTATCCTCGTGTGCAAATGTAGCCTGAGTCACCGGAGGATGGTGAACCCGGTCCCGTTCCTGATTGCCGACCTACTGGATAAAAAAGATGGGTCCAAAAGCGGACCCATCCTGCGCCTGCTTCTCGCAGGTCGGGTTGGCGTTCTCCCAACCCGACGGTTTGACCACGGCATCAGCATATAAAATGATGGGTCCAAAAGCGGACCCATCCTACGCTTGCTTTTCGTAGGTCGGGTTGGCGTTCTCCCAACCCGACGGATTGACCCCATCCATAATCAGCGTATAAAAAGATGGGTCCAAAAGCGGACCCATCCTACGCCTGCTTTTCGCAGGTCGGGTTGGCGTTCTCCCAACCCGACGATTTGACCCCATCCGTAATCAGCGCATAAAATGATGGGTCCAAAAGCGGACCCATCCTACACCTGCTTTTTGTAGGTCGGGTTGGCGTTCTCCCAACCCGACAGTTTGACCACGGCATCTGCGTATAAGCCGCCTGCTTTTCGTAGGTCGGGTTGGCGTTCTCCCAACCCGACGATTTGACCATGGCATCAGCATATAAAATGATGGGTCCAAAAGCAGCGCTTGCTTTTTGTAGGTCGGGTTGGCGTTCTCCCAACCCGACGGTTTGTCCCCATCCGTAATCAGCGCATAAAAATGATGGGGCCAAAAGCTGCGCTTGCTTTTCGTAGGTCGGGTTGGCGTTCTCCCAACCCGACGATTTGACCCCATCCTGCGCTTGATTGCCCCAACGAAAAGAACGTCGCTGGGGAAAGGCCAAATCCGGGAAATCCGTTATTAAATCCGTTGTCAGGCAAGCTCCACCTCGCCCTTGAACTGGCTCCAGTACATGCGGTGATAAAAGCCGCCCTGCTCCAGCAGGCTGTCATGCGTGCCTGCTTCCACGATCTTCCCGCCCTTGATCACCAGCACCTGGTCGGCCTCGCGAATGGTGGACAACCGGTGGGCAATCACAAAGCTGGTGCGGCCTTCCATAAGGCGCATCAACGCTTCCTGCAGATGCTTCTCGGTGCGCGTGTCCACATTGCTGGTGGCTTCATCCAGGATCAAAATGTCGGGGTCAGCCAGGATGGCGCGCGCAATGGCAAGCAACTGGCGCTGCCCCTGGCTGAGGTTGCCCCCCCGCTCGGTCAGTTGCGTCTGATACCCGTGCGGCAGGCGGTGGATGAACAGATCGGCATTTGCCATCTTTGCCGCGGCCATCACTTCATCATCCGTTGCGTCCAGCCGCCCGTAGCGGATGTTCTCCATCACCGTGCCGGAGAACATGAAGTTATCCTGCAGCACCAACCCGATGCGCCGGCGCAGATCTTCACGCCGCATGCTGCGCACATCCCGCCCATCAATGCGGATGCTGCCGTCATTCACATCATAAAACCGGGTCAGCAGGTTGGCGATGGTGGTCTTGCCCGCGCCGGTGGGACCCACCAGTGCAATCATTTGCCCGGGTCTGGCGTGCAGACCAACCTCTTGAAGGACCGGTGTTTCAGCCTGATAGGCAAAATCAACCGCTTCCAGCACAACTTCTCCATTGGCATGTTCAAAAGGTTGCAACCCTGCCGCATCCCCATCCAGCACATCCGATTCCGGCGCTTCGTCCATCAGTTCGAATACACGTTCCGCGCCAGCCAGCGCCGACTGGATCGAGTTGAACAACTGCGCAATCTGATTGAGCGGCATGCTCAGCCGTCCGGCATAAGCCACAAACGCCGCCACCTCACCCACCGTGGCGATCGACTGCACCGCCAGCCAGCCGCCCGAAAAAGCAACGATTGCCTGGCCCATGTTATTGACCATGTTCATGATCGGCCCGATCATCCCTGACAAAATGCGCGCCTTGCGCGAGACCTGTTGCAGATCGCGGTTGATCACCGAAAACTCTTCCACCGTGCGCCCCTCACGCACAAACGCTTTTACCGTGCGCAACCCCGTGACCGACTCTTCGATGATGCCGTTCAACGCGCCAAGCGCCCTTTGCGTTTCCCTGAAACCCGCGCGGGTGCGTTTGGCAATGGCGCGCGTGATGAAAAAGGTGAGCGGCATCACCACCATGCTGATCAACGCCAGCGGCACATTGAGCACCAGCATGAAGATCACCACGCCAATCAGACTCAACACGCTGGAGATCAACTGGCTAAAGCTGGTGGACAGCACGGTTGATATGTTCTCAACGTCATTGGTCAGGCGGCTCATCACATCACCGTGGGCGTGCTGGTCAAAGTAACGCACCGGCAGCACCTGCAGGCGGGCAAACAGATCCGTGCGAATGTCGCGCACGGCAAATTGAGACACACCCACCATCAGGTAGGTCTGCAACCAGGTACCACCGGATGCCACGACATAAAGAATTGCCAGGCCAATCAGCAGTTTACCCAGCCCGGCCAGATCGCCCTGGGCGATGAAAGTGTCAATGGCTTTGCCGGTCATATACGGGCCAATTAAATTCACAAACGACGTTGCGATCACCAGCAACAAGACACCCACCAACGTCCAGCGCCGGCGCCGAATATAGGTCCACAGGCGCAGCAGCGTGCCGCGTGCGTCTTTTGATTTCTGCACCTCGCCAACCGGCCCTCCCCTGCCGGGAGGACGAAATGAAATCGTCGGTGGGGGAGCGCTTTCGGTTTTATTGCGGGATGACATGCTCATGCCTGCACCCCTCCATATCCAAGTTGAGAGTCATAAATATCACGATAAATGGGGCTGGAAGCCAGCAACTCACGGTGTGTACCCTGTGCAGCGATCCGGCCATCGTCCAGCACCAAAATTTTATCCGCCTGCAGTACTGTGCTGATGCGCTGGGCGATCATGAAGCGCGTACTGGAATGAGCCATGCCATCCAGCGCAGCGTGGATCTTCACCTCGGTTTCAACGTCAACCGCGCTGGTGCTGTCATCAAAGATCAGCACCGCCGGCTGCAATAAAATGGCACGGGCAATGGCAATGCGCTGTTTCTGCCCGCCAGACAGGTTTGCCCCACGCTGTTCGATCCTCGTGTCGTACCCATCCGGGAAGGACATGATGAAGTCATGCGCCTGGGCCGCCTGTGCAGCCGCCTGCACTTCATCGTCACTGGCGTCAGGCCTGCCATAACGGATGTTGTCGTTGATGGTTCCGCTGAACAGCACCACATCCTGCTGTACCATGCCAATTGACCGGCGCAGCGTTTCCTGATCCATGTCGCGCACATCCACACCGTCCAGCAAGACCCGTCCGGCGCTCACATCGTAAAAGCGTGGGATCAGGTTCATCAGGGTGGTCTTGCCAGCGCCTGTGGTTCCCAAAATGGCAACCGTCTGCCCTGCATCGGCGCTAAAAGTGACTTCCTTTAATACCGGTTCACTGTCGTCGCCGTTGTAATGAAAAGCCACGTTCTCAAACACCACCCGGCCGTCGCGCGGCTTTTCGCTCACCGCCGCAGGCCGGTTTTGAACCGCCGGCTGCATGTCAATCACTTCCTGAATACGTCCGGCGGATGCCTCGGCGCGCGAGATTTGGATCACCAACGTGCTGACCATCATTAAAGAAAACAGGGTGGTGGTGAGGTAATTGACAAAAGCTATGATCTGCCCCACCTGCATGCTCCCCTGAATTACGTTGCGGCCGCCAAACCAAAAGACAGCCACAATTGCCATGTTCAGGGTCAGCATCATAAAGGAAGGAATGATCGCCACCATTCTACCGGCCGCCAGGTTTTCCTTGGTGAGGCTTTCATTGGCCCGCCCAAAGCGTGCGATCTCAAACCCGCGCCGCACAAAAGCTTTGACCACGCGCATACCCGCCAGGTTTTCCTGCATCACCTCATTGAGGGCATCCAGACGCTCCTGCACGCGCAGAAATAGCGGGGTGGCTTTCTGGACAACCCAGATCACCATGGCCAGTTCAACCGGCAGCAGAATTAGGGGTAAAAACGCCAGCTTCGGGCTGGTGACAATTGCCATAATCACGCTGCCCACCAGCAGCAAGGGGGAGCGCACCAGAATGCGCAGCATGATCGTCACCGCTTCCTGCACCTGGGTCACATCGTTGGTCAGGCGGGTAATCAACTGACCCGTATCCAGTTGGTCCAGGTTGGCAAAGGAAAAATTCTGAACCTTGCGAAACAGAAACTGACGCAGATCCGCAGCCAGGCCCACCCCAGCCGTCTCGGCAAATATGCCACACCCAACGCCTCCCACCACACCGATTAACGCCAGCCCAAGCATCAGCAGACCGGTTTGCAGGACAACGTTCAAGTCCATGCGGGCAATACCGTCATCCACGATGCGCTGCACCATGCGCGGCTGCATCAGGTCCATGGTAACTTCAAGCAGCATGAACAGGGGAGCCAGCACCGCAGACACGCGGTAAGGCTTGAGGAACCTGATTAAACTCCATCCTTTAATTTTCAAGTAAAATCCTCCACAATTATTAGCCGGCTAACTGTTGGGCTAAAAAAATTTGCCTACTTCCACGGCTCCTCGCCGGTCACATCCACCAGGTTCTGACGCACGCGAATTAACAATGCGTACAGCATTTCCCGTTCCTCATCCGTCAAACCTTTAAAGGTCTCACGATCCATGGTCTGAAAGACCTCCTCCACCCTGCTTTTCACCGCGCGTCCGGTTTCGGTCAGGTACACCCTGCTGACGCGCTGATCCTGTTCATCGGTGCGGCGCTGAATAAAACCCGCCTTCTCCATGCGCTGCAACATCTTGGTGATCGTTGCCGGTGCGATCTTCATGCGCGCTGCCAGTTCGGTCTGGGTCACACCCTCCTGTTTCCAGAGTTCCTTGAGCAAGCGTGGTTGTCCCTGGTATAACCCGAGCGCCTCCACCAATTGGTGCAGTCGGATGCGGTGTAAATGACCCACATTGGCCAGGATCATATCGATGAGATGTTTCTCATTCTGAGGGTTCAATTCAATTGCCTTTTCCGGCTTTTTTTGCTACAATATGATTAGCCGGCTAAATTATACCACAATGTAAATACCTGTGTTTTTTCCTGTCCCCCATCATTGGTATTTTCAATCACCTTATACCTGTCACGATATTCAAAAAGGAGCAACCATGGGAACCAAAGGACGTGAAATTGTTGGTATGGATGTGGACGAACTCCTGTGCATCCTCAACAAAGCATTTGCAGATGAGTGGTTGGCATATTATCAATACTGGCTGGGCGCAAAACTCGTAAAAGGCCCCATGAAGGATGCCGTTGCGGCTGAATTGCTGTTGCACGCAACCGAGGAACTTTCACATGCTGATATGCTGGCAGTGCGCATCATTCAACTTGGCGGGCAACCGTTGCTGACCCCCAGGGAGTGGTACGAGCAGACCCATTGCGGTTACGACGCCCCGGAAGATCCCTTTGTTCGCACCATCCTCGAACAGAATATCAAGGGCGAACAGTGCGCCATCACCGTCTACCAGAACCTGCTTCAAATGGTCAAAGATAAAGACCCCGTGACCTACAACATCGTCCTGACCATTTTGGAGCAGGAAGTGGAACACGAGGAAGACCTGCAGTCGCTGGAAGAAGACATCGAATCCCTGACCATGTCTTATCGCGGATAAAGTCCGCCGATCCTCAATTCGCAAAGTCAAACCGCCGTGATCGTTTCTCACGGCGGTTTTTGTTTTTTTTCAATGAAAATTTACTTGGACCAATCAGCCACGAGCTGCTTGCGTCCGCGCAATACTTTCTCCACCGCCATGCCGGCCACCGCACCCTCTGCAGCCGCAACAACGGCCTGTTTCACATGGTTGCACAGCAAGTCGCCCACCGCAAATACCCCCGGGATGGCCGTCTGATATTCACGGTCCACCACCAGGCAGCCGGTCTCGCTGATCTCCACCTGCCCCTGCAAAAAGTCGGTGATTGGTTTGCCGCCCTGCAAGTAAATAAAAGCGCCAGTAATGGAAAGGGTTTGTTCGCCCTGACCGCGCAGCGCAAACCGCACGCCGTTCACTTTGCCATTACCTGTAATCTCACGCAGCGATGCACCCATAAATACCTGAACTTTGGGATTGGCGTGCAGCTCTTCGATTAAATGAGCAGGGGCTTTCAACTCCGGTGTGGGCGACAGAAAGTGGACCTTGCGCACAAAACGCGTCAAAAACAAGCCCTCTTCAATGGCTTCGTCGCTGTTACCGGCCACAACCACTTCCTGATCCTTGAAAAACGCCGCGTCACATGTGGCACAGTAGGATACACCGTGGCCCAGCAGTTCATCCTCGCCCTTCACCCGTTGCCCGCGCCCCATGGAACCGGTGGCAATGATCAATGCCCGTGCCGTATAAACCCCGTTGTTGCCAAACACCACCTTGTCCGGCGAGAGCAGATCCGCGCCCTGCACACGGTCGCTGGTAAAGACCGCCCCAAAACTGGTCGCCTGGTCGCGCATGCGCTGCAACAAATCCGCCCCGCTGATCTCTTCGATCACACCGGGGTAGTTGGCAATCTTGCCGGTAATGCCAAGCGCCCCGGCGGTAAGCCCTTTATCAATCACCAGTGTGGAAAGCCCCGCGCGGGCGGTATAAATCGCAGCAGTCGCCCCCGCCGGGCCTCCCCCAATAATAACCACATCATATACCTGCTCTTCAGGCGCAGTCACCGCCTGAGACAACTCAAAATTCAAATCCATGATTGCCTCCATCCTGAACTTTTCCCTTACTTGGATGCACCAAAAGCCTGAAAGTTACCTCCAAACAGAAAACCGCCAGTGTATTTACTGGCGGTTGTTGAGATCGGCTCGGCTGTAAAGACCGTTATGTCACTAATCACATGCTTCAAATGCTGGCAGGTGATTTTCCAACGAAGCACTCTGCAGGTTCTGGTACACCTGCAACAGGTCGGCGTGGGTGGTGACCGGCATCAGCTCATCATAGAGAGCGGCATCAGCAATCTCAGCCGCCACACCCGCAGCGCAGGCATCCGTCAGGCTGTCAAAACTGACGGCCGTGGTCAACCCGGGGTTGGCGGGCACTTCAACACCGCGCTTTTCGGCCTGAGAGATCAGCATGTTAACGTGTTGCTGCTCCGATTTGGCAATTTGCACGAATGGCGCGACACTCCCAAACTGGTCAATTACCGCCTGATAAAGATTGAGTGCACCGTACTCTTCGAGTACAGCCTCCTGCAGTGCTTTCACTTCATCCGCGCTCAGCGGACTTGTGTCGCTCAAACCAGGGTTGCCGGTACCACTACCGTTTCCGCCATTGCCACCACCACGTCCACCGCCTCCCTGTCCACCCGGGCCGCCGCGCACATCCGAATCAGCAAATACAGGGCTGGCCTGTACCAGTACAAGCACCAGCACAATTAACACCGAGAGAACACCAAAACCATTTTTAAGTCTACTGTTTTTCATGTTGTTATCCTTCTTATAAGTTATGTAAATCAAATACAGTATGACACCAGGATGTGTGGAAGTTATGAAGATTTTCAGACAGGTTTAAATTGACAAAGGCTGCCTGTCAGGATCAAGACAGCCTTTGATGATCACAATCATTCGGTCAGCTTAACGAGGAATAACCACTCTCTGCGAGGATGACCTCCGGTGGACATTGCGTCCAATCAGAAACACTCTGATCAGAATGTCTGGAGATGTACGCCTGCACGATATGATACCCAATGGTATATCCCGTGGAAGCCGGGGTTTGCCCTTCACCAAAGAAAAAACGGCGGTGCAGAGCGTATTCGGGGTCGGGTACATCCAGCAAGGGCAACATGGCTGCCCATTGTGCCGATTCCTGTTCAGGCGTCAACGCATTCAACCAGTCGGGCTTTAGCGATGGATACAACCGGCTGGCAAAGGCATCGGCTGAGCCTTCGCTGATCAACGAGATCAGCAAGTCCCGCCTGTTACCATGCGTGATGAAATAGTAATGGTAACCCCACGCAGAATGATGGCGTTCATGCGCCAGCACATACCCGATCCAGTCCTGCCAGTCGGGCTTTTCAGTTGAAACAGTCAGCAGGGTGTTGCCGCCCACGCAGGTTCCCACCACGCCAGCATTGACAGGGTCGCATGGCAGAATACATATGGCCACGGGATCATCATGGTAGGGCAGCATTCGGGAAATCTTCTCGTATGCCGCACGCACCACGTCTTCCACCCGGCTGATCGCCAATCCCCTGGCAACGCGTTCCAACCCATCCAGGTCTTCCTCCGGGCGGCTTAACTCCTGCCGGGTGCGTTCCTCGTTAAATTCACCCGCCGCCCATTGATCCCAGTATGGGTCAAGCACCAGTTCGGCCCACAGACGCTGCCATGCAGCGCGGGGCGCCTTGCGCGCCGCCTGCACATAGTCGAGCACACCCCGATACGCAGAAATCACATTCAGCATAAAACCTCATTGAACCAGCAGAATTACCGGTGAACAGAAAAATACCATCCTCCTGTGAATGCGTCAACGCCCAATCGTGGGAAAGTCCTCCGCGTACAGGTGGGGCTATTCCCGTTGTTCACCGCAACGTGCATGGATAAAGTGGATGAAGGGAAAGGAGAGGTATAAATGGAGGAAACAAGCGTTTCATCTATACAGGTGGCAGAGAGTTTTTCGCGGATGCGGCGCATTGAGCCACTTTACGATTATAACTACCGGCATTTTCATCCAAAATATTTTGTGCGCGAGGCAAAACGCACCCTCACCAACCGCGGGGTGCAACCCGGGCAACCTGCGCCTGATTTTGAATTGCCAGACAGCGCCGGAAACCGCGTACGCCTGAGCAACCTGCGCGGCAGGCCTGTGCTGCTCACCTTCGGCTCGTACACCTGACCGATCTCCAACGGCTCGGTCGAGCCGCTCAAGCAACTACACAGCATGTGGGGTGATCTGGTTCAGTTTGTGTATATCCTGATCCGTCAGGCGCACCCCGGCCCGGATGCACCCGGGTACCGCACCATGCAACAAAAAATGCGCGACGCCCGCCGCTTTCAACAGGAAGACAACATGCCCTGGCTGCTGCTGGTGGATGACTTGCAGGGCAGCGCGCATCAAGTGTACGGAGGGCTAGCCAACCCCACTTATCTGATCGATTCAGACGGGAATGTTGCCCACTACAACATGTGGACCTATGCACCCGGACTGCACCTCGCCATTGAAGAACTGGTCAATAACGGCGGTGCGGGCGTGGTGAAGGGTGGCATTGACCACGTACCCCATCTGGGAGCCAGTTTCGCACACGGCTGGCGCGGGCTGCGGCGCGGTCTCCCGCAAAGCCTGTTGGAACTGGAACGCTCCATGCCGCTGCTGGGGGTGGAACTATGGGCCGGGCATCGGTTGCGCCGCCTGCTTGAACCTTGGGTAATTCGCAGCAAACCGTTGCCCCTCGCCGGACACATCCTCATTTGGTCTGCGCTTTCCGCGTTGGTGGCCGGGGCGGTCATGTTTTTCTTTGGCACGGGTCGAAAGCACAAAAAATAGCCGGGTTAATCGCAAATGACCAGGCCCGCCGCCTGGTCATTTGCAGTGTCCAGTAGAGAACCTTCAGGAAAGGCTGACCGGGCAAACAAACACGCGTTGCTGCACGGCCCAATTTTTATCGCCGCTGATCATGAACCCGCCTTGCAGGCGGATGTCACTGCTTGAGCTTCCCACCATCACCTTGATCGTCCCCGGTTCAAGGATCAGGTTAAAGTCGTTGTCATAAAAAGCAAGCTGGTCCACAGGCAGGTGGAAGACAACCGTGCGGCTTTGCCCGGGGGCAAGGCTGGCGCGCACGAATCCTTTCAGCTCCTTCACCGGCCGGGGCAGACTGGCGTATTCATCACGGATGTAAAGCTGGATCACTTCGTCACCGGCCAGCTCGCCGGTGTTGGTGACCTTCAGCGAAACATCCACCACTTCACCGGCGCCGGCTGCTTCCCGGCTGATGGTGAGATCACTGTATTCAAAACGTGTATAGCTGAGGCCATGCCCGAAAGGATACAACGGGGTCACCGGTTCGTTGACGTAATCCAGATACCAGTTGGATTTCATCCCTGACGGTTTGTGGTTATAAAAGATCGTCGTCTGGCCGGCAGAACGCGGGAAGGTGATTGGCAGTTTACCGCCCGGGTTGACCAGGCCAAACAACACATCCGCCACGGCGTTGCCGCCTTCCTCACCGGGCAACCATGCTTCCAGCACCGCATCGGCCTGGCCAGCCAGTGCACCGACCGCATACGGACGGCCATTGATCAACACTGCCACCACCGGCTTGCCGGTTGCCAGCACGGCTTCGACCAATTGCTGTTGCACCCCCGGCAGGGAGAGGTCAGAAACATCGCGGGTTTCACCGGTGCTGCAGGCAGGCATCAAGCCCGAACAATCCCCCAGCGCCAGCACCACTGCATCCGCCGCGCGGGCTGCCTGCACGGCCTCTTCGAAACCAGAGCGGTCATCACTGATCACATCGCAGCCGCGCGCGTGAATGATGGTGGTATCCGCAGACACTGCTGCGCGAATCCCCTCCAGCAGGCTGACCACATGCGGCTGTTGTTGCAACACAGCCGACAGGTCCATGTCATAACCGGCAGCGTTTTTCACCATGTATGCCAGATATTCAACCCCGGCCGCATAGGTGTAGTCACCCAGTTGACTGCGTGGGTTGTCGGCAGTTGGACCGATCACCGCAAGCGTGGCAATTCCCTTTTTCAACGGCAGCAGGCCGTTATTTTTCAGCAACACCATGCTCTGCGCCGCCAGCTCACGCGCCAGTGCACGCTGATCGGGCGTGTCAAACACTTCCATAACAGCGCCTTCATCCACAAACGGGTTATCCAGCAAACCCATTTCCACTTTCTTTTGCAAATGGCGGGCAACAGCCGTGTCAATGGTCTCCAGGCTCACCTCGCCTGCCTCAAGCGCGGCACGCAACGGCTCACCATAGCACACCGTGGTGGGCAGTTCAACATCAATCCCGGCTTCGATCGCCAATCGTCCGGCTTTCTGAAGTGTTTCGGCAACAAAGTGATAATTGTGGAGCATGATCACGGCTTCGTAATCTGAAACCACCAACCCGTCAAAACCCAGCCGTTCACGCAGCAGATCGGTCAGGATGGAGCGGGATGCAGCCACAACCTCACCGTCCAATTCAGGATAGGCGTTCATTATCGTCGCCAGACCAGCGTCGCGAATGGCCGCCTCAAAGGGCCCCAGATAGACATCGAACATCTCGCGCATGCCAGCGTGCACCGGGCCGCAATTCAACCCGCCCTGGCTCATACTGTGTCCGATGAAATGCTTGGCTGTGGCAGCAATACCTTGAGCAGGATCTGCCCCCTGCAGGCCGCGCACATATGCCATGCCAAACTGGCTTACCAGGGTGGGGTCCTCACCAAAGGTTTCTTCAATGCGCCCCCAGCGCGGGTCGCGCCCAACATCCAACACGGGCGCCAGGCCCTGCTGTGCGCCAATGGCGCGCAACTGCTGCCGGATGACACCGGCCATGCTCTCGGCCAGCCCGGGGTTGAAGCTGCTGGCAAGCCCCAGCATCTGCGGGAACATGCTCCCGCCCAAAACCATCGCGCCTGAACAACACTCTTCATGGAAAATTGCCGGGATTCTCAAGCGGGTGTTCTCAACCAGGAATCGCTGAATGTGGTTTGCCGTGCGCGCAACCTCAACCGGATGCTGGGTGGAGCCGCCCCCCAAACGCGTCACCTGCCCGATGCCGTGGCGCATGCGTTCTGACAAACGATTTTCATCCAATCCGCCAAGGTTCAATAACTCAAAAAACCAGCACGAACCAAGCTGTGCCAGTTTTTCATCCAGCGTCATCTGGTCAATGATACTTGTTACAGTGCTAAGAACTGCGGTTTTTGTTTTTGGCATGGTCTCTGATAACCTGAAATACCTGCGTGTTTATAGAAACGCTGCGAGAATGGAACCGGTCAACAGCGGGTGAAGCCATCCAGTGGCCGCTCAAGATCGTGTTATGCGATTGGGGAGAGAAACCAAATTCCGCCATGTGGAAACCACATGGCGGAGATGTCGTTTACTCCTTCACCGAACCCATGGCGATACCGCTGACAATGTACCGTGAGAACAAGGCGTATATGATAATGATAGGAACAACGGTGATGGCAAGACCCAGATAAATGCTGCCGTACTCAGTACGGTACACATCACCGCGCAGGGTTTGCACCAGCATGGGCAGGGTGTACTTCTCAATCGAACTGATCAAAATGAACGCATTGAAGAAGTTGTTCCACGATGCCACGAAGGCGAAAATACCCATGGTAAAAGCACCCGGAGCCGCAATCGGCATCATCACCAGGTGGAAGATGCCCAGCTCACTTGCCCCATCAATACGGGCAGCATCAATCAGGTCGTGGATCACAATGGATTCCAGGTATTGCTTTCCAAAGAACACCGCACCCGCTGATGCAATTGCCGGCAGGATCAATGCCAGGTAATTATCGGTCAGACCCAGTTTGGACATGTACTGGTAGAACCCCACGATGGATAATTGCAGCGGGATCATCACCAGCACCAGGATGAAGTTATAAAGCACCTTCTTCCCCGGAAAATCGTACACCACTATCCCGTAGGCGGTCAGCAGTGAGAAGTAAACCGACACCACTGTGGTCGCCACTGACACCAGCAGGCTGTTGCCAAAACCGCGCACCAGGTTTAAACCACGGCCAAGCAGGATGTTGTAATTTTCAATGGCATGCGTGCTGGGCAGAAAGCCCACCCCCTGTTGGATCTCGACGGTTGAGCGGGTGGCGTTAACCAGCAGGATCCAGATGGGCAGAACGGTGACAATCAGCAGCAGCCCCAGGAACGCATACACAAACACGCGCATCACATAAGTGTTGAATTTGTACTGTGAAATCATGGTCGGCAGGTCTCCATGTGCAAATAGATGACGCTTATTTGGCTGCGTCGCGGTCGCGCAACAGGTAGAAGATGGCCAGAGCGCAGATGGTGGTCATGATGAACACCAGCACACCCACTGAAGAAGCCGCCCCAATGTGGCCCTTGCTGCTGGAGAATTTCATGTACATCAAAATATTATTGGTGAGGATGGCAGAACTGGGAGAGCCGCGCCCATCGGTGAGCAAGTAAGGAATATCAAACATCTGCATACCGCCCACCAGCGAGGTGACGAAGATGTAGATCATTATCGGTTTGAGCAGCGGCAGGGTGATGCGCCGGAACATTTGGAAAGCAGATGCACCATCCACCATGGCAGCTTCATACAAAGGTAACGGGATGGAGGTCATGCCTGCCATCAACACGATAATGGTCTGCCCGAACCAGGTCCACCACTGAATGAAGACCACCAGCCCGCGGGTGATGGATACATTCTGCAAATACTCAATCGCTTCAGAAAGCATTCCGGTTCGTACCAGTATTTGATTCACCGGGCCAAAATAGGAAAACAGGCTAAAGAACAGCGAAGCAACCGCCGCTGGCATGAGCAAATTGGGAAGGTAGAACAACGCCCGCCAGATGCCAACGCCCTTGATGTTCAAACGCGCGTTGGTAAACCACACCGCCAGCAGCATGGAAATGCCAAGCTGGGGGGTGAAGTTCAACAGCCACAGCAGCCAGGTGTTTTTGACCGCGGTCATGAAATAGTCATCAGCAAACAGGCGTTGGAAGTTCTTAATACCAATATAGTCAAAACTCTTGGTCATCAGGGTGGCGTCAGTAAAACTGAGCGACAGGGTGTTGATGACCGGGTACAACCCAAAAGCAAGAAACCCAATGATGAATGGAGCAACGAAAAGATAGCCGTAATAGTTATGTCGCAATCGGGCAGGGTGGTGCATCTCGACTCCTTTTTAGAGTGGGTCAGTGTATATTACTATACACTGACCCACTAGCCATGTAAACTGTTCTGGCCGTACAGGCTGCTTACAGCCAGCGCTCAATCAAACTTAATCGGGGATGATCAGTTCGGGGAATTCGTTGCGGACGGCGTCTTTCCAGTTCGCCCACATTTCTTCCTCGGTGATCTCGCCGTTCAGGTACTGATTGGTCGGGTCCGCCAGAGCGCGCTGAATGGCGTCATCGGCGCCGGTCATCAGGCGGGCGCTGACAGAGGGGGCCGCCTCGGCGAAACCGCCGTAGGAGTTCTGGCCACCCAGGAACTTGCTCATATCGGAGTCGTCGAAGGAAGCGGTGATGGCTTCCACAACGTTCTTGGAGCACACGAAGTCGCCAGCGGCCTGCATCTGATCGTCCGGTACGTTGGGATCGATGGCTTTCAGGTACTCGTTGGTGTACACACCGGTGGCCCAGTTGGTCAGGTTCTCTTCGTCCAGAGTGGAGAAGCGAACGAAGTCCATGGCCAGTTCCTTGTTCTTGCTCTCATCCATCACACCCAACCAGGTGCCGCCCCACTGATAAGGCAGGGGGCCGGAAATCACAGCCCAGTCACCGGTGGTGTCCTTGGAGCCGTCAGCCGATTTGGCATTGGGGGCCAGCACGTAGGGCAGACCCCAGGTGGGCAGGAAGTAGCTGAAGATCTGCTTGGCGTTGCCGTCGGCATCCACCAGGCTGTCGTTCATGCCAGCAAACCAACCCTCGCCCCACTGGCTGGCGCGGGCTTCGTAGCCGTTGTCGCGGAAGATCTTGGCGGTCTCGATGTACTTGTTAACCATCGGGTCCACGGTCAGGGTCTCGTCCACAATCCAGGGCTGTTCGCGGTTGGCGAAGAAGGGGTTCTGGAAGTCGCCATTGGAAGCCACCATGTAGGTATTGCCGCCGGATTTTTCCTTCACAACAGCGGCTGCCTCGGTGAACTTGTCCATGTCGCCCAGGATCTCCTGCATTTCGGCGGGGTCATCGGTGCCGAAATATTCCATGGCCAGGCTGCGGCGGTAGAACAGGGCGCCGGGGGTGGCCTGGTAAGCGAAGGCCTTGGTCACGCCGTCGTAGGTACCAACGTCGATCACGAACTGGTACACATTGGCAGCCTCGGCATCGGGCAGCAGGGCGCCCAGGTCGGCCAGCAGGTCGGCCTCAACATAGGAGCGCACGAAGGAAGCTTCGAGGGCGATCACATCGGGAACGTCAGCGGTGCCCAGGGCAGCCTTCACCTTGGTCTGATACTCACCGTTGGTCATGGGGATCATGGTGTAAACAATGTCCACATCGGGGTGAGTGCCTTCGTAAGCAACGGCCATGGTGTTGATTTCGTTGGTGAATGACCAGACATTCAACACGGTCTTGCCAGAAGCAGCTTCCTCAGCGGGAGCTTCTTCGGCAGCGGGGGCATCTTCTGCCGCAGGGGCATCTTCTGCCGCAGGAGCTTCTTCGGCAGCGGGGGCCGCGGGCTCGACGGCGGCGGGAGCGCAAGCCGACAGAGCAAAGGCCAGGACGAGCAGAACGCTCAGAACTACGTAAATCTTGCGAGACATTTTTCTTCTCCTTGAAAATTTTGGTTGGACAGATTTACGAACCCAGACGCTGTTGATATTTTTTCCTTTTTACCTCCTGAAGAACGGATGAACTGAAGAAGGATGATGGCAAACGTTCGCCGGAAACCTTACCGGTAACGATACCGGAAGCGGCAAAATTTTTACACCCCCTGTCACCCTGTTATGGGTACAGGGACAAGCTGTCTGCACGACTTGCGTACAACCAGCCTGGTCGGAACCTCCTGTATCAATGGTTCCACAGTTTGACCTTCAATGAGGGAAATCAAAATGTTGGCGGCCTTGTAAGACATCTCGGCGATAAATTGATCCACCGTGGT
>DAOUGC010000200.1:0-2453 GCA_034429695.1 Levilinea sp.
GTGCGCCGTCTAACGGCGTAAGTGACTGCGCGTAAACCGCGTCATAGGTTGAAGATATTACCTATGAGGTCATCCAACCTACCTGGAGGGGAAACCCAAAGGGGAAAGCAGCATGTTGGAAACGGGGTGAACTGCGAAGCCGTTTAGCAGAGTTCGCAGCCCCAAGACCTGGATGTATGGGTAAGGCTGAATTGCCAGAAGTCCAGTCGCAAGTTTGAGACGCCGTCTCACTTGACACAACGGCTGAAGTCAAGCCCTGGGAGCAGCAACCAAGTAGACGGGGGTTGTGAAATCTTCCTCCCAGGAACGATGACCAGTGAGGTCTATCAAGCGACGAACGGACGCCCTAACCATCCTAAACATCACTTACGACCGGAATTCGGGATTGCCTACGGGACGCGAGTCCTAAGGTAACGGAGGTCTCGTAGTAGTCGTGGGAGTAACGCCCCACCAGGGCGGCTGGGTAATGCCAGCCACAGGGCGAAGGGGACCAGGACTAACGTTTGGACGAATATGAAAGGTATGCGTAATGCAGAGAGCTGTCCATATTCTACAAGCTATACGGAAGTTGGGAGAAGAGCGTATTCCACTCACGCGGGTGTACCGCAGTCTGTACAGCGAGGACTTGTTCTTCAATGCCTACGGCAAAATCTACCGGAATGAGGGCGCAACCACGCCCGGCTCAACGGGGAACACTGCCGATGACATGAGTATCGACCGTATCCAACGGACGATAGAAGCGCTGCGCTATGAACGCTTCTATTTTCAACCGGTGCGGCGCGCCTATGCAGACAAGAAAAATGGAGGCCAGCGGCCTCTGGGACAACCGGACTTCGACGATAAGTTAGTGCAGGAAGTGCTCCGCCAGCTGCTGGAAGCGTATTACGAACCGCGTTTTTGCGACAGTTCGCATGGTTTTCGACCTGGGCGGGGTTGCCACACGGCTTTATTGACCATCAAGCAGAAGTTTGCCGGAACGACGTGGTTCATCGAGGGAGACATCAAGGGCTGCTTTGACAACATTGACCATGAGGTGTTGCTGAGCATCCTGAGCAGAGACATTCAGGATGGACGCTTGCTGGAACTCATCCGCCGCAGCCTGAAAGCAGGCGTGATGGAGGACTGGACCTACAAGCCAACCTACAACGGTGTGCCGCAGGGGGGCATTCTCAGCCCGCTGCTGAGCAACATCTACCTGAATGAACTGGACCGTTTCATTGAAGATGAACTCATTCCACAGTACAGCCAGGGCAAACAGCGGGCGATGAACCCAGAGTACGCCAGGGTGACGCAGCAGGTTCGAACCGCACGTCGCCGGGACGACCTGAATCTGGATGAACTTATCCAACGCCGCCGCCAACTGCCATCGGGCGATACACAGGACCCGCACTTCCGCCGGTTGAAATACTGCCGCTATGCGGACGATTTCATCCTGGGGTTTATCGGACCGCGCCACGAAGCAGAAGAAATAAAAACTGCTGTGGGAGAATTCCTGCGAGACCGACTGCACCTGCAAATGAGCGAACCCAAAACCCTCATCACGCACGCACGGACGGAACAGGCGCGGTTTCTTGGGTATGCCATCAGTGTACAACAGGCGAACGACAAAATTGCCCCGCACGGCACGGTGGAACACAAGAAACTGCGCAGTGTCAACGGCACTATCCGGCTGGGGATACCCTACGGCCTGGTGCAGGAACGTGCTCAGCACTACCAGCGCAACGGCAAGATTATGCAAGAAGGTCAACTGCTGAAGTATTCCGATGCTCACATCATTGACACTTTCCAGTCTCGTTTTCGCGGACTGGCGGAATACTATCGTTATGCCGCCGACCGTAATCGCCTGCACTACCTTCAGTATGTGATGCAGGTGGCCCTGGTCAAGACGCTGGCGGGTAAGTTCAAAATCAGTGCCCGTCGCGTGTATCGACGCTACCACGGCAGAATGGTGATGGATGACCACGAATACCGCACCCTGCAAGTCGAAGTCCCAACCCAACATGGAACCCGGCTCATCTACTGGGGAGCGATTTCACTCCGAGTACAAAAACTGGACTGGAACTCGCCCCTCATCCGAGAGCAGGAACCCTACCCGAAGGAATACGCCCGTAACGACCTGATTACCCGGCTGAAAGCGCACACCTGTGAACTTTGTGGCTCAACCGAACGCATCCGAGTTCATCATGTCCGCAAGCTGAGTGATCTGAAAAAACGCTGGTCAGGCAGAAAGGAAAAACCCAAATGGGTCCAACGCATGATCGCGCTACAGCGCAAGACATTAATCGTCTGTCACGAATGCCATATCGACATTCACGCTGGTCGTCCCACACCCGACTTTCGCGAAACCAGTCTGGAGAGCCGTGTGCAATGAAAGTTGCAAGCACGGTTCGGAGGGGGATTGATGGAAAAGCGCCATTCGGACGAATGGTGGCTCGCCAGCAGTCTACCCTACA
>DAOUGC010000201.1:0-12790 GCA_034429695.1 Levilinea sp.
GCGGGCAACCCCATGAACCTGCGGCTGGGCATTTACCCCGCCGGACATACGGTCACAGGGCAAATGGAGCAGGACGCGCTGGATTGGTTTGCAGCCCACCTGTAAAACGCCTGAACGTTGAACTGCAACAATCAGTTGGGGGAAACCAATGACCGGAGCGATCGTACCGGATGTTCGCCACCGCACTGGAGATTTCATATTCAGCCTGCCCGCTCTGGCAGCATTGACCCGCGTATGGAACCGGCGCTGCCCGTTGTGCGGCAATGAACCTGGGCGGGAAGAACTGTATTAAAAAGAGGGGCTGACCTGTCATCATCAGGCATCATTCTTGCATTCCATCACTCCGGAAACAGTGCTCGAAGCAATTGAGCAAATTCTGTAGAAACCGGAGCCTCAACGGAGATCGGCATTGGCCGCAACTGGCTCGATTCTTGCTCCGTTGAACCATACGCATGAATGACATCTCCAATCCGCTGAGCGGACTCAAAAAAATCTACGCCCTGCTGCGCTCCTACGAGAACGACGGGGAAGCCGAGAAGCATATTTTCCAGAAAGCGGAAATGCTTTTTGATGAGCTGTCTGCGCTGCTCCAACTCGATGCCATTGCCCTGGCGATGCCCAATTGGAAAACCGGCGATCCGCAAATCCAGCTCGGGCGGGGCGGATGGCGAAACTCAGAGGGTGAGACTGTGCCAGCGCACTGGATGTTCAACACCAGGGCGGACATCGTTTGCCTGCGTTTGGAAGAAGCGGAAAAGATCATTCCCCGGCCGGTATGCACCCATCCGCTTTACACGGTGGCCAGTGTGCCGTTGATCTTCCGCCGCCGCAAACTGGGCGCCATGTTGTTTGCCCGCGCGCGCGCCATGCATGCCCCTGAACTGACCCTTTTTCAGGCGGTGGCCGATACCGGAACCCGCCTGCTGTTGCGCCTGATTAACCGCAGCCTGGTGAACCTGGTCATGGACATCGCCCAGACCGAAAGTCAGGTTGGCGCAGATGAC
Organism: Levilinea sp.; assembly: GCA_034429695.1. Classification (GTDB taxonomy): domain Bacteria; phylum Chloroflexota; class Anaerolineae; order Anaerolineales; family Anaerolineaceae; genus DAOUGC01. Next base: position 1,005 of record DAOUGC010000201.1, read on the forward strand.
ATGGTGGAGCTTGACCTCGACTTTATTGCCGGAAGTTACGCCTCCGTTGGCGCCTTTTTACAAACCATGCAAAAACGCAACTTCCGATCTTTGGGTCATTCCGCCGAGATCGTGGCCCTGACCATGAATTTGGCTGAAGCGCTGGACTGGACCCAACAGATCGGCGTTGAGGTACTGCGCAAGGGTGCGCTGCTGCACGACATCGGCAAAATCGCCGTTCCCGACCCAATCCTGCTCAAACCCGGACCACTGACTGACAAGGAATGGGAGGTCATCCGCCTGCATCCGGTGGTGGCTTATCATCTCATCTCACCCATCCCCGAGCTGCAACCCGCCGTTGAAATTCCGCTGTATCATCACGAACGCTGGGATGGACGCGGTTATCCGAGCAACCTGAAAGGTGAACAGATCCCCCTGCCGGCGCGCATTTTTGCCGTGGTGGATTGCTGGGATGCGCTGCTATCTGACCGCCCCTACCGCAAAGCCTGGCGCGAGGACGACGTGCGCAGCTATCTGGAGAGCCAGGCAGGTACGCATTTTGACCCGCGGGTGGTGGATGCCTTCATCCAGGTGCGCTACGGCAAGCCATGAACCTGCCCGGGCGGAAAACAGATTTTCCAATCCGGCAGGCAACGATTCCAGTTATAATTCCCTCATCAATCCACGCACATCGCCGGATGAACCCGGCGCAATATTCACCCCCTCATCCGCTTTTACGGCGCATGGGCGGCGTTTACAGGTTGGCCCAGACTTTTTCCAAGCAGTTTCAAACATGAATCTCAAAAACATTCTCCTTACCCTGTCACTCCTCCTCGTGATCCTGGCTGCCGGTTGCAGCCTGCCCGGCATGGATGAAGAAACAGGCGAACCCACCCCCACTCCGGATATTCGCGTTCCATATGCATTAAAAAACGAAGAGTACCTCGTCATCAGCAACCCTGCCTGCACCCTGGGCAGCCAGCCGGTGATCCTGCCGTATGACATGCAGGGCAATCTCACTGCGTGGGCTCCGCCTGCTGCCGGTGGAGATGAAACCACTGCACCCGTCGAGCGCCTGGCATTGATCCGCGCCACATCCAAAGACACATGGTTCCAGGGCGAACTGGTGGTGGTGGACGGACCCACTTTTGATGTCCCCCGCGTTCTGGCTGAACACGCCCACGGTTACGTCACCTGGTCTCCAGATGGTGATCAACTGGCATACGTCAGTTACCGCAAGGAGGACGAGCAGTATACCGTCATGCTGGTGGAAGCCGACGGACAATCCAAACCTTACGATCTCTTCCCCGGGCAGCAGGCAGCCACTGCACCGTACACCAGCCGCAAAGCCATTTTGCAGTGGAACAGTCCGTCAGAAATGATTGTGCTGTCCAGTTGCGGAGCCGGATGCTCACTGGTGTACCGGGTGAACCCCATCACCCGGCAGGCGGAGGAAATACCGGCTGACGGCGTTGACATGCAATACGCATGGCAGATCCGGCGCAACGAGACGCCCCCTGACCAGGGAGGGTTCCCGGTAATGCTGGAGCCAAACTGGTCGCCGGATGGAAATGGAGTGACCTTTCTGGATGCACGCTACAACCTGTTTGTTCTGCTGGCTGAACAGAAAGAGATCTTTGCCATTTACTGGGAAGGCGCTTATCTGCCGGTTACTTTTGACGCTCCTGAACAACGCGAGACAGCCTGGTCGTCCACCGGAAAGCTGGCTGTGCGTCTGGAAGACCGCGTTGAGATCTATGATCCATACGATCCAACCTGCCGAAATGGGTCAAATTAGGCGGTTGCGCTTCGCCTTGACAATGCTTGCACGGAAAAGCTATACTGATTTGAAATTGTTTCCACTCTCAGGTTCATAAAAGCACCCATGGTTCCCATCTCCCGCCGCAGGCGGACCACCCGTAGAATCAGCCCGATTAGCGCAGCGTTCCTCGCCCTGGCGCTGCTCTTTCTGATCGGCTTTGGAGGTGATATTCTGCGCGTGCTGAGCGGGGTGCTTTCGGTGATATTCCTGCTGCTCGGCGTTCCGTACCCCCCCATCAACGCTGAAATTGCCAACTCGTTCCTGGTAATCATGTATAACTGCATGTGCGGCTTTGGCGTGGTGGCATGGATCTGGGTGCTGATCGCCGCATCCCAGACGCTGCTGCCGGTGCGCTATTTCCGCGGTGATGCCCCACACAGAACACCAGCGTTGCGTCCCAACCTTTTCAGCGGCCACCGCACCGTGCCCAGCCAGCAAAATCAGCAGGAACCCGGCGCCCTGGAAGAAGTGTTGCGCACCGGCTGGCAACTGATCCTGCATGTGCTCAAAATGCACGGGCCGGCTGTCTTTATCCGCAACGGCGAATACCAGATGGAAGCCGAGGAGTCGCGCCGGCGCGGCATTGGCGTGACCGTTGTGGATTTCAACAGTGCTGTGGTGCTGGAAGAACAAATTCCACGCCCCAGCATTGCGCTGCCGTTCCGCAACATGCTCAATCAGGTGCTCGAGTTCTTTCATTTAATGGATCATCGTCAGAACTTCAGGGTGCGCGGTCCCGGCGTGGTGTTCATGCGCCCCGGCGAACAGATCCGCAACGCGGTGGATCTGCGCCCGCAAACGCGCACGCGCCCCGGAACCAATGCCCACACCCGTGACGGGTTGGAAGTGACCTCTGTGGTGGTCTCGGCTTTTTCCATCGGGCAGGAACCGGAAGTGCTGCAACTGACCTGCTCATCCAACCCTGAGCAGCCCAATTTCCAATTCATCCGTCTGGAAACCCTGCCGGGCGGACGCATTCAGGTACAGCACATCACCGATGAGCTGTTGCCACTGGATATTGAGCAACTGCAGGCCACCGTGCGTGAACTGGCCCGCACCCAGGCATGGCAACCTTTCACCCCCCTGCCTGAACCGCCCACTTTTCCGGTATTTGATCGCGACCGCGTTTTTTCAGCCGTCATACACCAGGCGCGCCGCACCGACGGGGTTCCGGTTCCCTGGCAGGAACTGCCAGGCAATGTGGCTGCCGGTATTTTTCGCGAACTGGTTATGGACTGGGACTTTAACAGCCTGTTCAACGTGCCCGGCATCACCCCCCCACCCGACAGCTCAACCTTCAGGCGCATGGTGCACGAATACGGGTTCAACCAGTCGCCCGATGGGTCAGGCGACCCGCCCATCCTGCGCATTCGCCAGCAACTGGCACGGCAGATGCGCAACCTGGGCATCCTGTCCTTCCGGCTGGTGATCAACCGCGACCGGTCCCCGCTGGCTGCGGGCGAGTACAACCCTGGCCGCCTGCTGGTTTCACCGGTCATGCCGTTCACATCCTCCCAGGTGTTGCGCGACCGGGGCATACGCATGCGTTTTTGCACCGTCTCGGACCCCATGCCCGCCCCGGCGGTCTACCAGCAGCGCCTGCAAAACTGGCGTGCCATGTGGCAGAGCGAGCTGGAAATGCGCGAGGCGATCAATCAACTGGAAAGCTCACGGGTGTACATTAATACCCGCCTCGATATTGAACGCAACCTGGGCCGCACCCTCAATCAGATTATCAACCAGACCACGCTGCCGCGTGAGGCGGTTGCCCTGCGCCTGCTGCAGGCTCTGGAAACCGCAGCAGCCGACCCCGAGGTCTCGCGCTTGCTGCCGGGTGAAACCGTGCGCATGTTGGAGAACATTCACGACTGGAGGATCCCCGAGGATCGCCCCGGCTTTAATCGCGGCGGGAGTCCTCCGGCGCCCATGCCCACCCTGCCCGGAACCGCCCAACCCGCGCAAACCCTGCCAGCTCCGCCCTCCCAACAGGCGCTCACCCCGCCCACTGAACAGGGCGAAACACCCCTGCCAGCCGTCCTGCCAAACGCCGGTCAGCTCAGTCAACGCCGGGTATTGACCCCGCCTGAAGAAGAAGCGCAGGAGGACGATGGCGATGAATGATTTCATGCGCGACCTGCGTCGCTGGATGGATGACAACGCCCAGGCTTTGCAATCCCTGCTGGGTCTGCTGCGCTTGTTCACCGTGCCCGCCCTGATTATTGCAGTGGCATGGGTGGGGGGTAATGTTTTTGAAAGCGTGGACGCGCAGGAGTTTGGCAATTACATCCGCTCAATCAACCCGTTCTTCCGGCGTGTGCCCGATTTCTTGATCTACCTGTTCCACGGGCGGGTGGTGCGCTACATGGTCATCCCCATTGTCGCCACGTTTGCGGTGCTGCTTGCCAGCGCCAATTACGTGCGCGATATCTACGCCCTGCCCGGCATGACCCACGCCTTCCACTATATCCTCAACAGCCTGTTTGGCATCCGCCGCCCTACCATCGAGATCAGCGGCGGGCGCATTGACCAGAACGACCCGGATTGGGAACTGTTCTTCCGCATCGGCGGCCCGGGCAATGTGGTGGTGCAGCCCGGAAATGCCGTGCTCTTTCAAAAGATCCACTGCATTTCATTCACCAGCGTCAACCAATCCTACTTCCTCAGCCCATTTGAAACCATTGGTCCGGTGATCAACCTTGATGATCAGGATGAGCGCCTGGATGACTTTGCCGCCCAGACCCTGGATGGCATTCGCGTGCGCCTGCGCGATATCCGCTTCCGCTACCGCATCCTGGCGCAAACCATTGATCAGCGCGTGGTGCGCCGCTCGCTGGATGCCCCCTACCCCTTCGACAGCAACGCCATCCACCAGATACCGGCGCAGCTCATCGTCAGCGCCGAAGGGCTTAACCAGTGGCATCAAACCGTGGCGCTGCAGGTGCGCAACTCACTCACCGGTTTCGTCAACCAGCACACGCTGGATTACCTGACCGCCCCGCGCACCTCGCCCGACAACCCACAGGAAAAGCTGCGCCAGCACCTGACTTCTGCGGCTGCCGCGGCTCGCCTTAGGGACCTGGGCGCTGAGTTGATCTGGATTGACGTTGGCTTTATCGAAATGGTGGATGAGGAAGTCAATCAGGAGCGTCTCAACAACTGGGCGGTTGAGTGGCGCGCCAATGCCGGGTTGCTGCAGGCATACAGCCAGGCCATGCGCCAGGGATACGCCGAAGTCAGTCAGGCTGAGGCCGAAGCCGCCGTCATCCGCCAGCTCGTCGAGGGATTGGGTGACATTCAACCCAACACCACACCCGAGAATTTGCGCACATTGTTCCTGCTTCGTTCGGCGCAAATCCTTGATAATCTTGAACGGCATCCCTACAACAACGGCGACAACGGCGGATTGCAGCCGCCCCGCCAGGAACCGCAGGCGCCCGCATGAAACCATCTGATGTCCTTGACGTGTACTCGTGGTTGTTGCCTGCCGGCGAGAGCTGGGTTTTCACCCCCGGCAATGCAGAGCGCGCCCGGCGCATCCTTTCGGCAGCCGTGGACGACGCCAGCGCGCGCATTTTGACGCGCGAACTGCTGGAACCGCTTGCCATGAGCGCCCGCCCGCTGGAGCACAGCCAGGCGCTGCTGGTGTGTGCCGTATCTGAAGCACGCCGCGGAGACCTGTACCGCGGACGGGAGCTGGTGGATGAAGCCATGCGCCAGCGCGAAAAAGCCGGTCTGCCGGACGGGTTCAACAAGGTGTTGCACCAGATGCTTGACTGGTTGTTTCGCGAAAGCGCCAACCCCAACGGAACATGGAACATGCGCTCAGGGCGTGTGGACAGCCTGGCTGCATGGAGCAAGCAGGTCATTGAGACCCAGGCGCGTATTCAAGAGTCCAGCAAATTGCGGAATATTGATGTGGTGTATGGTTGGTTGTTCAGGGACAAACGGCCCGGCAACCTGCGCCCTGATGTACAGGCGATCCAGCAACAGGTGGAAACCATGTCACTTGAGCCGCTGGTTGACCTGCAGCAGGACGCGCAAAACCGCTTGAAGATGATCGCCCGCCTGGCTGTGGCTGCCGGAGCCGGAAAAGACCTGATGGAACGCGGCGAGGGGCTGCTGGAATGTGGCCGGGCTGCGGCTCGGTTGGGCTTGCTTGCCAATGCGCGTGAATACTTTCAACGCGCGCTGCTGGAATATGTCCCCAGAACGCACAGCCACGCTGTCACCCTGTGGTTGCTTGGCATTGTCACATGGGAGTTCCCGGGTGAGGGCAGTGAAGCCTCCCGCCTGTGGATGGAAGCCATCGAAAGTTTCTGCGAGCTGGGTGAAAACGATGTCAAACTGGATAACCGCCAGTGGTACCGCCGCACCGTGGAGATCATGGAGATGACCCTGCAGGATATGGCTCGTTCCGTGTTCTAAACAATCATCAATACCCCATGGCATGAATCACCACCCCGTCCAAAATCAGGACGGGGTGGTGTTACAGTGGGGTGTGAAGCAGCACTGGTTAAGGGAAATCTGGCTGGCACACACCTTGCCCACACTGGTTGATGCTTATGCGCTGCACGGATAACCTGGAACATCCTCCGATGAGAAGGAGACCTCTTTAAGATCAACTTCCTGTAAATCCCAACCGGTCAACAGCCGGTCTGCCATGTGATTGCTCATGGTTTCAAACAACTGGCGCACAGCGCGCGCGTTACCAAACTCGCGCGGGTTCGCTTCGCGCAGATTCAACAGATACGCCCCAGCCCTCACATTCACATCGTCGGGCAGGTCAAAACGTTTTTCATCCGCCAGACTGGAGAGAATCTCCACCAGTTGATCATTGGAAAAGTCTGGAAAGCGCAGCGGCGCAGCAAACCGCGAGCGCAAGCCGGGGTTGCTGGACAGGAAGGCTTCCATCTCTGCCGGGTATCCGGCTGCGATCACCAGCAACCGACCGCGGTGGTCTTCCATGGCTTTCACCAGCGTGTCAATGGCTTCGTTCCCAAAATCACCCGGCCCACCACGGCCCAGGCTGTAGGCTTCATCAATAAAAAGCACGCCATCCAGCGCTTCACGCACCTTGTCCATGGTCTTGATGGCCGTCTGCCCGACATAGCCCGCCACCAGATCCGCCCGGCTGACTTCCACCACGTGCCCCTTGCTCAACAGCCCCAGTGAACGAAACGCCTGCCCCATCCAGCGGGCGACCGTGGTTTTGCCTGTACCAGGGTTGCCGGTGAAGATTTGATGCTGAATGGGCAACCGCGCCCGGTTTGCGGGCTGCTCACCGTGATGTTTCTGGCGTAATTGCTCAAACTGAATGCGCCTGACCAGCAACCGCATGGCTTTTTTGACTTCATCCAGGCCCACCATGCCGTTCAAGCCATCCAACAACTCATCCAAATCCGGCGCCTGGGGTTGCAGATATGCCCGATACAGCTCCGGCAGGTCATCCACCGTCAAGGGTGCATCGGTGGCTACATCCTGTTCCGTCATGCGCACAGCCCTGCGCCGCTCAAGGGCATCACACAGGTTGCGCATGTCACCTGCGTTGCCAAATGTGGCATCCCGTCGTTCGTACAGACCGCCCACAACCTGCTTTAATGCCTCACGGGTATCCTCATTGGTCGTCATCCCGCGCTCGCTTAACATCTGGTTGAGGATCTCCAGTAACATGTCCGGTGTGTAATCAGGAAAACAGAAACGGTTCTCTTGAGGAAAACGGCGCGCCAGACCCGGATTGGACGCAATGAATTGTTCCATCTCCGCCTGATAACCCGCCGCGATCACCACCAGCCGCCCGCGTTCCTCCTCCATGCGCGCCAGCAGGGTCTCCAATGCTTCCTGCCCGTACCCACCGCGTCCATCGGCGGTCAACATATAGGCTTCATCAATGAACAACACCCCGTCCAGCGCCTGATCAATACGGCGGTTGGTTCGGGCGGGTGTTCCGCCAACGAACTCAGCCACAAGGTCGGCAGCGCGCACCTCCACCAGGTGACCGCGTTTGAGCACCCCGGCATCAAAAAGAATCTCCCCCAGCAAACGCGCCACGCTGGTCTTGCCGGTTCCCGGGCTGCCGGAAAACACCATGTGCAGTGAGGGCGCCCGGTCAGCAGGCTGTTGTTTGCGCCGGGCGGCCCATGTCGCCATCTCCTGCACCCGCTGCTTGATGTCTTCCAACCCCACCATGGATTGCAACGTATCCATCGCTGACCGGGACACATCCCTGACCGCCGGGAGCCAGCCAGCCGAACGCACGCTCTCCATCGAAATGCGCGGCAATGTCACAAACCGTTGCGCCCACCGGCTGACCGGGATGGCAGTTGCCGCCAATCGCCCCGCCAGTTGAGTGCGTTCGCCCGCCGAAGCCCAGCCGGCACGTTCTTCGCTGTTCATCAACAAGCGATCAATTTCATCGGCAGCGTCATTACTGATCCGGCCCACACTTACCAGGGGATAATCGTTTTCATTCTGGATCGCATTGCGCAGCTCAGGTACGGGCAATCGCTCAACCAGTTCATCCAATTGGTCAGTGGAGAATGCCGAAAATGCCATGATGACGATGTTTTCGTTTTCTGCAGGCAGGGAAAACCAGCCCGCCATCACCCCTGCCAGGGTGCGCGGGTCATCAAAGTAGGCCAGTCCGGTTTCTGCGTGCAGGAACACAATTGCCGTGCGCTGATGATTTTGCTGGCGCAGCCAGGTATCCAGCGCCCTGACTGCATGAACATCCCCCATGCCGCTCAAATCATCCTCCAAGACATCCGGGTGGACATGGACGCCGTTGAACGGCATAGCCTGTTGGTGCGGCAACACAAACCGCCCCTCCAGCGGGCCGCCTGACAGGTGACGCATTTGGGATGATTCTGGTTCATCGCACCTTGGAACCACCCGGGAAGCGCGTTGCAAACAAGCTGAACGGGAGCCTTCATCCAGGAAGAACACTGGCCGGGTTGGGTCTGAATAAATAATGCGGTCAAAACCGCACGACTTCAGTTCTGCAAGCAAGGCATATTCAAATGAGACGGTATCCCCACTGGCATCAACCCATAGATCATCGATCCCCATCCCATGCAGGATGTGGAACCGTGCCCAATCAGATAGCGCCAGGGCGCCGGTTAACCGCTGGAAGATCATCTCGTTTGACGCACCGATGAGCGGATTTGTTGCTGAACATTGCGGGCAGGAAGGCGTTGAACCTGCCCTGAACCTGATCTGGAGGGAGTGCGAAATTCGCTCACATTCAGCCCGTGTTGGTCCAGCGTCTTTTGAATCTCGACACTGCGCTGACGAAGTTCATGTTCTGAGCGCTGGTTGGCATCCAATGAGATCAAATGCAGTTCGTTTTCCACATCCTGTCCCGGGGTGGGTTTTACCTGCACCACAACCTCAGACCCATCAATGCTGACCAGGCGTGCGGAGTAATCGCGGCGCATATCCTCACCGGCGTACCCACCTTCTTCAATGTCAAACCCCTGCGTCGAAAGTGCAGAGACGATCAAATCGGCGATGTTAATGCGCAGTTGCGAATTCAGCGCCGCCAGACGGGCGTCATTGATGATGCGTTCCAGTTCCTGATGAATGTTGGGCAGTTCGTGCTCAAGTACCTGCCGCATGTCCTCGCTCTTCATTTGCTGACGATCATCCTCAAATCTCGTTCTGATCTGGCTGACCCGGTCAAGCAGCGTCTGATACCCACCAAATGACCAGTACGCCACATCAATGGTTGTGTTCAACACCTCTCCGTTGAGATCAACCGCCTCCACCTCACGAACCTCCGCCAGCATGGTTTCCATGGCCGTTAGCGCATCGGTCATGGTGTGGATTAGCATTTCATATTCAGCCGTCCTGCGTTCCAGGGTAATGCGCAAATCAGACAGTGCGTTATACGCATACTGGCTGCCAAGCAGGCAGGCTTCCAGCATCCCTGCGTCAAAATTTTGGCGGGCTTGCTGCAACTGGGTGTTCAACCTGTTGATCCGGCCAGGAGAAAACCGATCAACGTCATAATTCTCACAGATGAAATCAAACAGGGTGGCGGCGGTATTCAGCCAGTTGACCGTCATCGCCTGCCGATCAGCCTGGACCTGCCGCTGGTTTGCCCGTTCCTGCAACAGCCGATCCTCCAGGGCAAGCACCTGTTCGCGGTTGCGGGCGGTTTCAAGCGCCACCCGTTCCAGATGAGCGGACTGGTCATCCAACCATTCCATGGCCTGTTGCCAGTACACCTGTGTGCTTGCCGTGAAACGGCTGGCAAACTCCTGCTGGCTGCGCAGGATCTGCTGACCGGCGCGCTGCTCAACGGCTGCCATGTGCGAGTGCACCCGGTTAAGAGAATCCTCCAGCGCTTGCTGGCGGTAGCTCACCTCATCAAGCGCGGGGACGATATAGTCTGTGTGATGAATGACCACAGTCGCTGGATGGGAGCTGCTCATGGACGCTGCAGCGCGCTGCACCTCTTCGAGGTGAGAATATACATCGTTCCCGATGCTGATGGTTGCCCTTTTATGTCCGCTCATTGACTCAACCTGCCTGCCAGTGAAGCCCTGGCGCTTGAGATGGCTTGATTGAAGGCGGCATTGACACGCTGGGGTGGAATGCCGATCAAAAAAGCCTGTCCGTTTTCGAGCTGAATTTCCATGCGCCGTGGAGCAGTTTCGAAAGGGAAATCAATCAGCCGATCAGTAAAATGATGCACGCGTTGATTGGCGCTGCCGCGCAATCCACGGTGATCATTCATGGATGCCACATATTGCCCATCGATCAGCACATCCAAAAGGGAGAGCAAATCCATCACTGAAGGTGAAGGGGGTGTGCGGGTGAGCGCTTCGATGGTGAACCCGGTAAAGGAAAGCACCGTCCAATCGGGGCGCAACTGCCGGGCAGCGCGCACCAGAACGGTCAGGGCTGCAGCCTGCATCATGGGTTCGCCGCCAGAAATGCTCAACCCTTTTACGTCAGGGTCGGCAGTCAGGCGCACCGCCAGGTCATGCGGATCGAAGAGCCGGGCTTCGCGTTGGATTGTCCAATCCGGCGAAATACATCCCGGGCAGGAGAAGGGGCAGCCCTGCACCCACACGGCCGCCCGCAAGCCGGGACCCAGAGCGAGTGTGCGCGCGCAGGTCGCAGCGAGGTTTAAAATTGTATTGGACATCGGCATATCCTGTATCATCAAATTAACCATCCCTCAAGGATAGCGACGAAGAATATTTGTTCTAGAAATATTCCAAAAAAAAGAGACCGTCGAAATAAGTGAACCACAGTCCAAACCCCACGTCATTTGGACTCGTCTTGATAATAGCACAAACATTCTATTCATGTCAATCGCCAGAGTGGGTGAATTTCCATCCGTGCACAAACCAAACCGCCGCCCAATCCAGGGCGGCGGTAAATAATCATGGCTTTACTTTTTAGTGGGCTGAGATGTATCCCATCGGAGCGCGTTCCACCTGCTCCACCGGCATCACGTCCACCAGTTCGTACTGCGTGCTGCCCAGGCCGAGCGATTCGGCGTAGTTCACCACCACATATGGGTCCTTCATCGGTCCGTGCAACCATGTAAACGGATGCTTGTCGTTGCGGATCACTTCCATGCTGGTGGGAATGTTGTCTTCGTACAACGGCTCATTCATGGACATATCGAGGAAGGCTTTTTCAACCGCCACAATATCGTCAGAACCAAAGATACCCAGATCCCGCATGATCTGCATGCTGGTGAAGCCAAAGCAATCACACACGGGGGTCATATGCGTGGCAAGTGAAAGGTGTACCGCCTTGCCGGGGGCAAAGGTTCCCAGGCTTATGCTGGCGCTGATCGCGCAGGCTTCCTGGAAGGCATGGAAATTGGATGGGCGTAACACCAGGCTGCCTTCTGGAGCCACTGCCATGCAGCGCATACACTGATTGCACTGTTCATAATGCAGGTGCAACTCGTCAGCCTTGTGCTTGTCCTGCACCAGCGCACCGTGCGGGCAACTGTCAATGATGC